>NZ_CP012700.1:377858-690717 GCF_001307295.1 Sphingopyxis macrogoltabida | reverse complement strand
GGCGGCGCTGCTCGCGGCGCGGCGGGTGCGGCTCGACCGGGTCGATGCCGCGGCCGCAAGTTTCGCCCTCCTCGGCCTCGGCTGGGCCGCCCTCCCGATCGCCTCCTGGACGACGGAGGCGTTGCTTTCGCTCGCCGCCATACCGATGCAACTCGACAACAGCCTGTTGACCGCCGAACCGCTGTTGCTCCGGCTCTTGCTTCCCGCGCTGCTCTTCGGGGTTTCGCTGTGGCTGATCCGCGACAGCGTGCCGCGCTGGCTCCGGATCGCCGGCATCGCCCTTGCCGGAACCGTCGGCGGCATCGCGCTGCACGCTTTCTATCGCCTCGGCTTCGCCGCGCTGGCGGGCGATGATTTCGTCGCAACCGGGATCGTCCAGCGGCTTGTTTGGGAAGGCTTGCTGATCGGCGGCGGCTGGCTAGCGCTGCGCCGCGGCATGACGGGCCTCGCCCGCCCGCTTGTCCTTGCAGGCACGGCGCACGCCCTGCTTTACGGGCTTGTCCTCCACAATCCGTTGTGGTCGGCGCAGGCCGTCGGGGCGTGGCCGCTCGCTAACCTGCTGCTGCCGCTGTTTCTGTTGCCGTGGTTCGGGCTGACGCAGGTGCCGGCGCTCTTCGCCAAGCCCCCGGCCGCGCTCGACCGGTTCGTGCAGATCGCCGTCATGCTGCTCGTCGCGGGTTTTGCCTGGGCGACGCTGCGCCAGTTGTTCCACGGCACGCTGCTCGCGGAGGACGGGGTGACCGACGCCGAGAATATCCTGCGGTCGATCCTGCTCCTTGGGCTGGCGCTCGGCTTCCTGCTCTGGGGTATCCGTACGCAGCGCCACGACTGGCGGATTGCATCGCTGGTGCTGATGATCGGCGCCGCCGGCAAGGTCTTCCTGTTCGACGCCTCGGGGCTCGAGGGGCTGGCGCGGATCGGTTCGTTCGTCGCGCTCGGCTTCAGCCTGATCGGGATCGGCTGGCTCTACAGCCGCCAGCTCGCGCCGGACGCACCGCGCGAGTCAGCGTCCGGATAGGGCATGGCCGGCAGCCCGGCCGGCCATGCCCCTCACGGCCATCAGGCCGCGAGTTTACGGATCGTGTCGCGTCCGTCGGCGAACGACAGGCCGAGCGCCTCGGCGACCGCTTCGTTGGTCACCTTGCCGCCCGAGACGTTCAGCCCGGCGAGCAGGTGCGGGTCTGCGTCGAGTGCCGCGAGGCCCTTGTCGGCGAGCGCGAGGCCGAACGGCAAGGTTGCGTTGTTGAGCGCCTGGCTCGACGTCAGCGGCACCGCGCCCGGCATGTTCGCGACGCAATAATGGATCACGCCGTCGACCTCGAAGGTCGGGTTTTCGTGCGTCGTCGGGCGCGAGGTTTCGAAGCAGCCGCCCTGATCGATCGCGACGTCGACCAGAACCGAACGCTGCTTCATCCGGCCCAGCATTGCACGCGAGACCAGCTTCGGCGCGCTCGCGCCGGGCACCAGCACGGCGCCAACGGTGACATCGGCGTCGACCAGCTCTTCCTCGATGCTGTCGATCGTCGACATGCGTGTCCGCACGCGGCCGCCGAACAGTTCGTCGAGCTGGCGCAGGCGCGGCACCGAACGGTCGACGATCGTCACTTCGGCACCAAGGCCTACTGCCATCCGCGCGGCGTGCGTGCCGACGACACCGCCGCCGATCACGAGGACGCGCGCCGGCGCGACGCCGGGAACGCCGCCGAGCAGCAGCCCGCGGCCGCCCGCATGGCGGCGCAGCGCCGAACCGGCCGCTTCGATCGCCAGACGCCCGGCAACTTCGCTCATCGGCGCCAGCAGCGGCAGCGCGCCGGTGCGGTCGGTGACCGTTTCATAGGCGATCGCGTGGCAGCCCGATGCGAGCAGGCCCTTCGTCTGTTCGGGATCGGGGGCGAGATGGAGGTAGGTGAAGAGGATCTGGCCCTCGCGGAGCTGGACCCATTCGGACGGCTGCGGCTCCTTGACCTTGACCACCATCTCGGCGCGCTTGAAGACTTCGGCGGCATCGCTGGCGATGGTCGCACCGGCGGCACGATAGGCATCGTCGTCGGCACCGATGCCGAGGCCCGCACCGGTTTCGACGAGCACTTCATGGCCGCGCGCGACATATTCACGCACCGAGCCGGGGGTCAGGCCGACGCGATATTCATGGGTCTTGATCTCTTTGGGAACGCCTAACAGCATAATGCCTCCGGTCATTGGGGATTGAGCCGGACGCGCGCCCGGCGGCTGGGGCAACTACCCTCCCCACCCCCGCCCCGCGCAAACGAGTAATGCTGCTTCCGAGGGTGAGTGTTTTTCATCCTGCCGCGAGTTTGCTTCGGTGGCGGCCGTAGAGCGTGTAGATCAGGATTCCGACGGCATTCCAGACCAGACACCACAGCAATGTCTGCGCGGGCAGGCTGAAGAAGAGATAGAGGCAGCCGCCGACCGCGCCGAGACTGACCAGCGCGACGGCCGGGACACGAAACGGACGAGGCAGGTCGGGAGAACGGCGACGCAGGATGATCAGGCAAAGGCCGACGGCGATGAAGGCGATCAGGGTACCCGCATTGGCGAGCGCCGCGATCTCGCCGATCGGCAGCAGCCCGGCAAGGATCGCGACGAGCACCGCGGTCATCACCGTGATCCGCGTCGGCGTGCCGCGACTCGAAATCCGCGCCCACCCCTGCGGCAGAAAACCGTCGCGCGCCATTGCAAGGAAGATGCGGCTCTGCCCGTACAGGAAGGCGAGCAGTACCGTCGGCAGCGCAATCACCGCCGCGGTCGCGACGACGTGTGCGACGCCTGCTTGGTCGATCGACCGCAGGATCAGTGCGAGCGGCTCGGGGCTGTCGGCAAACTGCGTGAAGGAAACCGCACCGACCGCGGTCGCGGCGACGAGCAGGTAGATGAGCGTGCAGACGACCATCGACCCGATGATGCCGATCGCCAGATCGCGCTCGGGCCGCTTGGTCTCCTCCGCCGCGGTCGAAATCGCATCGAAGCCGTAAAAGGCGAAGAAGATGATCGCCGCCGCAGCCATCACGCCGCGCTGCACGCCATCGTCGCCGGCACCCGCCGCGAAGCCATAGGGCATGAAAGGATCAAGGTTGGCGGCATCGAAATGCGGCAAGGCGTAGAAGACGAAGAGCGACAGGGTCGCGATCTTGACCAGCACGAGCACGGCATTCACCCGCGCGCTCTCGCGCGTCCCGAGCAACAGCAGGGCCGTGACCACGGCGATGATGAACACCGCGGGCAGGTTGATGATCCCGCCGAGTTCGGGCCCCTGTGTTAGCGCCGCCGGAAAACCGATGCCGGTGAGCAGCGGCGAGGCATAGCCCGACCAGCCGACCGCGACCGTCGACACGACCAGCGAATATTCGAGGATCAGGCTCCACCCGACCACCCATGCGATCGCTTCGCCGAGCACCGCGTAGGAATAGCTATAGGCGCTGCCCGCCGCCGGCATCATCGCCGCAAGCTCGGCATAGGCGAGCGCCGCGCACGCGCACACCGCTCCGGCGATGACGAAGGACAGCAGCACCGCGGGACCGGCGCGGTCGGCACCGACCCCGATCAGCGTCAAGATGCCGGTACCAACGATCGCCCCGACGCCCAGCGCCATCAGGTGCGGCCACGACAGGGTCGGCGGCAAGGCGTCGGGGTGGCGTTCTCCGGCCGGGGCGATCGGCTTGCGGCGTGTCCAGCTATTCAATGCGATTCTCCGGGAATGACCTATTCGTCGTCCTGCGAAGGACGGCATCTCAACGGTGCATTATGATGCAAGGCCGAGATCCCGGCCTGCGCCGGGATGACAATTCAAGATGATCGAAAGACGTCTTAGCGAGCCATCGCCGTCGACTGGTCGAGCGGAACGACGGGCAGCCACACACGGCTGGGCGTCTTGCCGCCGCGTTCGATCGTCACCGTCGCGGGCCGATAGTCCGATGGCTTCGCGTGGAAGATGTTGGGGACATAGGTCTGCGGATTGCGGTCATAATAGGGAAAGAGGCTCGACTGGACCTGCACCATGATCCGGTGCCCCGGCTTGAAGACGTGGTTCACCGTCGGCAGGCGAAACTTATATTGCTGCACCTTCCCCGCGGGGATTGCCGAGGGATGCTCAAAACTCTCGCGGTAGCGGCCGCGAAAGATTTCGAGCGCGATCGCAAGCTGGTAGCCGCCCATCTTCGGCTCGCTCGAATTTGTCGCGGGATAGACATCGATCACCTTGACGACGAAATCGCCATCGGTGCCGGTGGTGCGCGCAAAGATGTCGGCGATCGGCGTACCCGACACGCGCACCGCTTCGGTCAGCACTTCGGTCTGGTACGTCATCACGTCGGGACGCCCGTCGAACGAACGCTGATCGCTGGTCAGCCAGCTCTGCCAGCTACCATCGTCGAAATTGACCGGCCGCGGATAATGCGGAACCGGCTTGGCAGGATCGGCGACATAGGCGTCGCCGCCGGCCGCTCCGGTCTGAAAGCCCAGCCCGCCATTGGCGCCGAGATAGATCGGCGTCAGCGGCGCCGGGCATCCCGTTTCGCAGGCGAGCGGCCAGTTGGACAGCCGTTCCCAGCGGTCTTCGCCGGTATTGTAAGCGGTCACCGCCGGAATATTGGCAGGCGGACCACCCTGCAGATGCTCGTTGAAGAAGGGCAGGATCATGTCACGCCAATATTGGGTGATCGTATTGCTGCTCCACTGGAGCGGGCCGAGGTTGCGGCCGACGTCGTTGCGGTTCACCTGGCTGTGCGACCAGGGCCCCAGCAGCAGGTGGTTGTTGCCCATCTTGCCCTTCGCCTTCAGCACCTCCCACGAACGGATTGCGCCATAGATATCATCCTGGTCCCACAAGGGCTGGACCCACAGGGTCGGCACGTCCGACGGGTTCGCCGCGAGCAGCTTGTCGAGCGCCAGCCCCTGCCACACCGCATCATAGGCCGGATGCTCCTGTAACCGCCGCCAGAAGGGCAGACGGTCGTATCCGCGCGCCTTGCCCCAATCGCCCGCCGATCCGGCGGCGCGGAAGTTGTCATAATCGTCGTAACCGCCGCGCGACGCAGCCTTGGCGATCGACCGGTCGCCCGTTTGCTGCGCAATATAATCGGCCATCACCTGCCGGAAGGCGCCGTTGTGGAACCAGTCGTCGCCCGTCCACGCATCGACGAGCGGGCTCTCGGGCGCCGCGACCTTGACCGCCGGATGCGGCTTGATGAGCGCCTGGACGACCGTCGTGCCCTCATAGGACGAACCGATTATGCCGACGCGGCCGTTGCTTTCGGGCAGGTTCGCCTTGTTCACCAGCCAGTCGATCGTGTCATAGGCGTCGGTACCATTGTCGACGCCGGTATCGTTCAGCGGACCGACCATGGGCCGCGTGACGACATAATCGCCTTCCGATTTATACTTGCCGCGAATATCCTGCCACACGCGGATATAGCCCGCCTTCGCGAACTCGCGATCCTCGAAGGGCACCGCGTCGACCATTACCGGGCTCGTCGTCCGCAACACCCGCGCCGTGGCATTATAGGGCGTGCGGTTAAGCACGATCGGCGCGTCTTTCGCTCCCTTGGGGACGAGGATGACCGTATAAAGCTTCACCCCGTCGCGCATCGGGATCATCATTTCGCGCCGTTCGTAATCGGCGTCCGCCGGCAGCGGGCTGTAATCGCCCGGAATGTCGCCGCCCGGCCTGACAATCGGCTCGGCGCCCGCCGCCTGCAACATCACGGGCAGGGGAAGCACGGCAGCAAGCGTCAGCACGACCAGCAGCGATTTCATCATATTCCTATGTCCCCGGCACGCCCAGTTTTTCCAAGGGTGCGCGCGGGGCGGAGATGGCGCAATGCGATTATTCCTGCGCCTCTGGACCAGAATTGCTGCCTCTTGCCGTCACTCCGCCGCGCCGTCCGGCGTCGCCTGCTCGACGATCCAGTCGATGAAGGTTTCGGCGATGTCGGACAGCGGCGACGACGCCTTGGTCAACAGGTAGAATTGGTTGCCCGCTGCCACCCGCTGGTCCGAAAGCGGTTGCAGCCGTCCCTGTGCGATCAGGTCGGACAGCACCGACGTATGACCGATCATGAAACCGCGTCCGCTCAGCGTCGCCTCGACGACCATCGAATAGAGCGAGAAGGTCTGGGTGATCAGATTCGCGGGGCGCGCGTGGCCGGTATGCTGCAGCCACTGCTCGAAATCATTCGCCCAATAGGTGTCGAGCATCAGCGGCATTCCGACCGGCAGCCCGTGCTCGTCGCGCTCCGCAGTCTCGATGAGCGAGGGCGCCGCGACGGGAACGAGCTCGTCGAAAAACAGCGGGCGGGAATCGCAGCCCGGAAAGGGCGGCTGGCCATAGCGGATGGCGACATCGAAGTTCGATGTGCGCAGGTCGACGATCACCGGGTCGGCCCAGATCTCGATCGTCGTATTGGCATGCGCTTTATGAAACTCCTCGATCCGCGGACCGAGCCACAGTTGCGCGAGCGCCGGCAGGATCGTCAGCCGCACCGCCTTGGTGCCGCCCGAGGCCGTGATGTCGCGCGTCGCCATGAGAAGCTGCTCGAGCGGTGGAAGCACGCGCTGCGCATAGCGCTTCCCCGCCTCGGTCAGCCGGACGCCCTGCGGATAGCGCTGAAACAGTTCGACGCCGAGATAGGCCTCGAGCGCCTTGATCCGCTGGCTGACCGCACCCGGCGTCACGCTGAGTTCGCCGGCGGCGAGCGCGAAGCTCTCGGTTGCAGCGGTCGACGCGAAGACGCGCAGCCAGTCCAGATTCGGTAGCTCCCTCGGCATCAGAATATATCTTCCTCAGCAGCAAAATTAGTCGATTGCACAGGCACGCCGTTCGCGCGCCTTATGTCCCCGGACACATAGAGAATCATAAGGCCGCGCTCCGCATGGGCAAGCCCGGAGGAGGATACAGCAATAGTTCCTCTGATGGTAGCCGTCTCGCCGGGGCGCGCCTTCACAGCCATGGAGCGCAGCAGTGCAGACTTTGAGAAGCCTTTATCCGCCGATCGAACCCTATGAAACCGGAATGCTCGACGTCGGCGACGGCCACCATATCTATTACGAACGCTGCGGAACGCCGGGCGCCAAGCCCGCGGTCTTCCTGCACGGCGGCCCCGGCGCCGGCTGCTCGCCCACCCACCGGCAACTCTTCGACCCGACGCGTTACGACGTGCTGCTGTTCGACCAGCGCGGCTGCGGGCGTTCGACGCCGCACGCCGAGCTCAGCGCGAATACGACATGGCATCTCGTCGCCGATATCGAACGGTTGCGCGAAATGGCCGGGGTCCAACGCTGGCTCGTCTTCGGCGGCAGTTGGGGTTCGACGCTGTCGCTATCCTATGCCGAAACGCATCCCGAGCGCGTCAGCGAGCTCATCCTGCGCGGGATCTTCCTCGGCGCCGACCGGGATGTCGACTGGTATTACAAGTTCGGCGTGTCGCAAATCTATCCCGACAAATGGGAAGCCTTCCTCGCTCCGGTTGCGCCGGCCGAACGGTGGGACCTTGTCGCCGCCTATAACCGCATCCTGACCGGCAACGACCGAGCGGCCCAGTTGGAGGCGGCAAAGGCATGGAGCGTCTGGGAAGCCGGAACGATCACCTTGCTCCCCGACGAGGAGCTGAGCGCCAATTTCGGCGAAGATCATTATGCCATCGCCTTTGCCCGGATCGAAAATCACTATTTCTTCAACGACTGCTGGCTCGAACCCGACCAGTTGCTGCGCGATGCCGGACGGCTCGCCGGTATCCCGGGAACGATCGTCCACGGCCGCTACGACATCCCGTGCCCGCTCCGCCGGGCGTGGGAGTTGCACCAGAGCTGGCCCGGTTCGGACCTCCGCATCGTCGAAGGCGCCGGCCACGTCTTCAACGAGCCCGGCATCCTTCATGAACTGATCGAAGCAACCGACCGCTACGCGCGCGGCGGATAACCGGTTCGCCCGCCGCTATTTCCGTTTGGCGGCGGGCTTGCCCGTCGCGGCGGGCAGACGTCCATATTTGGCAAGGATCGTGCGGAGCTCGTCGTGCGGCAGCGCATGGACCGTGACGCCGTCGCGTCCGGTCATCGTCTTCGCCGCAACCAGCGCGTTGACGATCGATTCCTCGGTCGCATCGACTGCCGCCTCGAACACCTTGGTTATCTCGCTATTCGAGATAGCCGAGACCGCCTGCACGCCCGCGGCGCTTTCATCGAGCGCGCCCGCATTGGCGGTCGAGAAGGCCATGAAGATGTCGCCCGACAGATTATGGCTGATATCGCCCATCCGCCCGATCGTCTGCGTCGGCCGCTTGGCGATGCGCTTGAGCTGGTGCGGCAACAGCGGGATGTCGGTCGCGATCACGACGATGATCGACCCTTCGGGCTCATAGGGCTTCTTGTCGATCGGCGTGCAGCGGCGTTCGGGCTTGTAGACCGCTTTGCCCGGCAGGTCGCTGCACGGCAGGTAGCTGGTCGCTAGTTCCTGTCCAACCGGGGCGCCGGCGATGCGGAGCAGCGGCCGCGCGCCGTAATTGCACTGGACGAGCACGCCGACGGTATATTTGCGGTCGCCGATTTCGACCTTGCGCGACGCGGTGCCGATGCCGCCCTTGAACCCGGCGCACACCATCCCGGTACCGCCGCCGACATTGCCCTCGGGCACCGGCCCGCCGGCAGCGGTCGCGATGGCCTGCAAGGCATGTTCGGTCTTCACATGCTGGCCATTCACATCGTTGAGGAAGCCGTCCCAGGTCTCGGCGACGACCGGGGTGTAGAACAGGCAGCACGCCTTGCTGTCGGCCAGATATTTGACCACGGCATCGCGCACCACACCGACGCTGTGCGTGTTGGTGATCATCACCGGCCCATCGAACGAGCCGCGTTCCTCCATCCAGATCGTGCCGGTCATTTCGCCCGCCGCATTGGCCGTCGCCCACGCGCCGAACACCGGCACGGTGGAATTCTTGCCGCGCGGCAGGATCGCCGTGACCCCGGTCCGCACCGGACCTTCGCCAACCTTGAGCGGGCCGTCGCCGGCGATCAAGGTCGTGTGGCCGACCTCGACCCCCGGCACATCGGTAATCGCGTTGAGCGGGCCGGGCTCGCCATGGAAAGGCACGCCGAGGTCGCGGGCGCGCGGCTCCTCCGCCGCCGCGCCCGGTGCGAGCAATCCGACCGCCATGACCGAAGCCAGTGCCCATCCGAAACGCCGTGCCGTCATGACCAATCCCCTTGTTTCATCGTAAATCAGCTCGCTTCCCCCGCCGCCCGGCGTGCATCATAGGCGGCAATCGCGCGGTCGCGCCGCAACCATAGCAACAGCGCGACGACGAAGGTCGTCAGCGGAATGAGGAAACCGAATTCGTCGATCGCATAGGCGGTGATGTCACCCTTCGGCGCGGTCAGCGGCGTGTAGATCGTTTGGATATAAAGGTTGTGGCTGCCGTGCAGGATCGCGGCAGGCCAGACGCTGCCGGACTTCAACCGGAACCACGCCATGATAAAGCTGAGGTTCATGACCATGACGAAGAAGCAGGTGAGCGCGAACCATTGCGGTGCCCCGCTGTTATAATTGGCAAACAGGATCAGCGGGACATGCCACAGCGTCCAGATGACGCCGGTCACCGCCGCGCCTCCGGTAAAGCCGAACTTGTCGTGCAGCCGCGGCGCCAGGAATCCGCGCCAGCCGATCTCCTCGCCCAGCCCGCGCGCTGTCCCCGCGATGATGCCGGTGATGCCGACGAACAGGAAATAGGCAGGAACGAAGCGCCCCGGATCGGTGAAGGTCCAGCCGAGCCGGTCGGCCAGCGCCGCGATGCTTTCCGGCTCCGCGAAACCGCCCATCCCCGTCGACCAGATGATCAGATAGGCGACCGCCGCATAACCGATCGGCAGCAGATAGCTGTACCATGACGAGCGCGTATCGCGCCACGCGAAGCCGAGCGAGGCCCAGTCGAGCTTCTTCCACGCCACGGTGACGATCGCGGCGAGCGCCGGCCCCCACATCAGCGCAGTGACATAGCCGGCGTTGCCGCCGCCGACCTCGCCCGTGTAACCGATCAGGAAATAGGGCAGCGCACAGAAAACCACCGTGAGCACCAGATAGGTCCAGATTACCGATCCCTGACGCGTGTCGTTCATAGTCGCTCCCCTTTATCCGGCCTGCCCTGTCGGCAGGCTCATTGACGGATCGTCACCGGTCCCCCGATCGCCTGCGCCGCAATCTCCTCCTTCGAGAAGGGATAGGGATGCAGCGCCAGCTTCGAAAATTCGCGCGTCTGATCGGCGTAGTGCGGCGACGCAGGGTCGGTCGATTGCGAATAGGTCAGGATCGCCTTCGCGACCGGCCCTTTGTCGTCGAAGCTGACCGACTGGACATAGCTCGCCCCGTGGACGACGCCGAAACCGCCCTTGACCGGCAGCGCAGCGGTATAGTTGAGCACCCCGGCGGGCGACCCCGAAATCGGGATGCGCTCATCGCCGCGTTCGGCGAACTGCACCTCACCCAACGGCGCATCGAGCGCGATGCCCATCTTGGTCAGCGTATCGGCCGCGAAAGCAAGGTCGGCGAGCAGCGCGGCGCCTGCGGCGCCATCGATGGCGAGCGTGCGCGGCGTACCCACCACGTCGTTGCGGTCGAATGCATCTGCCCACAGATTGGCCCGACGCTCGATCTTCGACCAGAAAATTGCAAACAGCATCGCCCCGCGGCTGTCGAGTTCGGCCTTGCCGTCCCATTTGGCGAGCGCTGCGCAGGCGGGTTTCGGCGCCTCGGGACGCTCGCACAGCTTCAGGACCGCGGGCATGACGAGGTTGCCGGCGAAATTCTTGTTGCCGAGCATCGTCCGGATGCCGACGTCGATATCGAACTTGCCCGATTGCAGGACGCCCCGGATTTCTTGGAGCCCCGACCGGGTGCGCATGCTGGGCAGCAACAGGAAATCGGGACCCATCATCGGCCCCAGTTCGGCGATCGGCGCTTCGATATTCGCCCAGCGATAGCTGTCGTTGCTGTTCTGGACATAGTCGCGCCGATAGATCGCGGCCATCTTCGACGCAGGGAGCAGTCCCGGCACCGGGGTGCCCGGCGTCTTTTCCCAATCGCAGGCCGACCGGCCGCCGTCGAGGACATAGAGCCGCTGCAGAAAACCGGGGGTCGGCGGCGACATCGTGCCGCAGGCGGCAAAGCGCTCGGCCGAGACATTGGCCGCGGGGCTGATGTCGGCATAGAGCGCGTCGCCCTTGCGGTCGGCGGCGAGGGTGTTGAGGAACGGCGCATGCAGATATCGGATCAGCGCGGCGTGGATGTCGCCGACATTCCGCGCCCGCGCCATGGCGAGATAGCCCTCGCCGCTCCGCACATTGCCCTTGTTGGCATCGGCGAGGGCATAGGCGGTCTGCCGCGTCCACGCATAGTCGGTGCCGGGCATCGAGAGGATCGGGCCGTAACGCGACTGGAACAGCGTCCGCACGACGGGCGCCCCGTCCTTCATCGCGACGGCGACCTCGCGGCGTTCCATCGGCACGCGCTTGCCGTCGACGATATAGGCGGTGGGATCGGCGGGATCGAGCGTCAGCTTGAACAGGGTCATGTGCGCCGCGGTGTCGACGGTATGCGTCCACGCGACATCCCTGTTGAAGCCGATCCCGACATAGGGCTGGTTGGTGATCGCCGCCCCCGCGACATCGAACTTGCCGGGGATCGTCAGGTGGATCTGGTAGAAGCGGTTGGGACCGTACCAGGGAAAATGCGGGTTGCCGACGACGAGCCCTTTGCCGTTCATCGTGGCATCGCCGCCGAACGCCCAGCCGTTGCTGCCCAGCTTCATCGATTCCCGGATGTCGTCGGCGAACTGCGGCGCCGCGGCGACCGGCTTGGCCGCAGCCGTAGCAGCTTCGGCAGCGGGCGGTGCAGCCTCCGCGATTTTCGCGGCCGCCATCGCCGATCCCGCCAGCATGGTGAAGCCGTTGAGCGAGCGCAGGACATCGTCGCGGGTAATTTCGCGCACCCATGGCTGGCCCGCGCATCCGGCGGGTAGCTTGTCCCGATTGTCGCGCAGGAAGCGGTTATACCCCGCCACCCAGCCCTCGATCAGCGCCCTTGAATCCTTCGACGTCTTGGCAAAACCGGCGCGCAGCGCCGCGATGTCCTGCATCGTCGCATAATAGAGGTCGCTGTCGATATTCTTCGCCGGGACGAGCCCGATCACCGTCGCGCCGTCCGGACCGAAGTATCGCGAACGCTGGCCCGACGCGCTGACATAGCCGTCCGCCATCAGACAGATATTGTCCTGCGCCTGCGCATAGGCGGCGCCGAACCCCAGCCCGCCGAAATCCTCGGCTTCGACGTGCGGCACGCCGAAGGTGGTGCGGGTGATCGTCGCTTCATAGCGCGGCGCCGCCTGCGCCGCCGGAGCGAGCGCAGCCGAGACTGCGACAAACGCCGCCATCGAGAGACGCGCCCTTCTAAGCAAACGGGGTGCGAAAATGACCGGACAATTCATTTCTTCTCCGTTCCTCCGGTTGGATGACCGTCCGATCCATTACTCAATAATCGATAGAAAGCCGAACGGCCCGGCCATCGCGCGCCCGCGCGATGACCGGACCGCTCTTTTGATGCCGCCCTGAAAGCAAGGGATGCGGACGGCATCGAAATCATGAGACCTAGAAGCGATAGCTGACTGTCGCACCCCAGGTCCGCGGACGATAGACCTGCCGCAGCAGGCGCTCTCCCCCACCCAACGCCAGGCGACCGAGTTCATCCTCCGATTTGAGCAGGTTATCGACGAACACCGAAACATTAGCGCCGCCTGTACGAACGCCCAGTCGCGCAGAAACAAAGTTGCGGGTATCGATGAGGGCATAATTCGGATCGTAGCCCGCGTTACCGGTGGGCGTCGTATAGCCACTGCGGTAATCGTACTGCACATGGCCGTAGCCGACCGTATTTCCCGCGCCCAGTTCGGTTTCATAGTCGGCTGCCAGCGAAATAATCCACGCCGGCGCGAACCGGTCTCCCTTAGTGACGATCGGGAGCGGGTTGGTGGGAACGGTGAGCGTCTGCTGCACCCTTGCGTCGGTGTAGCTGAAGTTGGCATCGAGCGAGAGGCCAGTGATCGGCGTGACGGTGATCTTGCCCTCGACGCCGCGCGCCCGTGACTTGCCCAGATTGTCGAGGAACGGGTTACCGCAATTCAACACGTTGCGCGTCCGCTGCACGTCGGTCCAGTCGATCTGGAACACGTCGCCGGCGAAGGTCAGCCAATTGCCGACACGTCCCTTCGCACCGACCTCATAGCTCCAGGTGCTGTCGGACCGGTACTGACGCGGCGGATACCCGTCGGCATAACCCAAGCTGCGGAGTTGCGCCTGGCACGCCTCGTCGAGCGTACCCGGGGCCGGGATCGAGTTGGTGCCGCCCGGGCGGAATCCCTTGCCCGCAGAAGCGTAAAACATCAGATTTTCGTTCGGAGTATATTCGATGCCGAATTTCGGCGTGATCGGGCTCTCCGACGTGCGGCCGACATTTACGGCGTCGGTCGGCAATTTGAAGCCCGAAACCTGCCTGAAATCGAAGGTTATATAGGAATAGCGGACACCCGCGCTTACCGACAGTTTATCGGTCAGATTATACTCCAGATTGCCGAACACGCCGAATTGCTTGTCGCGCGCCTGATCGAGAAGATAGCCGATGGTGCCGTTGACGACGGGAACCAATCCGAGCAGATCCCACAAAAAGGGTCCGTCTGTGGCCGGCGCGGTATCAAACTCCTCGGCCGTCTGACGCGAATTCTGGTAAAACACACCCGCAACATAGCTGATCGGACCGGTGTCGGGGTTGGACTGGATGCGCAATTCCTGGGTAAAAGAACGCTGGCGCATTTCAAGGTTGATGACCGCGCGTTCGTCGATACCGGGGAGGTCAATATCTGCCGGAATCGGGCCCGGATATCCGAGCAACGGACCAAGGCCGCCAAGTATGTCTATGAAAAACGCAGTTCCATCGTCTTTGTTGACCGCCCGACGATCGGTAATCGCGGTATTGCTGATCAAACTTGCCGGACCAAGATCCTGCTCGATCTTGAGCGAATAAATAGTCGCCCGGTCGCGACCATAGGAATCAAGCCCTTCGCCGCTCGTGAATTTGGGGTAGGCTGGCCGATCATAGGGATTGCTCGCGCGCCATTCCCAGAACTGGTCGCTGTTGTCGCGATCGGCCTGTTGGTGAAAGACGCCCGCGGTGATCGTGGTATCCTCGGTCGGCTTGAACGCCAGCTGCGCCTGCCCGACATAGGTATCGCGCTCGTTATGGTTCTTGCGCGCCGTACCGCGGCTCGGAACAATCGGCACGCGGTCGATATAGCCGCCATCGCGGCGATAATAACCGCTCACCCGAAATGCGAGCTTGTCCTTGATGATCGGGCCCCCGACGGCAGCGCCGCCTTCATAGCTCAAGCCGCCGCCCTCGGTCGTCGCGAGCTCACCGCGCGCGTAGCCGGTGTATTCGCTAAATCCCGGCTTGGTCGAAATGAAACGCACCGCGCCGCCCATGGCGCCGGCGCCAAACAACGTACCCTGCGGACCGCGCAGCACTTCGACACGCTCGAGGTCGAACATCGCCGGATAAAAGTTCGTCGTCAGGCTGACCGAGCGGACCTGCACCGGCGTATCGTCGATATAAACGCCGTTCATCGTCGCGCCGACCGACGAGGAAAGCCCGCGGATCACCAGATATTTGATTCCGAACGTACCCTGATTGATCGAAACGCCCGGCGTCATGCGGGCAAGATCCTCCATATTTCGCACGCCCTTCGTATCGAGCGATTCCTGCGAATAGGCAGTGATGCTGAGCGGCGCGCTCAGAATCGATTCGTCGCGGCGCGTCGCCGTGACGATGATGTCGCTGTTATTTCGCGCCTGCTCATCGGCTGCCACACGTGCTTCGCGTTCTTCGGCCGACGTCTGCGCCGAAGCCATCGACGGCAAAGTCAGTGCCAAGACGGAAATGCCAGTCAGAAAATACTTATTCTTGTACATCATAATATCCCCCTAGTATTTTCAATTAAAATATTGATTTAAATAACTGAAATTCAAATTACTCAATTGCCATGACGTTGTCGTCGGTATTGCGGTCGATATATTTGAGGTACGGATCCAACCCGACGAACAGCGGCTTTGCATTCACGACCAGGGTGATCTTGCGTTTCCCGGTCGTCAGGCGCTGCGATTGCATCGACAGGACATTGGCTTTTCCGAACCCCTTGGCGCTCGGGTTGGCGGTGAAGACGCCGACATCGATCATTGCATCCAGCGGCGCATCGGTCTCGACGCCCTTGCCGTCGGCATAACGCTTGTGCGCCTCGGCGGTCATCGTCACCGTCCACTTGCCGTCGGGACGGCGGCTCGCCTGCGCGCCGGCGACCTTGAGGTCGTACAGCGTGATGTGCTGGAAGGAGTCGGTGATCAGTTGCTGTTGTTGCGGCGTCTTCGCCTCGGCGCGGAGCAGGTCGACCAGATGGCGGCCGGTCGGATAGGGCGGGCCCTTGAACGCGAACTGCTGGACCAGCGTGCGCAGCGCGCGATTGACCTCGGCCTCACCCAGTTGGTCCTTGAGCAGGTACATGATGTTACCGCCCTTCTGGTAGCGGACATAGGCCTGCTCCTGCACCCGCTCGAGCGTCGGTTCGGCAACATTCTCCTTGCCGCGCGTCATGAGATAACCGTCCATGCCGCGCTTCAGAAACTTGCGGATCATCGCATCGCCGTAGCGCTTCTCCATGACCATGATCGCCGAATATTGGGCGAGCGTTTCCGACAGGACGGTGCTGCCCTCCATGTCGGCGCCGGTCACCTGGTGAAACCACCATTGGTGCGCCAGTTCGTGCGCGGTGACATAGGCGATGAAGTCGACGCCGTCCTTGTCATCGATCTTGGTGATGAACCCGGCGCCTTCCGAATAGGGCACGGTGCCCGGAAACGCCTGCGCGAAATTATTGTAGACGGGGAATTCGATGACGCGGAATTGCTTGAACTGGTACGGGCTGAAATTCTTCGAATAATAGGCGAGCCCGTCCTTCGCGATGTCGACAAACCGGTCGACATTATAGGTGTGCGCCGGGTGGTAATAGATTTCGATCCCGATGCCGTTCCACTCGTCCTTGCGCACCGCATATTTGGCCGCGTTGATCGAGAAGAAGTTGAGGATCGGCGCCTCGGTGCGGAAGCGCGCAATCTGGCGGCCGCCCTTCACTTCGCGCGAAATCCGCTGGCCGGGCGCGACGAGCACCTGGTCGACCGGACCGCGCACAGTGACGTCGGCGTTCACATAATCGCTGTCGTGACGCAGGTAGGTGAAGGCACGGGCATGCTCGTCCTCGAGCTTGCTGAGCTTGAGATCGGGGTCGAGCCCGTATTTGCGCCGCGTCGCGCGATCCTGCAGCAGCGGCCAGCGCGACACGCCGAGGTTCGGCGTCAGCGCGAAATTGTTGAGGAAGGTGCCGTTGCCGACGATCCGGTCCTCGTTGCCCGAGTTGCGGAACCCGCGCTGCTCGCGCAGCGTCTCGAACCGCACTTCGCGCTTCTCGCCAGGCGCCATCGGCTTGTCATAGGTATAGACGCGGAAATTATAGTCCTTGAGTTCCTTCGTCAGCCGCGCGCCGGGCACGTCGAGCGACAGCATCTTGATGCCCGGCTCGATCGTCGTGCCGAGGAAGCTCTTCGAGACCGACGGATGCGCCCATTGCAGATAGACCTGGCTGATCGGCTTGTCGGACTTGTTCTCGATGACATAGCTGCCGCGCGTGACCGCCCGCAGCTGGTCGGGATAAAGGTCGACGTCGAGCGTCATGTCGGTGATGTGCGGCTGCAAATGCGCCTCATAGGGCAGCAGCGCCTTTTCGTAATTCGCAGCCCAATGCTGGCTTTCGTTAAACGTCGGGAAGTCGTTCAGGACATAATTGTTGTAATAGATCCAGCTACCGACCGCGACCATGACGGCGACCGCGACACCGGTGATCGCACCGGCGCGCCCGGCCAGCCGCTGCGGCAGACGGCGGATGCGCACCTTGAGCGGCGCCGACGCGCCGCGCCGCCACAGGCCCCAAGCCAGCACGGTGAGGATGACCGCGCCCGCCGCCCAATAGAGGCGGTACCAGGCCGCGTAGCCCGCATATTCGCCAAGGCCGTTCATGTCTGACAGCGGCATCGGCGAGGTGGTGGCGTAGATGTAGAGATGGCTCTCGAAACCCATCGTCGGCAGCATCGATTCCGCGACGAAATAAAGCAGCATGATCAGCAGGCCGACGAACTTGTGCGGCGCCAGCGTCTGCACGAACACGGCAAGCACCGCGTACATCACCATGGTCAGGAACCACGGCGCGAGGAACCATGTAAAATAATGGCCATATTCGATCGCGGTGAAGCCCTTGAGCCATTGCACGGCAATCGCAGCGATGATCGACATCAGCCCCATCGCGAGCAGGATGACGCAGATCGCGAGAATCTTCGGGACCATGAAGGCCCAGTCGGGCGACGGTGTCGAATCGACGATCTCGTGCATCCGCCGCTCGCGGTCGCGCCACACCAGCTCGCCGGCATAGAAGGCGGCGATGAACAGCGGGATCGTAACGAACTGTTCGTGCAGCGCCTTTATCATCACGCGCGTGACCGGATGGATGACCGTCACCGTGTCGTCGCCGGCGAGCCACAGGCCGATCACTTGGTTCAGGAAGGCGAAGCCGAGCAGGACGATGAAAACCGGGCTGCGGAGTACGCCGAGTATCTCGAAGCGGGTCAGCGCGGCGAGCGGCCCCCAGCCCAGCCCGCGATCGGTCGGCGGCGGCGGCGCCGTCGTCGAGACGACCGCCTGCGCGGTCTCGTCCTCGTTCGACTTGCCGCGTGCCGGGCGCCGGTCGGCGCGCGTCGCAAAGCCGGTGCGGATGAACGAACGCCACGCCAGCGCCAGGAAGCCCAGCCCTACCGCCAGCCAGATCGCGCGGCTTTGCAGGATCAGACCCGCGAACGGCGGCAACAACAGGTTGCGGTCGTTGGCGGTCCAGTTCTTGGTCGCATAAGCGAGCGACGAAAGCCCGAACGGATCGCTCAGCGTCGAAAGCGCCCCGAATTCGGGGCGCCCCAGATACATGCGGGTAAAGAGATAGATGGCGAGGACGACGAGCGCCCCGACATAGGTCGCCACCAGCGAACGGGTGATCGTCGACAGCGCGAAGAAGCCAGCCGAGAGCAGGAACAGGGTCGGCAGGCAGAACAGCGCATAGGCGTAGAGATAGTCGCCGATATTGACCGGCCCGATCGTTTCCGGATCGAGCCCCGGCATCAATATCGCCGCCAGCAAGCCAAGCGGTACACTGAAAAACGCCAGCGACGCAGCGGCGAAACCGCCGGTGAAGCGGCCGAACAGATAGTTGAACTTCGACAGCCGCGTCGCCTGGATGATCGGGCCAAAGCCGGTTTCGTCATCGCGCAACACCACGCCGGCGACGAAGGCGACGACGATGAACATCGCAAAGATCGACCAGATCGTCGATTGCATCGCGATCGCGAACGGCGCGTTGCGGAACACCTGACCGCCCCAGCCGATGCGGATGTCGTCGGACACCACCATGCCGAAGGCGAGCAGGAAGAAGACGATGAACGTCCCCCAGAACATGGGCGAGCGAAGCTGGTATTTCAGCTCGAATGCAGCGACGTGGCCAAACATGTCCGGTCCCTCAGGCGGCGCGGCGCAGCGGCAGCAGCGTCGAGAAATAGACGTCTTCGAGATCGCCTTCGGCGGCCGTAAACCCGTTGCCCGGATTATTGTCGGCAAGCACATGGATCACCGTGCGGCCTGACGCGAGGCGGGTCGCAATGATGTCGTACTGTGCGCGGTGCGCGTCGAGCTCATGCTTGTCGATCGTCTTGGTCCACACGCGGCCCTTGACCTGCGCGACCAGTTCGTCGGGCGAACCGGTGGTGATGATCCTGCCGCCCGCGATGATCGCCGCATTCTGGCAGAGATCGGCGATATCCTGCACGATATGCGTCGAGAAGATCACGACGATATTTTCCGCAACTTCGGACAGGAGATTAAGGAAGCGGTTGCTTTCCTCCGGATCGAGACCGGCGGTCGGCTCGTCGACAATGACGAGGCGCGGCTGGCCGATCAGGGCCTGCGCGATGCCGAAACGCTGGCGCATACCGCCCGAAAAACCCGCCACCGCCTTGTTCCGCACGCTCCACAGATTGACCTGGTTGAGCAGCGTCGCGACGGCGTCACGACGTTCGCCACGGTTGCTGTATCCCTTGAGCACCGCGAGGTGATCGAGCATGTCCCACGCCGAAACGCGCGGATAGACACCGAAATCCTGTGGCAGATAACCCAGCGTCTGGCGCAGGGCGTCGGGATCGGCGAGGACGTCGATCGCATCGAACCGGATCGCGCCTGAGGTCGGCACTTGCAGGGTCGCGATCGTCCGCATCAACGTCGACTTGCCCGCACCATTCGGCCCCAGCAGTCCGAACATCCCGGCCGGGACATTCAGCGAGACCGAGTCGAGGGCACGCGTCCCGTTCGGATAGACGTGGGTAAGATTCTCGATCTGGAGCATTAGGGTCCCCGCAGAAATTATAATTAGAGAGATATTCGACCGTAAATTCCTGAAAGATTCAGAAGTATTTATTATTATTACTTTTTATTACTTCACGACTTTAGGTACGCTTGCACTACAAGCGTCGGGTTCCCTGAAAACGGGAACAATGGCACCTCTCTGACTTTTATTGGTAACATCTTGCTGCACCAAAATGGCGCGACGCAAAACACAGTAATTCTGGTCCGTAGCATCAGATAGGCTAAGGGTACGATCGTCGCGCAATCTGGCTGCTCCGCGAGGCTGCGAATGACGCGGCACATGGCGCGAGCATAGAGCTGCGCCCCGCCTCAACAGGAGGTTTTCGGGCGTTTCAAAACATGTAGGGCCGTCGCCGACCGGCGGGTTTCGCGCGCCCGGTCGATCGCGACTGAGACCGATAAAAACAGGGCGTCAGGGGCCCGTGTTTGCCTATCTTCGCGGCGCTATTTGGCGCCAGACGCGGCAGCGTCGAGACCCGATTTGGCGACAGCTTCGTCGTCCTGCGCCGACCCGCCGCTGACTCCGATGCCGCCGACGATCCGGTCGCCGCGCATGATCGGGACGCCGCCGCCGACCAGCGCCGCACCCGGCACCGACAGCAGCGATGGCTTCCCGCCATCGGCCACCTGCTCGAGGATCGAGGTCGGAGCGCCGATCGCCGCCGCGGTCGCCGCCTTCTTTTCGGCAAGCGCAAGGTTGATGAAGGAAGAGCCGTCCATCCGGTACGACAGGATGACCCGGCCCTCGCGATTGACGACGACGATCGCCATGTTGAGCCCCTTTTCGATCGCCGTCTGCTGGACACGTCCGGCAATCGCCTGCGCGTCGGCCAGGCCCACCATCGCATCGCCGGGTTCGGCCGCGGCCGAAACGGACAGGCACGCCGCAACCGCGGCCGAAAACAGGATTCGGGTCATTGGATCGATCCTCAATGGATGCTTTTCAGCGCCGTCGCCGGCTCGACCGCGACGGGTTCGGCCAGATAGGCGTGGATGTCGCGCGCGTCGTTCTTGCTCAATATGTCGCCGAAAGCCGCCATGCCTGCATAGACGAATGCGCCATCGAGCACGATGCTGTTGAAGGCCTCGTGCGTTTCGGGCGTCATCTTCCACAGGTTCGGATAGCCGCCCGATCCCGTCGAATCGCCATGGCAACGCGAGCAATTCTCGGCAAAGAGCTGTCCGCCACGCGCCACCTGCGCCGCCGTTCCGCGGAAGTTTGCCGGTGCGGGGAGCAACGGCATCGGCTTGCGAAGCGCCGCGAGCTTTACCGGTGCGCCATCCAGCTTGAAGACGATCAGGCGCGGGTTGTTCTCGCGCTCGGCGGCGGCCCATCCGGGCATGAAATAGGCGTTCATCGCGCCGCCGAAGCCCGCGGCCACCGCGACATATTGCTCGCCGTCGACCTCATAGGCCATCGGCGCCGCCATGATGCCGGTGCCGATGTTGATCCGGCGCAGCACCTTGCCCGTCCGCCCGTCATAGACGGTGAGGTAGCCGTCGGCCGAGCCCTGCATCACCAGCCCGTTGGCGGTCGTCATCACGCCGCCGCTCCAGAACGGCATCACCTTCGAACTCCAGACGAGCTTCTGCTTCACCGGGTCCCAGGCTTTCAGGACCTGTTCGAACCGCGGCTTGGGCTGGTCCTTGAGCAAGGGCGCCAATGCCTTGTCGTTGGGATCGCCGAAGGCCGGCAGGCCGGTCTCGACCCCTTGCACGACGCTATAGGGCCGATAGGGCTGCGGCTTCATCTGGAAGGTCATCGGCGTTTCGAGGACCGGAATATAGACGAGCTTCGTCTGCTCGTTATACGCCATCGGCGGCCAGTTGTGCCCGCCCGCCTCCGACGGCCAGACCAGTTTCTTGCCCTTGGAGAAATCCGACTGCTCGGTCAGCACGGGGCGTCCGGTCTTCATGTCGACCCGCTCGGCCCAGGTGACGGTGGTATATTTTTCCGCCGACAACAGCTCGCCGGTCACCCGGTCGAGGACATAGAAAAAGCCGTTCTTCGGCGCCTGCATGATCACCTTGCGCAGACGCCCACCGACTTCCATGTCGGTCAGGATCATGTTCTGGGTCGCCGTATAGTCCCAGCTATCCTGCGGCGTCGTCTGGTAATGCCACTTCTTGCGCCCGCTATCGGCGTCGAGCGCGAGGATCGACGAGAGATAGAGATTGTCGCCGCCGGCGGGGCTGCGCTGCCACACCGAATGCGGGCTGCCGTTGCCGGTACCGACATAGACGATGTTGGTGTCGGGATCATAGACGATCGAATCCCAGGCGGTTCCGCCGCCGCCGAGATCCCACGCCGACTTGGGGTCCCACGTCTTGCGTGCCTCGGTCACTTCGGGATGTTCGTCGGGTCCCGCCGCCGGGTCGCCCGGGACGATGAAGAAGCGCCAGGCGAACTTGCCGGTCTTCTTGTCGAAGGCGCTGGCATAGCCGCGGACACCCATTTCGCCGCCGCCGTTTCCGATCACGACATTCTTGCCGGCGACGCGCGGCGCCCCGGTGATCGCATAGCTGCGGCTGCGGTCGGTGATCGTGTCGACTTTCCAACTCGGCTTGCCGGTCTTGGCATCGAGGCCGACGAGATAGCCGTCGAGCGTCGCGACATAGACCATGCCGTCGTCGACCGCGACGCCGCGGTTCACCGCGTCGCAGCAGGTCCGCCGCGCGAACTGGCCGTCGACGTCGGGATCATATTGCCACAGCAATTTGCCCGTCTTCGCATCGAGCGCATAGACGACGCTCCACGGCCCGGTGGTGTACATGACGCCATCGACGACGATCGGCGTCGCCTCGACCCCGCGATTGGTGCGGCCACGCACCACGAAGCCGGTGAATTCCCATGCGACGCCCAGCTTTTCAACATTCGCTGCGTCGACCTCGGACGCCGTATAATATTGCGCCGTTTCGCGCATCCACGCCGCCATCGCGCCCGCATCGTCACCCGATCCGCCGCATGCCGCGAGCGGCAGCGCCGCCGCGACGCTCAACACCAGTTTCCGCCATCCCCGCATGACCGAAATCCCTTCATTCATCATCGAACACCATCAAATTTCCAAAAATAACGAACGTCAGCTTCGGCCACGACCGCCGAGCAGGTTTTTGATCTTCTGGAACACCGAAATCCCGAACACGGCGGTGCAGGTCCAGAAGGCACCCTCGGTCACCACGGCCGCAGCGGTAACCGCCCCGACCCGCTGGCCCAGCGTCGGTTCGAACAGAAGCAGAAAGGCGCCGACCGCGATCCAGCTCAGCACTGCAAGCCCGATGACCGAAAAGGCGATGGTGCGGCCGAAGCGCCCGTGCAGGACGCCGGTCTTGGCCGGGTCGGCCGGCGGCGCGGGAATTTCGGGATCATTCATGGCCAGTTCCTCACCAGACCCGGATGCGTTTTTCGGGCGCGAGATACAGTTTGTCGCCGGGCTTCACGCCATATGCGTCGTACCAGGCATCGAGATTGCGCATCACCCACACGCGCTGGATCGATGGCGCATGCGCGTCGGTCATCAGCCGCTGGCGCAGGTCCGCCTCGCGATAATTACGCCGCCAGATCTGCGCCCAGCCGAGGAAGAAGCGCTGATCGCCGGTGAAGCCGTCGATCACCGGCGCCTCCTTGCCGCCGAGCGACGCGCGATAGGCGTCATAGGCCAGCGTCATTCCGGCGAGATCGCCGATATTCTCGCCGAGCGCGAACTCGCCCTTCATATGCTCGCCGGGCAGCACTTCGTAAGTTTCGGCCTGTTCGACCATCGCCTGCGTCGCCTGTTTGAACGCCGCCTTGTCTTCGGGCGTCCACCAGTTCGCGAGTTCACCCTTCTCGTTATATTGCGCGCCCTGATCGTCAAAATGATGGATGATCTCGTGCCCGATCACCGCGCCGATCGCGCCATAATTGACGGCGGGATCGGCATAGGGATCATAGAAGGCAGGCTGAAGGAACGCCGCCGGGAAGACGATCTCGAGCTGGTTGTAATGGGCGTGGGCGTTGACGGTCTGCGGCGTCATCAGCCATTCCCAGCGCCGCGTCGGCTGGCCGGCTTTTTCGATCATATAGTCGAAGTTGAAACGGTTGGCGCGGACGAGGTTGCCGAACAGATCGCCGCGTTCGACCTGCAAGCCGCTATAATCGCGCCACTGGTCGGGATGGCCGATCTTGACGGTAAAGCCCTTGAGCTTTTCCTTCGCGCGCGCCTTGGTTTGGGGCTGCATCCACGCCAGCTTGTCGATGCGGCGGTCCATGGCAGCGAGGATGTTGTCGATCAAGGCGCGCAGTTCGACCTTGTATGCAGGCGGGAAATAGCGCGCGGCATATTCCTTGCCGATCGCCTCGCCGAACGCCTCTTCCATGAAATCGACGCCGCGCTGCCAGCGCGGTGCCTGTTCGGGCGCGCCCTTCATCACCGTGCCATAGAAGGCGAAATTCTCGCGTCCGATCGCGTCGGGCAGCGCCGCCGACAGATCGTCGAGGCTACGCACCAGCAGCTGATCCTTGAGCACCTGCAGCGGCGCGCGGTCGAGGATCTGCGCCGCCGCCTTGGTCGCGCTCGGCATACGGATCTGGACTTCGGCGATCGCCGGGTTCCACGCCTTCAGCACCGCCGCCATATCGAGCGTCGGGGTGGAGAATCGCGCCGTCTCGGCCAGCGTGAACTTGTTATAGGTCTTGGTGGAATCGGTCGAATCGTCGCGGCTCCAATAGGCTTTGGCGATCTCGGTCTCGACCGCCATGATCGCCTCGGCGCGCGCCTCGGCGCCGGTTTCGCCAGCCAGCGTCAACAGCTTCGCGAGATGCGCCACATAAGCCGTGCGGATCGCCGCCATCTTCGGGGTGTCAGCAAGATACATGTCCCGGTCGGGCATGCCGGTACCGCCCTGTTCGATCACCAGAAGCATCCGCCCCGGCTGCTCGTCGTCGGGCCAAGTGTAGGGCAGCCGATAGCCCGCCCATGCCCCCGACGAGCCATAGACGCCGCTCACCCCGATCTGCGCCGCCTCGGCGACAAGCGCCGAATAGCCTTTGCGGTCCTTCAATCTCCGGACCTTGTCGAGCCACGGCCGGATCGGCGCCAACCCGAGCGTCTCGACCGTCGCGCCGTCGAGATAACTCGCATAAGCGCGGCCAATCAGGCTTTTGTCGTCGGCCCCGGCGGCATCGAGAATCCCGCGCACGCGCTGCTTCGACAAATCGTCGAGCGCGATGAACATGCCGTAATTGGCCTTGTCGGCCGGGATGGGCGTGTTCTTCGCCCAGGTGCCGTTGGCATATTCATAGAAATCGTCGCCGGGTTTGGCCGCACGGTCCATGCCTGCGGTGTCGAACCCGAAACTGCCCCGTTCCGGCTTCGGCGACGCTACGCCAGCGGCGGCCGCCGGCGCCTCCTGGGCCGAAGCTGCGGGC
Organism: Sphingopyxis macrogoltabida; assembly: GCF_001307295.1. Taxonomy (NCBI): domain Bacteria; kingdom Pseudomonadati; phylum Pseudomonadota; class Alphaproteobacteria; order Sphingomonadales; family Sphingopyxidaceae; genus Sphingopyxis; species Sphingopyxis macrogoltabida. The sequence goes on along the minus strand of NZ_CP012700.1, from coordinate 665,701 downwards.
ACGGTAGCGGCCAGCGCGGTACCGGCAAGCAGGGCGGCGGCGAACAGATTTTTCATGGGTGGAATGCCTTTTCGATTGGCAGGCCGGGTTCAAAGTGCGTGGCTGATCCGCCCGGCGGCTCGCTCCGCTGTCCGCGCTATTTCCTCTCCGGCATCGGCACTTCTTCGTGCGCGGGCTTATAGATGCGGCCGTCCTGCAGCATCAGCCGGCCGCCGACGAAAGCGGTGCGCACCTTTTCCAGCGCCTTGAAATCCTCGTCGGGGTTGCCGTCGACGACGATGATGTCGGCGAGCTTGCCGGGCTCGATCGTCCCCAGCCGGTCGCCCATGTGCATGATCTCGGCGCTCGTCTTCGTCGCCGCGACCAGCGCCTCGGCCTTGGTGTAGCCGATCTGGGTAAAGCTCTCGAGTTCGTTGATATAGGCGCCGGGCATATATTCGGGCCAGTTGACGATCAGGTCGAGCCCGATCCCCATCTTGACCCCGGCGCGACGCATCTTCTTGCCCATCTCCAGAATCGTCGTCTCGTTGAGTTCGAAGCGGCGCGAGGTCGAACCGAAATAGCCGCCCGACGAGCGGCTGATGATGCGATAGGGGACGAAGGTCGGCACCGAGGCGATACCGCGCTTCGCCATCAGCGCGACCGCCGCGTCGCTGCGCGGCAGCGGATGCTCGATCGAGTCGACGCCGGCCTTGATCGCCATGTCGATATATTGCGTTTCGCTGTCGACCGTCACCGGCAGGCCGAGCGAGTGCGCCTCGTCGACCGCAGCGGTGATTTCCGCCTGCGAATATTCGCTGGCCAGCTTGATCAGGTCCGCCCCCTTGGCGAACTGGATGCGCACCGCTTCGCGCCATTCGTCCGGGCCGGACGCGATCCGCACCATCGAATTGGGATTGTCGTTCGGCTTTTCGGGATAGCCCGGCATCATCGCGTGCAGCGCGGCGTGGCCGCCGGTTTGGGTGATGAGCTGCCCCGCGGTGAAGATGCGCGGCCCGGCGATTTCACCCGCCGCCTGCAGCCGCTTTAGCACGAACGGCGTGTCGCCGTGCGACGCGACGTCGCGCACGCTGGTCACGCCGGCCTGCAGATGGATGCCCATCCGCCGCAGCCCGCGCATCGCCGATTCCGCGCCGCTCAAATGCGCGGCCGAATAGACGCTCGAGTCGGCGACATCGAGGAAGGTCAGATGCGTGTGGAGGTCGATGAGGCCGGGCATCACCGTCTTGCCGGTGACGTCGTAGACGACGGCATCGGCGGGCCAGTTCTTGTCGTCGGGACCGAGGACGGCGGTGATCGCTTTGCCCTGCACGACGATCGTCGCCGGGCGCGCCGCCTTGCCGGTGCCATCGAACAGCCGGCCGCCGACGAGCACGAACGATCCCTTCGGCGCGTTATAGTCGGCGGGGACCGGAATGCGCAGCACATCGTCCGAAAGCGGCACCGACTTGGGCAGCCACTGGTCGCGATTATAGATCGGCCGCGCTTCGGGCCCGTTATCCTGCGCGAGCGCGGGCGAAGCAATCATGGTGGCGGCAAGCAGCAGCCCCGAAATCCGTGCGGCGATCTTCATCCTGTCCCTCTTGTCGTTCTGACGAACGCCCCGCCCGCGAAACCCTGGCGACGCTTTCGAATTTCTGTTTCCCAGCCCCAGTTTATCTTGGGCCTATGCCCCTAATGGGTGACAGCCAAAGCCTGAGGCAACGTAATAAAGCTGACCCAGAGGGTCAGAAATTCTGGGCATTGCCCGGGGCGCGACCCGCCCGCCGAAGCGGGCGGGTCGCGCCAAAGGATCACGCCGCCTTTTGCCTTGCGATCCACTGATCGACGCGGCGTTCGAGCAGGTCGAGCGGCGCCTGCCCGCGGCCGAGGATCGTGTCGTGGAAGCCCTTGATATCGAACTTGTCGCCCAGCGCGTCTTCGGCTTTCTTGCGCAGCTTCTCCATCTGGATCATGCCGATCTTGTAGCCGGTGGCCTGCCCCGGCATGATGATGTAACGCCGTACCTCGGCTTTGATCTGGCCTTCGGAAGCGGCCGAATTTTCGGTGAAATATTTGATCGCCTGATCTTCGGTCCAGCCCTTGGAATGGAGCCCGGTGTCGACAACCAGCCGGATCGCGCGCCAGATCTCGGTCGTCAGGCGGCCAAAGTCCGAATAGGGATCCTTGTAAGCGCCCATCTCCTTGCCGAGCTTCTCGGTGTAAAGGCCCCAGCCCTCCTGATAGGCATTGACGTACAGAAATTTGCGGAAGTTCGGGATGTCGGTCAATTCCTGCGCGATCGCAAAGTTCATGTGATGTCCGGGCAGCGCTTCATGATAGGCGATCACCTCGAGCTGCGGGATCGGCATCGACTTCATGTCGAGCAGATGCGCGTAGAAGACGCCCGGCCGCGATCCGTCGGGGGTCGACATATAATAATGCTGCGCGCCACCGGCGATCTCGCGATAGGGTTCGACGCGTTTCACGATCACGTCGGCCTTGGGCAGAATGCCGAAATATTTCGGCAGTTGCTGCTTCATGAAGGCGATGTGCGCGGTCGCCGCATCTATATATTGCTGCCGCCCCGCATCGGTGTTCGGATAATAGAAGCGCGGATCGTCGCGGACGAATTTGAAGAAATCCTGCAGCGTCCCCTTGAAGCCGACCTGCTCCTTGATCTTCTCCATCTCGCCCTTGATCCGCGCGACCTCGTCGAGGCCGATCTGATGGATCTGTTCGGCGGTGAGGTCGGTCGTCGTCGAACTGACGAGCAGCATGTCGTAATAGGCCTTGCCGTTCGGATTCTTGCCGACCCCGGTCGCGACCGCATCGGCCTTCGGCAACTCGGACTCGAACCACGCGATCAGCGCCTGATAGGCGGGCAGCCATTTCGTGGTCAGCGCCTGCCGCGCGGCTTCCTTATAGGCATCGGCCTTCGCCTGATCGATCTTGCCCGCCTTGACCAGCCCGTCGATTTTCCCGGTGGCATCCGACCAGATCGCGCTTTCGCCCTCGCCGCCGAACGGCGCGCCGGTGATCAGTGCGCGCGCCTGCCCGATCATCGCTTCATAGGAAAAGCGCGGCACCCGCGACCCTGCCTCGGCATTTTTTTTTGCGATGTCGAGCAATTGCAACTGCGCGCGCGCGACTTCGCCGATCCGCACGATATAGGCGTCCATGTCCGCCACATCGTCGACCTTATGCACCTGCATCAGGAATTGCGGGATGCGCGTGTGCGGCCCGTACATCTGCTGGAAGACATAATTGTTGCGCCGGAACTTTGCGTAGCCCGCCGCATCCTCATAGCGGTAGATCCAGAGATCGTAGGAAAGCTGCGCGTCCTCGGGCAGTTTGGCGCGGTCGAACTTCGCCTTCATCTCCTCGACCGACCCGCGCTGCCAGTCCATTTTCCGGTCCTCGGCCTCCTCCGAAAAATCGTCGATCTTGTCATAGTCGGTTTTGTCGCCCTGATAGCCGCGCGACATCGGACTGAACGCCATTTCCTCCTCGAACTTCGCGTCGAACCAGGCGTTGAGGCGCGCCGTCTCGGCATCGACCGCGGGCGCTGCCGCGACGGGCGCCTCGAAGGCAAATGCCGGTGCGCCGCCGAGCCCGGCGAGGACAAGCGCCCCCGCGGCGGCAAGACGAAGCGCCGTCATGCGTCGGCGCGCCGGCTTGTTCATATGGGTCACATTCACGATCAATCTCCCGTTTATACGATGTCACTGCGGCCGAGCGCGACCGCCGGTCATTTCTTCGCTTCTTCCTGCTGCAGCAGGCGCGCCTGTTCGCCCATATAGGCGCGGATGGTTTCGGCCTGTTCGGGGGTAATCCAGCGCGCGAAGCTCACCATGCCATTGTCCTTGAGTGCACCGTCGATGACGATGCTCTTCCAGACCGCAGCGTCGGCGAGCGCGCCCGACCGGCGCAGGTCCGGTGCGGCAAGGCCTTCGTGGCAGGCGGCGCAATTTTCGCCATAGACGATCGCGCCGGCGTTGACCTTGTCGGCTGCGAAGCGTTCCTTGGGCGGATTGGCGGGCGCCGGGGTCAGGTCCTGCTTCGGCCAGGCGGCATTGCCGCCGAGCTTGAACACCATGATCCGTCCGTTCGGCTGCGGCAGGCGCGGCCTTTTGGTGTCGGGAATCCCCATCGCGCCGCCGCCCTTGCCGACCAGCACCGCGACATATTGCTCGCCGTCGATGCTGTAGCTGACCGGCCCGGCCATGATCCCGACCGGCTGCTTGTAGGTCCAGAGCTTCTTGCCGTCCTTCGCGCCGAACGCCGTGAACTCGCCATGCGCATTGCCCGCAAAGACAAGGTCGCCCGCGGTCGCCAGCGTGCCGCCGTTGATCATCTCGGGCTGCTCGACGCGCCAGACTTCACGCTGCTTCACCGGATCCCACGCGATCAGCGCACCCGAGCCATTCGGGTCCTTCTCGTTGAGCAAGACCTGCGCGCCGATATTGAGCCGTCCGGGGCGAAATTTATACGCCGGGTCCTGATCATATTTCAGGCTCCACTGCACGGTCGGGATATAGACGAGGCCGGTGCGCGGGCTGTACGACATCGGCTGCCAGTTGTGACCGCCGACCGATGCAGGCTCGATCATCTTCACGCCGTCTTCATAATAAGCGTTGGCGCTCATCACCGGACGGCCGGTCTTAAGGTCGATATGATCGACCCAGCTCTGCCTGACAAAAGGCTTGGCCGACACAAGCTTCCCGGTTTCGCGGTCGATGACATAGAAGAAGCCGTTCTTCGGCGCCTGCATCAACACCTTGCGCTCCTTGCCGCCAACCGGCAGCGTCGCAAGCATCATCTGCTGGGTATGCGTATAGTCCCAGCTATCGCCCGGCGATCCCTGATAATGCCATTTATACTTGCCGGTATCGGCGTCGACCGCGACGATCGAGGCGAGGAACAGATTATCGCCCTTGCCGTCCGACCGCACCCGCCGGTTCCACGGCGAGCCGTTGCCGACGCCCAGATAGACCTGATCGAAATCGGGGTCGTAGACGATCGAATCCCAGACGGTGCCGCCGCCGCCATAATCATACCATTTGCCGGCCCAGCTTTTCACTGCCGTCGCCATGATGGGGTCGGACGCGGCGCCGTCGGGGCCTTTCGCCGGGTCGCCCGGCACGGTGTAGAAACGCCAGACGAGCTTGCCCGTTTCGGTGTCATAGGCGGTGACGTAACCGCGCACGCCCAGCTCGGCGCCGCCGTTGCCAATGATCACCTTGTCCTTGAACACGCGCGGCGCGCCGGTAATCGTATAGGGTTTTGAATTGTCGGTCGTCTGCGCCGACCATATCTGCTTGCCGGTCTTCGCATCGACCGCGATCAGCCGACCATCGAAGGTAGCAACGAAGACCTTCCCCTTCCACACCGCAACGCCGCGGTTAACGACGTCGCAGCAGCCATAGACGGCGCGGTCGCCATCGACTTTCGGATCGAAGTGCCAGAGCTCCTTGCCGGTCTTGCCGTCGAGCGCATAGACCTTCGACCAAGCGGTCGAGGTATAGATGACACCATCGACGACGATGGGCGTCGCTTCCTGTCCGCGATTGGTGTCGAATTCGAACGTCCAGGCAAGACCGAGCTTCGCCGCGTTTCCAGCGTTGATCTGGTCGAGCGCGCTATACCTCTGTTCGGAAAAAGTTCCGCCGTGCGCCAGCCAGTTCGCTGGCTCGGCCGCGGCATTCAGCAAACGTTGCTGATCGACGCCCTCCGCCCCCTTGCGCGCCCCGAACGAGACAAGCTGGCTGATAATGATCGCCGCGACGACGAGCGCCGCCGCGATGACGAAATATTTTCCCCGGCCCGACAGGATCTTCATAATGCCCCCAACTGTTTTCTGTTTATTGCAACGGAGCGATCAGGCGCCCCACACCTTTTCGAACACGCGCAGCAGATTGCCGCCGAGCACCTTGTGAATTTCCTCGTCGGTCCAGCCGCGTTCCATCAGCCCCTTGGTAACATTGGGATATTCGGTCACTGTTTCGGTATCCTTGACCATGAACCAGGGCGGATTGTTGCTGTAGACATCGCCCGGCCACAGTTCGGGGATGATCGCGACCAGATCCTTGCGACCCCACATGAAGTCGGAACCGAGCGCGATATGATCGACGCCGACGAGCTTCTTCATATAGTCATATTGGTCGAGATGCTTTTCGATCCCGACCTGCGCCGTCACCGGCTCAGGCGAATTGCGCACGCGGGCGTGGAAATCATTGACCTTGGTCAGCCCGATCACGCCGCCGGTCGCGGCGATCGCTTCGATCAGCTTGTCGGTCATGTTGCGCGCATTATCGACCTTCGAGCGCAAATTGGTGTGCGAGCAGATGACCGGCATGCCCTTCGAGATTTCGAGCGCCCCGAACGAGGTCGCCTCCGCCGTATGCCCGCCAACGTCGAGCACCAGCCGCTCTTTGTGGATTTCCTCGACCAGCCGCTTCCCCGCGCGGGTCAGGCCGACATCGGGGTCGAGCGATCCGCCGCCGAACGGGCCCGCGACATTGTAGACGAGACCGACGATGCGCAGACCAAGCTGCTTGTAGCCGCGCAGATTGCCGATCGCGGGCATGACCGGGTCGCCGTCGCGCACCAGAAATTCGGCCGATTGCCAGCCCGACACATGCGCGATCTTGCCCGCCTGGTTCGCGTCGCGGATGTCGCGAACGGTGAGCGCCTGGACGATCCGGTCCGGATGCCGGTCGAGAAAATTATGCAGTTCGACGAAGCTGTCGAACCCGCCCCGGCTCTGGCAAATCACGTCGAGACCGGCGGCCTCCAGCTTGGCGAGATATTCGTCGTTGAGCGTCGAACCGTCGAGACCTTCGACCAACGGCGCTGAATCCTGCAGCTTGCGCGCGTCCTGCACGCTCGCGCGCCGGGCCTGCGCCAGCGCGCCCGGCGCCGCGAACGCCGCCGCCGCGCCCAGCCCTGCCATGAATGCTTCCCTGCGATTCATCATCCCTCTCCTCGTCCAACCGGATTGTTTCGTCCGTCCCGCCCGACCGGGCGGCTCCCGCGCCAGCCAGCGCGGCGTTCATAGGCGGCGCCGAGCGCCAGCAAGGTCACCTCGCTGAACCGTGGTCCGGCGATCGTCATCCCGATCGGCAAGCCGTCCTTCGATAGCCCGCACGGCACGCTGAGCGCCGGCAGCCCGACGAGATTGAAGATCATCGTGTTCTCGATCGAGAACAGCGGCTCGACGCCGGGGCCATATTCGGACGCGACGGCAGCCGTCACCGTTGGCGGCAAAGTCTTGGTCGTCGGCAACACCAGGATGTCGAAGCCGTCGAATGCCGCGTCGATCGTCCGCTGGCGCTGCGCGATCGAACGGATCATGGCGACATGCTCTCCCAGCTTGTGCGACGGGGAACCGCCTTTCGGATCGTCGAGCATTTCGGTCAGCATCTGCATGATGTTGCGCGTCCGCGTCTGATACGCGTCGGGCCGCTCGGCGAACGGGCGGCTATGGTAGCTCAGCAGGTCGGGCGCGGTGAACGCACCTTCGGGCAGGTCGCCCCATCGGAAGTCGACGTCGCGGATGCTGCCGGCGATCGTCGCGAGGGTCTTGAGAGCGGTATCGACCGCACCCGCAACCTCGGGATCGAGCCCGTCGAAGAAGGGACGTCGCGGGACGCCGATACGCAGCGCCGAGACCGGACGGCCCGGCACCGCGGCATAATCTTCGCGCGGCCGCTCGACGCTCGCGGGATCGAACGGATCATAGCCGGTCATCGCCCCGAGCAGTAACGACACATCCTCGACCGTCCGCGCGATCGGGCCGATGGTGTCGAGGATCGCGATGCCCGGGCCGGCGCCGCCGTTCGAGACCAGCCCCGCGGTCGGTTTCAGCCCGACCACGCCGCACCATGCCGACGGGATGCGCACCGACCCGCCGCTGTCGGTGCCGAGCGCGCCGAAACACATGCCCGCCGCGACCGCCGCTCCCGAACCGCCAGACGATCCACCCGAGACATGGTCCTCGCTCCACGGGTTGCGCACCGGGCCGTAATGTGAGGTCGCGTTGGTCGGGCTGACCGCAAATTCGGCGAGATTGGCCTTAGCGACGATGATCGCACCCGCCTCGCGCAACCGCCGCACGACATGCGCATCCTTCGCGGGCACATGATCTTTCAGCAGCGCGCTGGCGTTGGTCGTCGGCGCGTCGGCGGTATCGATATTATCCTTGAGCGCGATCGGCACGCCGTGCAGCGCCGAACGAAAGCGCCCCGTGCGCGCCTCTGCGTCGAGCGCCGCCGCCTGCGCCAGCGCCTGTTCGCGCATCGGCGTGATGATCGCATTGATCCGCGGGTTGCGGGCGTCGATCCGGCCAAGGCAGGCCTTCGTCAGATCGCTGGCCGTCAGCGTACCGGCGCGGATCGCACCTGCCGCTTCGGCAATCGTCAGATCGGCAGGATCGCCTGCCGGCTTGTCCAGCGCAGCGGCACCGGACCGGGACGCCAGAAGCGACTGCCCCCCACCCGCCGCTGCCGCGGCCGCAAAGAGGAGTTCGCGGCGGTTCATCGCAAAGACAAATGCCGGCGCCCGAAGGCACCGGCACCTGCATCGGCAAGCATCGGCCTTGAGAGGACCCGATGCGCCACGATCAGAAACTGACCCCGACATTGACGCCGATCGTCCGCGGCCGCAGCCGGTAGGCACGTCCGGCAGTCGCGCCGAAGATGTTATCGACCCAGGTGAAATCCTTGCGGTTCGTCAGGTTCCGCGCGTAGAGTCCCAGCCTGAAATTATCGACCGTCACCCCGGCGCTGAGGTCGAAGAGATGGTAATCCCCCGACTTCAGCCCCGTTTCGGTGAAGTTGGTGTAATAACCGCCGACATAGCTGTAGTCGCCGCGGATATAGGCTTCGTTTTCGCCGATATCGAAGCGCTTCTCGAGCGCCGCCTTGACATTGTGGTCGGCCGAACCCGGCAGGTTGGTACCCTTCGTGCCCAGCCCCGGGACGGTTTCGTCGAGCGTCGATTTCACCCAAGAGGTTGAGAATTCGGCGAACAACCGGTCGCCGACTTCGCCGAACAGCTCGAACTCGACCCCCTTCGAGATCGCCTTGCCCGCGTTGAAGTAAAAGGCTTCGCCGCGCGCGAGCGACAAGGCGGGCGACACCGGGATGCCGGTCCAGTCGGTGTAGAAGCCGGTGAGACTGCTGCGCAGGCGCCCGTCGGGCGACTGGAACTTGACGCCGATTTCATACGTGTCGACTTTGTCCGGATCGAGCAGGCCGGGGTCGACCGCACGTTCGATCCCGTCGGCGAATTCGACCAGCCCGTCATTGTCGGCATCATCCTGGGGCAGGATCGCGCGCTGGAACTGCGGCTGGCGGAAGCCCTGCGCCCATTGTGCATAGAGGAACACCTCGTCGCTCGGCTTGTACGAGACATTCGCCTTCCACAGAAAACCGTCGGTGGTCGCACTGCGGCCCTCGGCGGTCGTCGGCACCCCGTCGACGCGGGCGATCAGGATATCCTGTTCGAACTTGTAATAGCGCCCGCCAACGGTCAGCGTCAGCGGATCGATCGGGGTCAGCGAGGCTTCGCCGAACGCCGCGAATTGCTTTTGCTTGTTCTTGTTGTCCGCCGTCTCGCGCGGCGCGCTCGCCGGCGGCGGGTTCGCGGTACCGGTATAGCGGGTGAACGCATCGGCCTTCGTCTTACGCTCTTCATAATAAAGGCCGCTAATGACCTGGAACGGCCCGTCGAACTTGGATGCGAAGCGGAATTCGTTGACGAACAACTCCTTGTCGGCGTTGGTCACCGAAGCGACCGCGAGCAAGGTGGGATCGGCAAAACCGAAGAAGCTGAAGTCGATGTCGTTGCGTCCGCGGCTCTTGATCAGCGACGTGGAATTGAGGAACGACCCGAAGCCCGCGTCATATTCGACGACGAGGTTGCTGATGTTGAGGTCCATGTTCACATAGCCGTTGCGCCCGCCATTCTCGCCGACGCGGACGCGCGCCTGCTGATAGGCGCCGGGCAAAGCAAGCTGCACTTCGCGGAAGCCGTCCTGCCGCAGCGCCTGATAGGCGTGCGACAGCGTGATCGACAGATCGTCGACCGGCCGCCACAGGATGCTGCCACGCACGCCGGTGATCGTCTCGCTGCCCGAATGCTTGTCGTCGCGCGCGACGGCACCGATCGCCACCGCATCCTCGACTTCCTGCGTCGGATCGCTGGCCGCCGTATTATTGATATAGCCGTCGTTGAACATGCGATAGGCGACGACGCGAATGCCGAGCTTGTCCTCGATCAGCGGCGCATTGACGACGCCTTCGAGCGCATAATTATGGCTGCCGCTGCGCCCGGTGTGCGAATAGCCTGCGGTCAGGCTGCCTTCGACATCGCGCAGGTTCGGGGCGTTGGGGATGACACGGACGGTGCCGCCCATCGACCCCGATCCGTATAGCGTGCCCTGCGGGCCGCGCAGCACCTCGACCCGGCTGATATCGACCATCTTGAGATCGGAGTTGCCGGCGCCATTGCCGTTGAGCGGCGGCCCGAGGCCCGTCACGGGCACTTCGCCGAAATAGCTGCCCACCGGCGTGTTCGCCGAAAGCTGGTCGGCCTGCCCGATACCGCGAATGGTGATAGTGTTCTGGCCGGCGCCGCGGTCGGCGAAGCTGACGCCGGGCAACGAAGCGAGATAATCTTCCATGCCGACAAGGTTGCGCTTTTCGATCGCGTCGCTGCCGAGCACGCTGACCGCCGCGGGGGTTTCCTGCAGCGTCGTCTCGCGGCGCGTCGCAGTGACGATGATGTCGGTGCTGGTAGCGCCGGCGTCTTCGCCGGCGTCCTGCGCTGCGGCATTCTGAACCGGGCCGAGCAATGCAACGGATGACAAGAGCGCCAGCAGCACTCTTCGGTACGAAATGGCGGAGCCCGAAATTGCGGGAGAATCATATTCGGTAATCATGGCAACCCCTTAAATTTTAAATATTTACGTCAAAATAGTTCCCGCAATTATCATCACTATTTAAGAACTAATTCTGAAGTTATATTTTATTATTATTTTATAATATAAATTCAAATTATGCTGAAAATGCCTCCTATCGGTTTCATGTTTTGAAGAACGCAAATTTTTCTTTTTTATTTGGCCCGCGGCATCGAGCTGGGCGGCGCGCGGCGAACCGGGCGCGAGCCCAATTAGGAATGTTTCGGTTTGCCTGAGCAAACCAATAATGCTGGCGCACAGGGGTAGCTGTTCTGATCCTCGTTCCTGACACCTGCATTCCTCAAGACGCGCAGGTTCAAAATGCGGACACCCAGAAAATCTAGGTGTCTCCCCCAGAATTGGCCATGTCGACAGACGGTTTCACTTCTGTAGACCAGCCTGTTGATGAACCGAGCCAATCGGGAATCGGGGAAGGTAGAAAATGATCCATCACATATCGAAGCGGCAGGTCTGCTGATGCTGCGAGAAACGCCCAATCTCGACTGGCTGCGCGTCTTCGCTGAAACGGCCGCGACCGAGAGCTTCGCCCTAGCGGCAGCCCGTCTAGGCGTCACCCCGGGCGCCGTGAGCCAGCGGATCAAAGCGCTCGAAGCCTTTCTGCGTATCGACCTGTTCCAGCGCTACCCGCAGGGTGTAAAGCTCACCGAGGCTGGGAAACGCTATGCGCAACGGGTTGCCCCGGCGCTCGACCAGCTCACCACCGCAACGCGCGAGATTACGTCGACCAGCACATCGAAGTCGGTGCGCGTCACCATGCTGCCGTCGCTGGCTCAGCTCTGGCTCGGCCCGCGGATGGAGGAATTTCACGCGCTCGAAACGAACACGACCGTCGAAATCTGGGCCGACCCGACGATCATCGACCTGCGCACCTCGAACTTCGACATGGCGATCCGCTACGGCAAGCCGCCCTTCCCCGGCTGCGACTATCGCGAGCTCTTCTTCGATGAACTGGTTCCCGTGGCGAGCCCCAAGCTGATCGAAAGCGCGACGTTCGACGAACAGGGCCTGCCCGTCGGCGCGTCGCTGATGATCGATCCCTATTGGGAGCATGACTTTGCCGACTGGATCGCGCGCACCGGCTCGACCGCGCCAAAGGCGCTGAAGACCCAGACCTTTTCGCTCTATTCGATGACGGTCGATGCCACATTGCAGGGGCGCGGCTTCATGATCGGCCATACCGCGCTGCTCGGCGAATTGCTGAAAACTGGGCAGTTGCAGACGCTGTCGGACAGACGGGTGCCATCGACGAACCAATTCTACCTGCTGACGAAGACAGCGACCCCGCTGACCGCCGCGGCGCAAACCTTCGTCGACTGGCTTCTCGAACAGGCGAGGCCGGGCGTCGCCTGAACCGCCGGGCGCTGCGAACACGCCATGGACGTCGGTTTCCGGCCGAAAGCAGACACGTCCCTCTTCGTCACCCCGGACTTGACCCGGGGCCTGCCTTTTCTTTGATCCGGCGTCGGAAGAAGGAAGGCGGGTCCCGGGTCAAGCCCGGGATGACGACTTAACCAGCGGCATATCCCCACCCAAGCCACACCGCGCTCGGGTTGGCAACGCTGCACCCCGAAAAGCACCGCCCCCGCGCCTGGGGGAGAGACCTGGCGCGGGGGCGACTCTTGACCGGTTGCGGGAGACGACCGGTTAGTTGCGGACGAAGTGCAGCGTCTGGAACTTCTTGCGGAACGCCGTCGCGCGGTCGCGAACGGACGCCGGATTGTCGGCGGTCAGTGCTTCGACGATGATGCTCGCCAGTTCGGGCATATCGTTGGTGGTCATGCCCCAGCGCACTATTTCGGGCGTTCCCATGCGGAGGCCGTTGAAACCGCCGGCAACGGGCTCGATCGGCAGGCCGATGCCCGAGGCGAGGATATTCGCCTCGCGCAGGCGCAGCGCGCCCTGATGACCGCCGCCGAAGCTTTCGGCGCGCAAGGCGAACTGCTGCGACGAGGTGATACCGCGCGAGGTTTTGAAGACCGGCAGGCCCTGCTCGTCGAGCAATTCAGCCAGCGTCGATGCCGTCGCCGCCATTTCCTTGGCATAGGCAGCGCCATATTCCTTCCAGTCGAGCAGCGCGAGCGCCAGCGACGCGGTCTTGGCGACGTCGAAATTCGCGGTCAGACCCGGATAGGCGATCTTGTCGATCCGCTCGGCAAGCGTCGCGTCGTTCGTCATCAACAGGCCCGAGGGCGGTCCGCCGAGGCTCTTGTAGGTGCTGCATCCCATCAGATGCGCGCCCTCCTCGAGCGGCTGCTGCCACGCCTTGCCGGCGATCATGCCGCAAAGGTGCGCGGCGTCGAACAGGACATAGGCCCCGACCTCGTCGGCGATCGCGCGGATTTCGCGGATCGGATGGTGCCACAGGTTGAGGCTGCCGCCGATCGTGATCAGCTTCGGCCGCACCTGCCGCGCCAGGTCGGCGAGCGCCGCGACGTCGACGGTGAAATTATCGGCGTCGACGGGCGCGGTGTGCACTTTCAGACCGTAAAGGCCCGCGGCGCCGGCGGTGTGGTGCGTGACATGGCCGCCGATTGTGTCGGGCGGCGCGATGATCGCGTCGCCGGGCTTGCACGTTGCCATGAAGGTGTAAAGGTTGGCCATCGCGCCGGACGCGAGGCGGAATTCGACATATTTCGCGCCGAAGACCTCGGCTGCGACCTCGGCCGCCAGCACTTCGATCTGCTCGATCGCCTCAAGCCCCATTTCATATTTCGCGCCCGGGTAACCAAGCGAGGGGCGGCTGCCGAGCCCGCTGGAGAGCAGCGCTTCGGCGCGCGGGTTCATCGCGTTCGTCGCCGGATTGAGGTTGATCGCGCCGACGTCGTGAATCTGGCGATTTTCCTCGACCAGTTCCGCCAGCCGCGCATCGACGGCATCCGACGAACTGCCGGCTACCTTGGCAGCGACGCTCTGGATCAGATCTTCGCTTGCTTGGCCTACCCAGGGTCGCCGCGCCAACATCGTCATAATCAATATCCCCTCAGGACGAGCCGCGCACCGATGCGCGCGGCTCGCCGCAGTCAAAATTCAAAAAATGCTTGAAGGTGCTTCAGGCGACCTTTTCGAGCAGGCAATCATCCTCGATCGCCTGAACCGGAGTCAGGTCGCGATGATGGAAATGATCCTTGCGATCGAACTTGGTATGCGCATTCTCGACCGGGTTGAGGATCAGCGAGAAGATGCTGCGGTTCCACGGCGACATGTTCGGCGGCGAACCATGAACGAGGCAGTCGCCGAAGATGAGCGCCGTACCGGCCTTGCCGGTCGCCGCGACGAGCGGGCAGGTCTCGGCGATTTCCTTGATCTTCTCCTGTTCGACGACCCACAGCGCGAAGCTCGTCGACACCGTGTCGTGCCAGGTCGCGACGCTGCCGAACTTGTGCGAGCCCTTGAAGAAATAGAGCGGGCCGTTGAACTCCGTGACATCGTCGAGGAAGATGTGAAGGTTCAGCGCCAGCGGCTGCGGCACGCCGTCATCATGGTGATGCGTCGAGAAATCCTGGTGCCACTGCCACTGATCGCCATCGAACGCCGCCTTGACGTTGATCTTCGCCTGCTGGGCATAAAGCTCCGGACCGGCGATCTGCTGCGCAGGCTCGACGAGACGCGGATGGCGGATCAGCCGGTCGAACAGTTCGTCACGAAGGTGCAAACCCATCGCCGTGCGGACGACACCGCTCTTCTTTTCGCGGATGTTCGCCGGGTCTTCCTGTTCAAAGACGCGGTTCATCGCCGCGCGGATTTCGGCGATTTCCTCTGCCGAGAAGAGGTCGGGAATAATCAGAAAGCCATTTTCCTGATATTCGTCCAAGAGTTCCTGCGAAAGCTTCATAGCTCTACTCCACGGTCCTTATTGCCTGCGTTGATGCCCAATGCCGGGTTCGTGCCCGACATTTTTCGTTGTTCCCATATTTCGGATCAGTCGGTTGCATTCGCAAACCAATAATTTTCGCTCACAGCGTTAGCGATTCTAGCTCTTGGCGCATGCTCGCACCAAATACTCGCGGAACCGGCCCGACGGGCCAGCAGCGAACGGATCGATAGCTACCCCAAACCTGATTCATCGAGGATATTTTCCGCACGCAGCGATAGAATTTCTGATAAATCTCGATACCGGGCAATCGATGACAATATAGGTCACGAATTTCGTCGCAATATCTCTCCCATTCGCGGTACGAAGCACACCATTATTCAGAATGATGGGATCGCAGCTTAAATAGGGAGGCACGGTGCAGCCTTATTTCTTTCGGCCACGCAAGGCCTTCACATATAAACATATGCTGCTGACGAAGAGCGCCTGTTCGGAACCGGTCAGGCTGAAATAACGCCTATCTCTTAAGCCAGCGGTCGTACCAGGCGATGTTGCTGCGCATCCGGTGCACAAGATAGCTCGGCACCGTAAGCCCGTGATTTTCGCCGGGATAGACGATCAACTTCGTCGGTACGCCACGTGTCTTGAGCGCAAGGTACATTTGCTCCGCACCGACGCAGGGCACATTGTCGTCGGCGTCGGCACACTGGAACAGGGTCGGCGCGGTGATCCGTTCGGGGTGGAGGAAGGGATAGCCCAGCTTACGCCAGACCTCGAAATTCTCCCACGGGGTCCCGAGCTCGAGGATATATTCGCGCGCATACATGTCGACGCCGAAGGTCGCCAGCACGTTGGCGACCCCCGCCCCCGACACTGCCGCCTTGATGCGTTTGTCGCTGGCGATCATGTAATCGGTGAGGATGCCGCCATAGCTCCAGCCGCCGACCCCGATGCGGTCGGGATCGGCGACGCCGATATCGATCGCATGGCTGATCCCGGCGCTGATGTCCTTGACGTCGAGGTTGCCCCAGTCGGCATAGATGGCGCGCGAAAAATCGAAGCCGCGCCCCGACGAGCCGCGCGGATTGATCTTGAGCACCGCATAGCCCGCCGCGGCATAGAGCCGCGCGTCGATGTCGAACTCATGGCTGTGCTGGTAAACGGGTCCGCCATGCAGGTCGGCGATCAGCGGGTAGCGCTTCGCCGGGTCATAGTCGGGCGGCAGGGTCAGGAAACCGTGGATTTCCGCATCGCCGCTCTTGAACGCGACATCCTGGATCGAGCCCAGCGCGCGCGTTTTAAGCCAGTCGTTATGATGCGTCAGCAGGCGCATGTCGCCCACCGCCTTGATCTCGGCCGGACTGCTCGCGTCGGTGTCGAGCACCGCGATCCGGCCGTTCGTGGCGACGGCATAGTCGTACCCGAGCCGCGCGCCTTCAGTCAGATAGGTGATCGCGCTGGTGCCCGGATCGATCTTTGCCAGCCAGGTGTCGCGATCCTGCTCGATCAGCGCGATCAACTGGCCGTCGGGGGTCCAGCGCGGATGATAGAACCAGCGGTCGATCCGCGCCGGCCGAGAGGTTGTACCATCGACGACGTCGGCAACGACCATCTGCGGCGAGCCATAATAGATCCACTTGTCCTCGGCACCTTCGAGCCAGACGAGCTTGCGTGAATCCGGTGACCAGGCCGGGCCCGAGCCCCAGTCGGGATCGCCGTCGGCGCCCGGCGAGGTGCTGATCCGGCGCGGTTCGCCGCCTTCGGGCGCGACGACGAAAATATCGTAGTTCAGCGTCCGGTCGGCGTCGCCATGATCCTTGGCGGTATAGGCGATCCATTTGCCGTCGGGCGACCAGGCCGGATGCCAGTGGTCGCGCGCGCCGGCTGTGACCTGCGTCGCCTTGCCGGTCGCGATATCGACGACGAACAATTGCTGGGTACGGTCGTCGAGATAGCCCCGACCGTCTTGCTTGAAGAAGAAACGCTCAGTCTCGACCGGGGGCGGCGTCTTCGCCTTGCTGCCGACATGCTTGCCGATCTCCGCCACCACGACGGCGCGCTTGCCGTCGGGCGACAGCGCGTAGTCGCTGATCCCGCCAGCGAGCGTCGTCACCTGCCGCGCCGCGCCGCCGCCCGCGGGCATGCGCCACAACTGCGTATTCTCGTCTTCCTCTTCCTTGGTGTCGTCGGGGTCGGCGCCCGGCTTTTTCTGCGCCCCCGCATCGCTCAGGAACAGGATCGTCCTGCCGTCGGCGCTATAGCGCGGCTGCCATTCGCTCGTCGCGGGGGTCTTGGTGAGCTGGACGGGCGCCCCGCCCTGCCACGGCACCGTCCACAAATCGCTCTTCTCGGCATCGAGCTTGGTGTCGTTGACCGCCACGCTATAGGCGATCCGGCTGCCGTCGGGCGAAAAGCTGGGCCCGGCGACATCGGCGAGCTTGTGGATATCCTCAAGCGTGACCGGCGCCGATTGTGCCGCGGCAACCCCCGGCATCGCGCCAAGCGCAGCGCCCGCGAGAATGAGTGTCCGCATTCGCCCCTGCCTCACTTCGCTGCCCCCAGCACGACTTTCACGCCCGTATAGAAGTAGCGGCCCATCGCCGAAACCGGATAGCTTGCGTATCCGAAAGCCGGCTTTTCGTCGAAGAGGTTGTTGACGCCCGCATAGACGTTGAAGCGGTCGCCCACATCGATGCCGACCTGCAGGTCATGCTCCCACTTCTCCTTCACCTTGAAGAAGCGCGGGTCGCTGTAATCGGGATCGCCCGCCAGATCTTCGGCGACGAAACGGTCGGTCTTGCTGAACCAGGTGATGCCATAGGCGACGGTTACCGGCCCCTTTTGCCAGCCCAAGTCGAAACTGGCGCTATACTTTGGAATATATTGCTCGCCGCGGTCGGAATCGAGTGTCGCGCCCGGGCTGGCGACGAATTCCAGCCGGTCGAGATAATTGCCGACGAGCGAGATGTTGAAGGTGCCGAGATTATCGGTGCGCAAACGATAGGCGAGCGTCAGGTCGAGCCCGGCGGTCCGGAAACCCGCGACATTGTCGGGCTTGACGTTGAAACCGATGATATAGCCCGTATCCGGGTCGCGGGTGATGCCCGGGCAGAACTGATTGTCCAGCGTCGGCTGGTCGACGCATAGCTCTGCCAGTTCCTCGGCCTGCGGCGTGTTGATCGCATCCTTGATCTTGATGTCGTACCAGTCGGCCGACAGGCTGAACCCAGGAAGGAAGCTCGGCCGCAGCACGACGCCTGCGGTCCATGTCTTCGCGGTTTCCTCGCGCAGGTTCACATTGCCGCCCGCGAGACCTTCGGTGAAGACGCTTGCCTGGGGGGTGCTCGACGGGCTGAAGGTGGTCGGATCGACGCCGAGCGCGGTCAGCAGCGCGGCGCAATTCGCTTCGCGGTTCGCGGTGCCGTTGTTCGTTTCCGCCGTGTCGCACGGATCGACGATGAAGTTGTACGACGAGCTCGCGGGCGCAAAAAGCTCGGCGATGTTCGGCGCGCGCACCGCCTGCGAATAAGTCGCGCGGAACGAGATGTCGCGCACCGGGGCATAGACGCCATCGACCTTCCACGTCGTCGTGTTGCCGATGGTGCTGTAATCGGAAGAGCGGATCGCGGCGCCGAACGACAGGAGGTGCGCGAACGGCATTTCCTTCAGCAGCGGCACGTTGAGTTCGCCGAACGCTTCCTTGACCGTGAAGCCGCCCGACGCGGGCTGAACCGCGCCCGCCCAGGTCAGCCCCGCCGAAATCGCCGGATCGGGATCGAAACGGCTGCGTTCGCGGCGATATTCGCCGCCGATCGCAAAGCCGATCGGCCCGCCGGGAAGCTCGAACAGCGCCCCGAAATCGCCCGAGATCGAGCCCGAGACGACCTGCTGCGTCACCTTTGAGAAGCTGATGCTGTCGGTCGTCACGAAATCGATCGCCGCGGGATCGCGGACATTCTCGCCATAGATATTATAGGGGATGCAGCCGTCGAGTTCGGGCGGCGCGTCGGGGTCGAGGCTCGACCGGCAGACCGGCAGCCCGGTGTCGGGATCGGTGACCACGTCGATCGCCGCCTGCCACTGCGCCTCCAGCCGGTTGCCGCGCGACAGCACGCGCGTCTTCGTCTGGCCATAGACATAGGACAGCTCATATTTCGCATGCTCGGAGATTGCGCCATTGACGCCGATCACGCCGCGCAGCGTCTTGCGCGTCACATCTTCGGTGTTGATGCCCATGTCGAAATTGTCGCGGGTGATCAGCACCCCGTCGGGCGTGTCGGGATCCTCGAAATATTCGGCCGCCGCCCCCGGCACGATCGCATCGCGGATCGACTGCGGCATGAACGGGTTCTCGGCGGTCTGGAAAAGGTAGAAATCATAATTGGGCTGCGACAGGCTGCGCGTCCGGGTACGGACATATTTGCCCTCGGCGAACAGGTTGAACGCGTCGCTGAATTCATAATGGCCGAGCGCGTTGACGAGGTGCCGCTCGATGCCGGGGAACAGGTCGCCCTGATAGCCGTCGACCGGCGTGCTCGACCCGCCCTGCGTATAGCCGCCCGATTCCTCGAGCACGAGGCCGCGGTCATAGACGCGGCCATTGCCCTCGAAATCGGCAGCGAAATCGAAATCGACGTCGACCGCGCCGAAGCGCGAACTGTCGGCATAGCGAACGTCGTTATAGATGATATTGTCGGGGATATTCGGGTCGTCGGGAATGTCGCCCTGGTTGCGATAGAGGTTCGCCGCCACCGGATTGCGCAGATACGGCCGGTCCTGATCCGACACCCGCGCATCGCGATTATATTCATAGGCGACCGCGATATTGCCACGCCCGCCGGCGAAATTCTTGCCCCAGGTCAGCGCGCCGAACTGGTTGCCGCCGTCGCCATATTCCGAAATACCGATCTGCCCGCGCGCGGTCAGCCCCTCGAAATCATGCTTGAGCCGGAAATTGACCACCCCCGATACGCCGTCGGCACCATAGATTGCCGACGCCCCGCCGGTGAGCACGTCGACCGTCTCGACAAGGTCGGTCGGGATCGCATTGATGTCGACCGCCGCCGATCCCGCCAGCCCCGACACATGGCGGCGTCCGTCGACGAGCACCAAAGTGCGGTCGGTGCCGAGGTTACGCAGGTTGAGGAGGTCAAGCCCCGCCTCGCCGAAATCGGGGTTCGAGCCGCCGGTCAGGTCACCGGTGCGCGAGCCGACAAGCGCCGGGCTCTGGACGAGGAAATCGGCTAGGCTGGTCTGCCCCGACTGTTCGATCGTCGCCGCCGAATAGGAGGTGACGGGATTGGCGAAATCGAGCTCGGGCCGTGCGATGCGGGTACCGGTGACGACGATTCCGTCGCGGGGGGTGTCGCTGCTACCCTCGTCCGCCTGATCGGATGCGGGCGGCGATTCCTGCTGGGCGATCGCGGGCGTGATCCAGCTGGCACCGGCCAGCAGGGCGGACATGGCAAGCACAGGCTTCATCGGACGCAACCCCCTATTGATTGATTCAATCGATCGTCGACCCTTGTTTCATTTCCTCAAATTGCGGACAGCAGGACAACCCGGGCCGCCTTCCGGCGACCCGGCGGCGCATCAGAGCGCCGCGCCGCCGAGCTTGTAGGTCAGCTGCAGGAAGACGCTGCGGCCGATGCTGTCGAACCAGCTCGTGTTGTAATAGGGATAGCCCGACCACGTGGGATCCTTTACCGGGTTGGTGTCGAACAGGTTCCGGATCGTCAGCGAGCCACGCATATGATCGGTGAAATCATATTGCAGCGTCGCGTTGAATAGATAGCTCGCCTTGATGAAGGCATCCTCGTCATAGTTCGGCAGCTTGCCGAGACGGGTGCCCGAGAAGGTGAATTGCAACCCGTCGCTCGCCCAGGTGATGCTGCCGTTCGACTTGTCGCGCGGCAGGTAGAAGCCGCTGTCGAACGCCAGCTTGTTCTCGATCGGATCGCCCGGATATTGCTGGAAGCTGTGCTTGAACACATGGCTGTGCGCGAGCGACAGGGTGAAGTCGCCGATACCGGTCGGCAACGTGCCGCGGAAAGCAACGTCGATCCCGCTCGTCTTTTCGCGCGCGATGTTGATCGGGTTGACCCGGATCGAAGAAATCTGGCCGGCGAGCCCGCCACTGGTAAAGCGGGTTACGCGGGCGATCGCATCCTGGCAGGTCGGCGAATTGGGATCGAGTTCGATATTGCCATCGGCGTCGGGACGGCACGCCGCCTCGTCGCGGGCAATCTGGTCGATGCTGAGATCGTCGACCTGATTGTCGAGCGAGACGCGGAAATAATCGACCGAGAAATGGAGGCGGCTCGACGGCGAAAAGACGAACCCGGCGGTCAGCGTCTTGCCCGTTTCGGCCTTGAGGTCGCGATTGCCCGTCCGGTTCACCACGATGCCGGTGCCCGAATAGCTGCAATCGCCGACTTCTTCCTCGGGCTCCTCGATCCCGCACAGATAATAATCGTCGACGCTGCTCTGGACGTTGCCCGGGCCGGTGAAGACATAGTGGAGATCGGGCGCGCGGAACGCCGTGCCATAGGCCGCGCGGAACAACATGCTGCTGGTCGGGCGCACCTCCAGCCCGCCATTATAGGTGAACTTGCCGACGTTGCGCCCGCCAAAACCGAAGCGGTCATAGCGCCCGGCGGCAGACAGCGTAACGAAGTCGAGGACGGGAACGCGAAGCTCGCCGCCGATGGCGGCATGGCTGCGCTTGCCCCTGCCGTCGCTGTCCTTCCAGCTGTAATAATAATCGGTCAGCGCCAGCGGGTCGGGGCGCAGGTTGTAACCCTGCTTGCCATATTCGGCGACCATCGCGAAGCCGACGGGCCCGGCGGGAAGCTGGAACAATTCGCCGTTGGTCAGAGTCGCCTGCAGATTGTTCGTCCAGCTGTACGGGCGATAGACGGTATCGGCCGAAATGCTGTCATATTCCGCCGGGGTCAGCGCCCGGTAAAAATAGACGTCGGGATCGCGGTTATAGATCGGATAGCCGCTGTCCTCGTCGATCCCGAGCTGGGGGCCGAGGAAGAAGTCCTGCGCCTTCTGGTTGATGATCTGCGGCCAGCGCACGACCGACTGATAGCGGCTGTAATTGAACGACAGTTCATAGTTCCAGGCGTTGCCGAAATTGCCGCGGACGCCGGGGGTGATGCTGTAGGTCGTCTGCTTGATGCGCTGCATTTCGAAGCCGCCGGTTTCCTCCGGCGCGAACTGGCGCGACCAATCGTCGATCGTCCCGTCGAACGCATTGTAGAAGCTGTTGTCCGAACTCGACGACGAATTTTCGAACGCCCAGCTCGTCACGTCGTACATCAGGCGGACCTTGCTGATCCCGAACTGGAAATCGGTGAACAGTTTGGCGTTGTCCGACAGTTCGTAAGACATGCTGCCAAAGCTGTTGAAGCCCTTGCGCCCCGACACGATCGTCCCATAGGCGATCGACGATTTGCTGCCGCAATAATAGCCGGGGCCGTAATCATCGATGACCGGGTCATAGTCGCCATAGCGCGGCCGCGAGGTATAGATGGTCGAACCGCGATTGAGATGGGATAGCCGCGCGCAGGTGTCGGCGCCCGGATCGATATAGCTGTCGTTCTCGATGCTGTAGCGAAGGAAGGTACGCCGCGCGATCGTGCTGACCGGATTATCGTCGGTGCTGTCCTGGATGCTGCGGTCATAAGCCCAGAGCGGGCGCTGATCGAGATATTCGATGCCGCCGACGATATTGAAACGCCCCGACGACCAGCCGCCGGTGGCGGTGAAGCGATGCGACATGCCGCCGCCGTGCTGGGTCCGCCCGTGGCGATAGTCGAGCGTGATGCCGTCGAGCTTTTCCTTCATCTTGAAGTTGACGACGCCGGCGATCGCGTCGGAGCCATAGATCGCCGACCCGGCACCGCTCAAAATCTCGACCTTGTCGATCAGGCTGACCGGGATGTTCGAGATGTCGGTGAAGTTGCTGCGGCCGATATAGGGCAGCGGGAAATCCGCGATGCGGCGGCCGTTGACCAGCACCAGCGTGTGGTTGGGGCCGAGCCCGCGCAGGTCGACCTGCTGCGCGCCGGGCGTGAAGTCCGCGCTGCTGCCCGATTGCGGGCTCTGCGTCTCGCCGCTGTTCTGCGTCATCGCCGCAAGCAGTTCGGGGACGCTGGTATAGCCGTTGGCGCGGATCGTGTCGGAATCGATCGTCGTGACCGGCGACGGACCCTGGTCGCGGATCGTCGGGATGCGCGAACCGGTGACGATTATCTCGTCGTTCCCGCCCTCGTTCTCGGGGTCCTGCGCCCAGGCGGGCGTGGCCAGCGCCGGCAGGCAGACGCCCAGCCCCAGCAGGATTCGAAGCGGCCGCGTACCCAGAGCTTGCATCAAAATTACCCCTTTATGTCCCCCGGCGCGACTCAAGGCGCGCCCGCGCCCATTTGACGCATTTTCGTTTCACCAGAAAGCTCCGATAATTTCAATCAATATGACGTTTTACGGAATCATATTGTCATTATCTGCGCTTATTATGTAACATCGTGCCATCGCATCGGCGCATCGGGGGAGAATTTTGGATGTTGGCTATGATCGTGCGCAGGCTGCTCCTGCCGCTACTGGCGGCGCTGGGTCTCGCACTCGCCCCGGCGGCGGCAAAGGAAGCAAAGCCGAAACCGTACGAACATTATGTGTTCGGCAAACTGAACACGCCGACCCCGGGCCCGGTGTCGGGCGGGCTGCTCCTGATGGGCGGCGGCGATCGCAATATCGATTCGATGAAATGGTTCTTCGGCAAAGCCGGAAACGGCCATATCGTCGTGATCAGCGCCTCTTACGGGAAGGAGATCGGCGAGGAATTCTTCGACGAGGTCGGCGGCATCCAGTCGGCTGAAATCTTCGTCTTTCACGACCGATCGCAATCGACGAACCGGAAGATTCTCGACCGGCTGCGCAAGGCCGACGGCATCTTCATCGCGGGCGGCGACCAGTCGCGCTACGTCCGTTACTGGCGCGGCACCCCGGTCGCCGAGATTCTCGACGCGCATGTCGCGGCGGGCAAGCCGCTCGCGGGGACGAGCGCGGGCCTCGCGATGCAGGGCGAGAAGCTTTACGGCGCGATGGACGACGGCAGCATCAAGAGCCCCGAGGCGCTCGCCGCCCCCCTCGGCCCCGCCAACACGATCGAGGGCGATTTCGTCCATTTCGCGCTGCTCAAGGGCATTGTCACCGACACCCATTTCAAGGAACGCGACCGCCTCGGCCGCCTCTTCGCCTTTCTTGCCAAGGCGCAGGTCGGGCGCCCCGCCGACCAGCCCGCGATGATCGGCCTCGGGGTCGACGAAAGTGCCGCGCTCGCGGTCGAACCCGACGGCAGCGGACGCATCTATGCGACCGCGCCTGACGGCTATGCCTGGGTGGTCGACGGCTCGACGCTGCGCGGCGTCACCGGCCGCGGCCCCCTCGATGCACCGCGCGTCAAGGTGGTCGGCGTCGGGCCCGGATCGGTCGTCCACCTCCCGTCGGGCCGCGTCGACAATCCGGTCTTCGAGCGCCACTATGCCGCACGCGCGGGCGAAATCGTAGAGGTGCCGCGCTGGTCGCTGGCGATCCACGGCGGCGCCGGGGTGATCGAGCGGGGGACCCTCTCGCCCGAAAAGGAACAGGCTTACCGCGCCGGGCTCGACGCCGCGCTACGCGCCGGCGCGGCAGTGCTCGACAAGGGCGGCGCGGCACTCGATGCGGTCGCCGCGGCGGTCCGCGTGCTCGAGGACAACCCGCTGTTCAACGCCGGGCGCGGCGCGGTCTTCACTGCCGAGGGCAAGAACGAACTAGACGCGGCGATCATGGACGGCAAGACGCTGAAGGCCGGCGCCGTCGCCGGCGTCACCCGCACGCGCCACCCGATCGACCTTGCGCGTGCCGTCATGGACAAGAGCCCGCACGTCATGCTGGCGCGCGACGGCGCCGACCGCTTTTCGGTCGAACAGGGGCTCGAACAGGCCGACCCCGCCTGGTTCCGTACCGAGGAACGCTGGCAGCAATTGCTCGCCTGGCGCGCCAGACAGCAGGCGGCGGTCGATCCCGCCCATTTGTTCGGCACCGTTGGCGCGGTCGCGCTCGACGCCGAGGGCAATCTTGCCGCCGCCACGTCGACCGGCGGCATGACGGGCAAGCGCTGGGGTCGCATCGGCGATAGCCCGATCATCGGCGCCGGCACCTATGCCAAGAACGGCCAGTGCGCGGTGTCGGCGACCGGATCGGGCGAATATTTCATCCGCGAAAGCGCCGCGCGGCAGGTCTGCGACCGTGTCGCATGGAAAGGCGAAAGCCTGAAGGATGCGGCCGACGACACAATCATGGCGGTCGGCGCGATCGGCGGCGACGGCGGGCTGATCGCGATGGGCCCCGACGGGCGCCCGGCGTTCGCGATCAACGACCTCGGCATGTACCGCGGCCAAATCACCGTCGGCGGAGCGCCCGCAACGGCGATTTTCGCCGACGAAAAGCTGGCCGACTGATGCCGAACGGCGGCGTCACCCTCGACGAGATCGACGAGCGGCTGCTCACCCTGCTCCGCGACGACGCGCGCCAGACGATCGCGCAACTCGCCAAGGAACTCGGCCTGTCGCGCGGCGCGATCTATTCGCGTCTCGCGCGGCTGGAGGAAGAACAGGTCGTCGCGGGCTATACGGTGCGGCTCGGCCGTGCCTTTTCGGCAAGCCGGGTGCGCGCGCATATGATGATCAAGACGCTGCCCCGCTATCATCGCGAGGTCGAACAGGCGCTCGCGGCGATCCCGCTCGTGCAGGCGATCCACGCGATCAGCGGCGAATATGATATCATCGCAATGCTCGAAGCCGAAGACACCGCCCAGCTCAACGAGCTGATCGACGAGATCGGCCTGCTCGACGGGATCGAACGCACGACCACCTCGGTCATCTTGGTGACCAAGGTCGAGCGGTAGAAGGCGGCGCGCGCAGGGAACCGGGGCGGCCGCTTGCCGTTATCATCGCAGGAGGGAACATCCATGCTTCGACGCCCGCAATCTTTCCCGCTGAAATATGTGTTGCCCGCACTCGCCACCGGACTGGCGGCAGGGGCCGGGATATTCGCCCTCTGGCGCCGCCGCCGCGATGGCGAGGCGCCGCAACACGCCGCCGCCTTTTCCGCTGACGAGACCGATCCCGAAAATTTCGTCCAGACCCGGTCGGCAGGCCCGGCCGCGATGCGCGATCCCGCACGGCGGCGCTGGGACGAGGTCGATCAGGCAAGCGACGAATCCTTTCCCGCGAGCGATCCGCCCGCTTATTGAGGACGCACGAGCGTAACGACGGCGGGGAACGGACATGGGGATCTTGCTGGGGCTGATCGCGGCAATCGGCCTGCTGCCGTTGGCAATCGCCCTGTTGCGGCTGCCCGCCGGGGCCGGCGCGAAATCCGCCGATAGGCGCATCTTCGCCGCCTCGACGCTGCTTTGCGCGCTCGCCTTCAGCCTGACCTTCTTCGTTCAGGAGGTCGGTCTCGTCGTGCCGAAGGCGCTGGTGCCGGGGCTCGACCCCATCCTCTACCACAACGACCATGACTGGCGCGGCGACGCGCCGGTGGCCGAATTGCTGCAGGGCGGCGGCGCAATCGCCACCCTGCTGAGCGGCCTCGCCTTCCTGTGGCTGGCCGGACGGATCGGAACGGATCGTCCGGCATGGCGGCTCTTCGCTTTCTGGATGGCGTTCCAGGGATTGTTCCAGGCGCTCAGCCAGGCCGCCGTCGGTAGCCTGATCGCCGGAAACGACGTCGGGCGCGCGCTGACCTATATGGGCATCGGCCCGCTGCTCCGCCTTGCGCTGCTTCCGCTCACGGTAATCGGCCTGTTCGCCGCCGGCCGCGCGCTGGCGCGGCGCTATCCACTCGCGACGGGCCAGCCGGATCGGGCAACCGCCCTCGCCCTGCTCGCGACGCTGGCACTCGCCACGCTTCTCACCATCCCGTTTCGCGTCCCGCGCGAACCGGTCGAGGTCGTGCTGATCCCGCTCGTCGTGCACATCGTCGGCCTCGGCTGGCTGACGCTCGGACTGGCGACCACCACCGCGGCCCAGCCACCGCCCGGCACAGCCGGGCTGGCCATACCCGCCGCCGCGCTCGCTGCCCTGCTCGCCTTCTTCCAGCTCGTGCTGCGTCCCGGCGTCGCTTTCTAGGCGGCGGTCGCCAACTCGCCGCGCGCCTGCCGGAAGACGTCGAGGCTGCCCCAGATCGCCAGCCCCGCCATGATCGCCGCGACGACGAGATCGGGCCAGCCCTGCCCCGTCCCGAACACGCCGAGCGCCGCCGCCATCACCGCGACATTGCCGATCGCGTCGTTGCGCGAGCAGATCCACACCGACCGCATGTTGGCGTCGCCGGTGCGGTAGCGATAGAGCATCAGCGCGACCGCGACATTGGCGGCGAGCGCGAGCGCGCCGATGATCCCCATCGTCTCGGCGTGCGGCGCACTCCCGCTCACAATGCCCCAGATCGCCGAACCGAACACCCAGAGCCCGAACGACAGCATCGTCACGGCTTTCAGCAGCGCCGCGCGGGCACGCCAGGCAAGCGCCATGCCCGCAACGCCGAGGCTGATCGCATAATTGGCGCTGTCGCCGAGGAAATCGAGCGCATCGGCCTGCAGCGCGCGCGAGTCCGCCGCAACCCCGGCGACGATCTCGACCCCGAACATCGCGGCGTTGATGACCAGCGCGATCCACAGCACGCGCCGCCACTTCGGATCGTTGAGTGCGGTCTTGCCGCTTTTCCCTGCACAGCATTGATCGGCCATCGCCGAAATCTCCTGTTATCTTCGAGTCGGCACCCTATATGGACCCTGTAGCAACTACAGGGTCAAGCAATGAAAATCGGCGAACTGTCGCGTGCCACCGGCACCAACATCGAAACCATCCGCTATTATGAGCGGATCGGCCTGCTCCCGGAGCCCGATCGAACCGCGGCCAATTACAGAAGCTATGGCGGCACGCATCGGGCCCGGCTGTCGTTCGTCCGCCATTCGCGCGACCTCGGTTTCACGATCGAGGAAATCCGCTCGCTGCTCGACCTTTCCGATCATCCCGAACGCGATTGCGGCGAAGCCGACCGGATCGCCAGCCTGCATCTGGCGCAGGTCGAGGAAAAGATCGCGCAGCTTGCGCTGCTCCGCGACGAACTGACGCGCATCGTCGGCCGCTGCCGCGGCGGCGTCGCCGCCGACTGCCGGGTGATCGAAGCTTTGGGCGACCACCGCCTATGCACCGTCGAGCATCCCTGACGCCAGCTTTTCCACTCGCTTCGTCGAACCGCGGGGAACTTGCCGCCCCGGCGCGCGTCGGTCTGACAGGTTGGGGGCTGCGGCCCCCGGCCGTGCCACCAGCCGCTTCCCCAGACGAGACGAGGAGATGCAAGGTGGAACGGCAAGACTATAAGGGTCGTAGCGGCAACGAGGATAAGGACGATCGTGACACGCGATCGGAACCGCTCCACGATTGGAATGCGAACCGCGAAGAAGGCGGCCACGCATATGGCGGCTACCCCGAAGCCGGCTTCGGACCGCGCGACGTGCGGCGCTACGGCGGTTTCGATCCAACGCGCGGCGGTGGCCGTTACCGCGGCGGGCAAGCACGCCGCTACGGCGCGGACAGCGATCGCCGCGAACACGAACATTGGGACCGCGAACAGGGCGGCTACGCCGGATATGGCTTCGGCGAGCGCTACGACAGCGACAGCGATTACCGCGGCCGGGGCCGGGCGTCGCGGCGCGATTGGCGCGACGATTATGACCGTGTGCCGCTCTGGCTCGCGGGCAGCTATGCCGACCTCTACGGCTGGCCGACTGCCCTGCCCCATGCGGCCGCGGATTTCGGACGCTCGACCTATCGTCGCGATGTCTATCCGGCCACCGCCCGGCACCATGAACGCGGTTTTCTCGAACGCGCTGGCGACGAGGTCCGCTCGTGGTTCGGCGACGAAGAGGCGCAGCGCCGTCGCGACCGCGACCATCGCGGCCGCGGGCCGAGCGACTATATCCGGTCGGACGACCGCATCCGCGAGGATGTCAACGATCAGTTGACCGAGGACAGCTGGATTGATGCGTCGCGGATCAGCGTCGCAGTGTCGGACGGCGAGGTCACGCTCGGCGGACAGGTCGACAGCAAGCACGCCAAACGCCGCGCCGAGGATTTGGCCGACGACGTGACGGGCGTGAAGCATGTGCAGAACAATCTGCGCGTCGACACCGGATATGTGCCGCAAGGGAGCTGAAGGTTGCGCCGAAGCTGAAGCAAGGGAGCGGTTCGCCGCTCCCTTTTGACCTACCGCGAAGGGAGAAGGTGGGACGATTCTGTTGCCCGGCTCGTCCCCAGCCGCTGGTATCCGATTCTGTTGCCCGGTTCGGTCCGAACCGCGTTCTATTTGTCTAACCTTAGGCCGTGAGGCTTATCGGTTAGGCAGCAAGAGCGAGTGCTTCGTTATCGTTAGCACTTATCGTTTTGAGCCTTGAACGGGTTACTCAGCCCGGAAGAAAATATCGCCTTTGAACACACGTCGATCCTGGTTCGGCCCCCTCAGAAACCCGCGCGCCCCAAAAGCAAGCGCGGGTTTGTGGTGGAGCCGCCGGGTACTGCCCCCGGGTCCGCTGTGTCTATTCCACGACACCATTTATCCTCATAGCCGGCCGAAACCGGCAAGACTGATATAGGAAGCCCGCCCGCGCTTGGAAAGAGCGCAGGCGGGCATTTTCGTCTCGTTTCTGCACCGGCCCACTCCCCCGCCCAGCCTCCCAATCCAGTTTATCCTGTGGGAGGCCGGGCGGGGGAGCGGGCCGGTGCCGATCCGGCTATAGCCGGAAGCGCACTACTTCTTTTTCAGTTCGTCGCGGATTTCCGTAAGCAGGTCGACTTCGGTCGGACCGGCGGGCGCAGCGGGCTCTGCGGGCGCCTTGCGGAGGACACGGTTCACCATCTTGACCATCAGAAAGATGATCCATGCGAGGATCAGGAAGTTGATCACCGCGGTAATGAAGGCGCCATAGCCGACCATCGCGACCCCGGCTTTCTTGAGCGCCGCATAATCGGTCGCCGCAATACCGTCGGGCACGCTGCCGAGCAGGATGAACTGGCTGGTGAAATCGACTCCGCCGAAGATCCAGCCAACAACCGGCATGATCAGATCCTCGGTCAGCGAGCCGGTGATCGTCGCAAAGGCGCCGCCGATGATGACACCGACCGCAAGGTCGATGACATTGCCGCGCGCGATGAATTCCCTGAATTCTCCCAACATCTTGGCTCTCCCCGGAAGGTTGGTGGTCAGCAACGAAACTGCCGCGTGGATTGCACAAAGGCAAGCGCCATCCTATTATGTGTATTGTTGCGGCAAAACGCCGCGCGAGGGAGCATTGATGACCATGACCTATCGTTCTGCCCGCTGGCTGATTGTCCCGGTTGCCGCACTGTCGCTGTCCGCCTGCGGCATCAACAGCGTTCCCACCAAGGAAGAGGCCGCCAAGGCCAAATGGGCGAATGTCGAGGCCGCCTACCAGCGCCGCGCCGACCTGATCCCCAACCTTGTCGAGACCGCGAGGGGCGCCGCGAAGATCGAGCAGTCGACGCTCGAAGGCGTGATCCAGGCCCGCGCCTCGGCGACGCAGGTGAAGCTCAGCACCGACGATCTCGAAGATCCCGCCAAGGTACAGGCGTTCCAGCAAGCGCAGGGCAATGTGTCGAGCGCGCTCGGCCGCCTGCTCGTCACCGTCGAACAATATCCCGACCTCAAGAGCCAGGCGCGCTTCGCCGATCTGATGACGCAGCTCGAAGGCACCGAAAACCGGATCAACGTGTCGGTGCAGGATTATAACAGCGCGGTACAGGACTATAACACCACGATCCGCACCTTCCCCGATATCATCGGCGCCAAGATCGTCCATGGCGCCAAGCCGATGACGCCGTACCGCGCGGTGACGCCGAACGCCAACGTCGCGCCGAAGGTCGACTTCGGGCAATAAGGTGGCCCTAACCACCCTGTTTCGCCCGCTCGCAACAGCCGCCCTCACCGGGCTGCTGTTGCTGACGGCCGCACCCGCCGCCGCTCAGACCTTTCCCAAGCTGACCGGGCGCGTCGTCGATCAGGCCGACATCATTCCGCCGGCCGAGGAGGCCAGTCTCAACACGCAGCTCGAACAGCTTGAGACGACCACCGGCCACCAGTTGGTCGTCGCGACCGTCAGCGACCTCGAGGGCAATGACATCGCCGATTACGGCTACAAGCTTGGTCGCGCCTGGGGAATCGGCGACGAGGCGAAGGACGACGGCGTCGTCTTCCTGATCGCCCCGAACGAGCGGCGGATGAACATCTCGGTCGGCCTCGGGCTCGAACCCGTGCTCACCGACGCGCTGTCTGGGCGGATCATCCGCGACGTCGTGACGCCCAAATTCAAGGCGAATGATTATCCGGGCGGCATCCAGGACGGCGTCAACGCGATCGCCCAGCAGATCCAGCTCCCGCCCGAGGAAGCCGCCGCGCGCGCGCAGGCGGCCGCGACCGAAGAACGCGACCGCGCCGACGACGGCGATATCGGCGGGCTGATCTTCATCGGCTTCATCGTCTTTTTCTTCTTCATCCTGCCGATCCTCTCCAGCCTCGGGCGGCGCGGCAAGAAGCATCGCAAGAACCGCCCGTGGGGCGGTGCGCCGATCATCGTCTGGGGCGGCGACGAAGATGACTGGGGATCGGGTGGCGGATCGTCCTGGGGCGGCGGCGGTTCGAGCTGGGGCGGCGGCGGCGGAAGCTTCGGCGGCTTCTCGGGCGGCGGCGGCAGCTTCGGCGGCGGCGGCGCGTCGGGCGGCTGGTAAGGGAGCAGGGCCATGAAAGTCAGCCATGTCAGCGAAGCCGACCATGATCTCGTCACCGTCGCGGTCGCGGCGGCCGAGGCGCATACCAGCGGCGAAATCGTCACCGTCGTCGCGGCGCAATCGAACGACTATGACGATGTCGCGCTCGTCTGGGCGAGTGTGATCGCCTTTCTCGCCATGTCGGTGATCGCGCTTTTCCCCGAATTTTACCAGGGCCTCTATTATCGCCTCACCGGCGGCTGGGGGCACGAACTCACCGCCAATGAATGGCTTGGCACGGTGATCGCGGTCGGCGTGCTCAAATGGATCGGCATGTGGCTGATCTTGTTGTGGCAGCCGCTCCGGCTGGCGCTGACACCGCGCGCGATTCTGGCGGCACGCGTCCGCGCCCGTGCGGTCGACCTGTTCAAGGTCGGCACCGAGGCGAAGACCTTGGGCCGCACCGGCGTGCTCCTCTACCTCAGCCTCAAGGAACATCGCGCCGACATCGTCGCCGACGAGGCGATCGCGGCCAAGGTCGTGCCCGAGGTCTGGGGCGACGCGATGGCGGCGCTGATCGACGAGGTTCGCGCCGGACGGCCGGGCGCCGGCATGGCCGCGGCGGTGACGCAGATGGGTCTCGTGCTTGCCGAACATTTCCCCAAGGGCGACGAAAATCCCAATGAGTTGCCCGACCGGCTGATCGAAATCTAAAAAGGACATTTCATGGCCCGCCCTGCCCCCGACGCCCCGATCGAGACCCGGTGGGAAGGAAAATTCGTCACCGTCAAACAGCAGGGAACGTGGGAATATGTCTCGCGCTCGCGCGGGATTCACGCCGCGGTGATCCTCGCGATGGATGAGGCCGCAGACGGCCGCCACGTCATCCTCGTCGAGCAATTTCGCGTGCCGATGGGCAGGAACTGCATCGAGCTTCCCGCCGGCCTCGTCGGCGACGACACCGCCGGCGAAGCCGCCGAAATTGCTGCCGAACGCGAGCTGGAGGAAGAAACCGGCTATCGCGCCGCCAACTGGCGCACCGTCGGCGAGTTTTTCAGCTCGCCCGGGATGGTGAGCGAAAGCTTCACCCTGCTCGTCGCGAAAGACCTGACCAAAGTCGGCGAAGGCGGCGGCGTCGACAGCGAGGATATCGTCGTCCACCGCGTGCCGCTGGCCGGGATCGCGGATTTCGTCGCGGCGAAACGCGCCGAAGGCTGCGGGATCGACGTGCGTGTCGCGATGCTGCTGGCGGGCGGATTGCTGGGCGGGTAGCTGATTGCGGACCTGAGGCTGGCATTTAAGACGTGTTTCTCAGATTGGGGGCCGTATGAATCCATCTGACAATGAGACGTGGCTTATCGAAATTGGCGACGAAGTTATCGCGAAGAAGGCCGACAAAGGCGAGGAGGCGCTGTCAGCGATTGAGCGCCTCATATATTGCGTTTGGGTCGCGGACTACAGCATGAGAAACGCGGGCGATCTATTGACCGCCGAAGACCTCTACGCGCCATACCGTGAGGAAGGAGAGCGCCTCGCTGAAAGAATAGGGCTTACGAAAACTAGAGCAGCCTTCGGCTTATCGTCGGCAAAGCTGGAAGCTTCCTATTTTAGTGCCTTCGAAGGAATATGCAGCGAGCTTCAATCCTGCCTGGCCCGTTGACGTCCGTTTCCCACGCCAAATCCGACGCCCAATCCAACCGGCACTACCGCCCCCCGAACCGCCAGCGGAGCAAAGGCCGCGCGAGCAGCAGCCCGGCGAGAAAGCCGCCGACATGCGCCCAGATCGCAATGTTGCCGAAACCGCCGCCACCCGCGATGCCGATCAGCAATTGCAGCCCGATCCACGCCGCCGCGAGCCACAGCGCACGCACCCAATGGCCGGGGATGGGCCCGATCGCCTGCGTCCGCGAGCGGCTGAAGATCAGTGCATAGACCGCGATCAGCGCCGAGATCGCGCCGCTCGCGCCGACGACAACGGTGGTCGACGCGGGATTCGCGAGCCACTGCGCCAGCGACCCCGCATAGGCGCCGGCGATCAGCAGCACCGCCATCGGCCCCGAACCCAGCGGCGCTTCGAGCTGGCGGCCGAGAAACAGCAGCACCATCATGTTGAAGGCGAGGTGCAGCACCCCGCCGTGCAGGAAAGCCGAACTCAGCGGCGTCAGGAAAAAGGGCAGCATCGTGCCCGGCGGGGCGATCAGCTCGGCGCCGAAGCGCGCCGGAATAAAGCCCGCGCCGATAAACGCCTGCTGCTGGTAGCCGGCGATCGACAGGACGATGAACAGCAGGGTGCAGGCGATCGCAAAGCCCGTGACCACGGGCGCGTGCTGCGGGTTCATCGCGCTGCGTCCGCCACTCAGACGAATTCGATCTTGGTCACCAGATAATATTTGTCGCCCGCAGGCACGGTGACTTCGATCTCGTCGTCGACGCGGCGGCCGATCAGCGCGCGGCCGAGCGGCGAATTATAGCTGATCTTGCCGTCCTTGGCGTCGGCCTCGGCCTGCCCGACGATCTGATAGCGCACCGGCTTGTCGTCCTCGTCGGCGAGGGTGACGGTCGCGCCGAACACGATCCGGTCGCCCGACAGCGTCGTCGGGTCGATCACCTGCGCGCGCGATAGCTTGTCCTCGATATCGCCGATCGTCGCTTCGACCTGGCCCTGACGTTCCTTGGCGGCGTGATATTCGGCATTTTCCGAAAGGTCGCCATGCGCGCGGGCTTCCTCGATCGCATCGACGATCAGGGGTCGCTCGGCTTTGAGCGCCGAGAGCTGCGCGCTCAGCTTCTCATAACCTTCCGCCAGCATCGGCACCTTTTCAACGCTTGCCATTATCCTGTTGTCCTTCGTCAATAATCCGCCGCCAGCGAAACTTCGCCGGGGCGGCCGAGCCGCTTTTCCGTCAATGTCGGGGGTGGGAGCGGTCCTTCAATAATAGTCCTGAAGCGGCTTTACTTCAAGAGAGCGCGCGCGAAGCGCCCCGATCGCCTGCGTCGAAGCGTCGCTTGCCGCGGCCGTCGTATAATAGGCGATATCGGCCGCCAGCGCCGATGCGCGGATCGATTGCGAGTCCTGCAGCGACTGCCATCCTTCGGTGGTGTTGAAGATGAGCTGCACATCGCCGTCCTTGATCCGGTCGACGATATGCGGCCGCCCTTCGGCAACCTTGTTGACGCGCTCGACCGCGACGCCCTCGCCCGCGAGATAATCGGCGGTGCCGCCGGTCGCGACGACCTGCCAGCCCCAGCCGGCGAGGCGGCGGACGGCATCGATGATGCGCGGCTTGTCGCTGTCCTTGACCGACACGAAAACGCGGCCCGTCGTCGGCAGCCGGTCGCCGGCGCCGAGCTGTGCCTTGGCAAAGGCAAGGTTGAAATCGCTGTCGATTCCCATGACTTCACCGGTGGACTTCATCTCGGGCGACAGCACCGGGTCGGTGCCCGGGAAGCGCGCGAAGGGGAAGACGGCTTCCTTGACCGCGACATGTTTGATGTCGCGATTGATCTTCGGCAGGTCGGCCAGCTTCTCACCCGCCATCACGCGCGCCGCGATCTTGGCGATCGGCGACCCGACCGCCTTGGCGACGAAGGGCACGGTGCGGCTGGCGCGCGGGTTGACCTCGATCAGATAAACCTCGTCGTCCTTGACCGCGAACTGGATGTTCATCAGCCCGCGAACCTCGAGCGCGCGGGCGAGCGCATCGGCCTGGCGCTCGATCTCGGCGACGATCGCCGGCGACAGGCTGTACGGCGGGATCGAACAGGCGCTGTCGCCCGAATGGACGCCGGCTTCCTCGATATGCTGGAGCACGCCCGCGACGACGACGTCGGTCCCGTCGCAGAGCGCATCGACGTCGACCTCGATCGCGTCGCGGAGGTAACGGTCGATCAGCACCGGCGAGTCGCCCGACACCTGCACCGCGGTCTCAATATAATTTTCGAGCTGCGCCTGATCGTCGACGATTTCCATCGCGCGGCCGCCGAGCACATAGGAGGGGCGCGTCAGCACCGGATAACCAATGCGCGCCGCGACCGCGACGGCTTCCTCGCGGCTGCGCGCGATGCCATTCTCGGGCTGCTTCAGGCCGAGCTTGTTGACCAGCGCCGCGAAACGCTCGCGGTCCTCGGCAAGGTCGATCGCGTCGGGCGAGGTGCCCAGGATCGGGATGCCCGCCTCGGCCAGCGCCTGCGCCAGCTTGAGCGGTGTCTGGCCGCCGAACTGAACGATCACGCCCACCAGCTCGCCCCGCGACATTTCGACGTGCAGGATTTCGAGCACGTCCTCGGCGGTCAGCGGCTCGAAATAGAGGCGGTCGGACGTGTCGTAATCGGTGCTCACCGTCTCCGGGTTGCAGTTGATCATGATCGTTTCATAGCCAGCCTCTTCGAGCGCGAAGCAGGCATGGCAGCAGCAATAGTCGAACTCGATCCCCTGCCCGATCCGGTTCGGACCGCCGCCGAGGATGACCACCTTCCTGCGGTCCGACGGGTTCGCCTCATTCTCGGGCTCGCCGAAGGTCGGCGCTTCGTAGGTCGAATAGAGATAGGGCGTCTGCGCCTGGAACTCGGCCGCACAGGTGTCGATCGTCTTGAACACCGGCCGCACGCCGAGCTTGTGGCGCAGCGCGCGCACTTCGGCCTCGGTGACGCCGCCGGTCATTGCCTTCACCGCTTCGTGGATCAGCCCCGACCCACGCGCGGTTGCGCGGCGCGTGCCGGGGTGAAGGTTCGCCGACTGGAGCGCGAGATAGGCGAGGCGCTTGTCGGAAAAACCCATCGCCTTGAGCTTGCGCAGCCCCTCGGCATCACGCGGCAGGCCGTTTTCGCAGACATCCTGTTCGGCGGCGACGATTTCGGCGATGCGTTCGAGGAACCACATGTCGTAACCCGCAACGCGGTTAATCTCGGCGAGCGGCAGCCCCTCGCGGATCGCCTGCGCGGTGTTGAGCAGCCGGTCGGGGGTGCGCTGTGCGAGTTCGTTGCGGAGCTGGTCGTGCGTCGCGCCCTTGAGGCGGTCGACGAAGTTGAAGCCGCTCAGGCCCGTTTCCAGCCCGCGCAGCGCCTTTTGCAAAGACTCATGGATGGTACGCCCGATCGCCATCACCTCGCCGACCGACTTCATCGCGGTCGACAGCGTCGCCTCGGCGCCCTTGAACTTTTCGAAGGCAAAACGCGGTATCTTGGTGACGACATAGTCGATGGTCGGTTCGAATGACGCCGGGGTCACGCCGGTGATGTCGTTCATGATCTCGTCGAGCGTGTAGCCGACCGCCAGCTTCGCCGCGACCTTGGCGATCGGGAAACCCGTCGCCTTCGACGCGAGCGCGGACGAGCGCGACACGCGCGGGTTCATCTCGATCACGATCAGGCGGCCGTCCTTCGGGTTCACCGCGAACTGGACGTTCGACCCGCCCGTTTCGACGCCGATCTCGCGCAGCACCGCGATGCTCGCGTTGCGCATGATCTGATATTCCTTGTCGGTCAGCGTCAGCGCGGGGGCGACGGTGATGCTGTCGCCGGTGTGGACGCCCATCGGATCGACATTCTCGATCGAACAGATGATGATGCAATTGTCCTTGCGGTCGCGCACCACCTCCATCTCATATTCTTTCCAGCCGAGGAGAGATTCCTCGATCAGGACTTCGGTGGTCGGCGAGGCGATCAGGCCGCCGCGGACGATATGCTCGAACTCCTCGCGGTTATAGGCGATGCCGCCGCCGGTACCGCCGAGCGTGAACGACGGACGGATGATCGAGGGCAGCCCGGTGCGTTCGAGCACCGCAAACGCCTCGTCGAGCGTGTGCGCGACGCCGCTGCGCGCGCTCTCAAGCCCGATCTTGTCCATCGCATCGCGGAACTTCTGCCGGTCCTCGGCCTTGTCGATCGCCTCGGCATCGGCGCCGATCATCTCGACGCCGTACTTCGTCAGCGTGCCGTCGTTGAACAGCGCCAGCGCGGTGTTGAGCGCGGTCTGCCCGCCCATCGTCGGCAGCACCGCGTCGGGGCGCTCCTTTTCGATGATCTTGGCGACGATCTCGGGGGTGATCGGTTCGACATAGGTCGCGTCGGCGAGGTCGGGATCGGTCATGATCGTCGCCGGGTTGGAGTTGACGAGGACGATGCGATAGCCCTCCTCCTTCAGCGCCTTGATCGCCTGCGTCCCCGAATAGTCGAACTCGCACGCCTGACCGATAACGATCGGGCCGGCGCCGATGACGAGGATGGATTGAATGTCGGTTCTTTTGGGCATTATTTTTTCTTCGATCCGGAGGGTTTCGCGTGAAGCCGATCGGGTAGAGTTTCGACCGCTTTGGCTATACAGGCACGGCGCTTCGCCGCAGTGTTTTCAGGCACAATGATCTCAAATTGCGCACCATCGTGGAGGATAACGACCTCACCGCCAGAATATGGCCGGAAATCGATCTCGACCTCACATTTTGCTGCGTCCTCCCGAAGCAACTGTTGTGACGACACGCATGCTGGCGTTCTCGTCGAACACGTCAGGACGAGTGGCTCCGTCAGCAACAATAGCGTTGCAAATATCACTTCAACCCGCCCACGAACTTCTCGAACAGATAGAAGCTGTCCTGCGGCCCCGGGCTCGCCTCGGGGTGATATTGCACGCTGAACGCCTTCTTGCCGGCGATCGCGATACCGCAGTTCGAGCCGTCGAACAGGCTCTTGTGCGTTTCGACCACGCCCTTGGGCAGCGTTGCCGCATCGACTGCAAAGCCGTGGTTCATGCTGGTGATCTCGACCACGCCGTCCGCAAAATCACCGCCGACACGCTGCACCGGGTGGTTCGCGCCGCGGTGGCCCTGATGCATCTTCACCGTCTTCGCGCCCGCCGCCAGCCCAAGCAACTGATGGCCAAGGCAGATGCCGAAGATCGGGACATTGCGTTCGAGCAGCCCCTTGATCACCGGCACCGCATATTCGCCCGTCGCCGCAGGGTCGCCGGGGCCGTTCGACAGGAAGACGCCCGCCGGGCGCAGCGCGACGATCTCGTCGAGGCTCGTCTTCGCAGGCACCACCGTCACCCGCGCGCCCGCCTTCACCAGGTTGCGGAAGATATTGTCCTTCGCGCCATAATCGACCGCAACGACATGCGGCGCGGCATCGCCAGCGCGCTTGTGGTCCGACCCTTCATAACCGGACCCCAGATGCCAAACCCCCGCGTCCCAGCTTCCCTGCCGTTCGCGCGTCACCGTCTTGGCAAGGTCCATGCCCTCCAGCCCCGGCCAGCCCTGCGCAAGCAGCAGCAGGCGGTCGAGGTCGAACTTGCCGTCGGGGCTGTGCGCGACCACGCCGGTCGGGGCACCGCCATCGCGAATGCGCCGGGTCAGCGCGCGCGTGTCGATGCCGGCAAGCCCGATCAGCCCCTGCGCCTTCATCCACTCAGGCAGCGTCTGGACGCTGCGGAAGTTGCTGGGCAGCGTCGGCAGTTCGCGCGTGATACAGCCGATCGCGGCGCGCTTTTCGCGCTCCATATCCTCGGGGTTCGCGCCGACATTGCCGATGTGCGGAAAGGTGAAGGTGATGATCTGCCCGGCATAGCTCGGGTCGGTCAGGATTTCCTGATAGCCGGTCATCGCCGTATTGAAACAAATCTCGCCCACGCCGGCGCCGCTGGCGCCATAGCCGATGCCCCACAGCACCGTGCCGTCGGCGAGAACGAGGACGCCGGTGGCCCCCGAAGGCGGGGTTTTGGGCGCGGCAGAGGGGTTGGCAGGTGCCATTCAACATGCTCCGGACGGGGGGCTAAACGGCCGACCAACTAGGCGGCAAAAAAGTGATTCACAAGCTATCGGATTATGAATCTTCCCGCTAGAGAGGGCCTTTCCGAAATTTGCAGCGCACGAGGACACGCATGATTCGCGATGACATCAAGGCTGCGCAGGTTGCCGCGATGAAGGGCGGCGACAAGGCGCGTCTGGGCACGATCCGGCTGATGCTGGCGAAGATCAAGGACAAGGATATCGAACTCAGGACCGGCACCGCGCCGGCCGACGACGATGTGCTG
Source organism: Sphingopyxis macrogoltabida (assembly GCF_001307295.1). Lineage (NCBI taxonomy): Bacteria > Pseudomonadati > Pseudomonadota > Alphaproteobacteria > Sphingomonadales > Sphingopyxidaceae > Sphingopyxis > Sphingopyxis macrogoltabida. Next base: position 626,069 of record NZ_CP012700.1, on the reverse strand, counting down.
GTCACCGATGTGCTGCAAAAAATGGTCAAGCAGCGCCGCGAATCGATCGCCATGTACGAACAGGGCGGCCGCCAGGAACTCGCCGACATCGAGGCGGCGGAAGTGGCCGTGATCGAGGATTTCCTGCCCGCGCAGCTTTCCGACGACGAAGCGACTGCGGCGATCAGGGGCATCGTCGACGAACTCGGCGCGACCAGCCTCAAGGACATGGGCAAGGTGATGGCGGCGGTGAAGGACCGGCTCGGCAGCCAGCTCGACATGAGCAAGGCCAGTGGGTGGGTGAAGGCGGCGCTGAGCTGACCATCTCGTAAGAGCCAGCCTCAAAACCCGTTCGTGTCGAGCGAAGTCGAGACACCCATCGGAATGGCGCCAGGTCGATGGGTGTCTCGACTTCGCTCGATGCGAGCGGGTAGAGAGGTGGGATGGCGTTCTGGACATATATCCTGCTTTGTGCCGATGGGCGCTACTACACCGGACATACGGACAATCTTGAGTATCGCATTGGCCAGCATCAGTCGGGTGCGATCGATGGTTTCACTTCGTCAAGATTGCCCGTGCGATTGATGTGGTCCCAGGATTTCGCGACGCGATTTGAAGCACTGGACGCCGAGATGCGGATCAAGAAATGGTCTCAGGCGAAGAAGGAAGCGCTGATCCGAGGCGATTGGAACGCCGTGAGCCACTTCGCCAAACCGCCAGCCGAACGCCCCTCCCCTCCCGTTCGCGTCGAGCGAAGTCGAGACGCCGCTCAGGATAGCGCCAAGCCGATGGGTGTCTCGACTTCGCTCGACACGAACGGAACTGGGAACGAGGTTCGCCCCTCGTGACCCTCACCCCGCAATGGCTGGACGAACTGCGATCGCGGATCACGCTGTCGACGCTGATCGGGCGGACGGTGAAGGTCACCCGCGCCGGCCGCGAGTATAAGGCGTGTTGTCCCTTCCATAACGAAAAGACGCCCAGCTTCACGATCAACGACGAAAAGGGCTTCTACCACTGCTTCGGCTGCAGCGCGCATGGCGACGCGATCCGCTGGATGACCGATCAGCGCGGCCTCTCGTTCATGGATGCGGTGAAGGAGCTTGCCGCCGAGGCCGGGATGGAGGTTCCCGCCGCCGACCCGCGCGCCGCAAAAAAGGCCGAGGAGCAGGCGAGCCTGCGCGATGTGGTGCAGGCGGCAGCGGACTGGTTCACCCAGCAGCTGGGCAGCACCAACGGCGCCCCGGCGCGCGAGTACCTCACAAAACGCGGGATTTCGGAGGCGACGCGCAAGGCCTTCGGCTTCGGCCTCGCGCCCGACAGCCGCAGCGCCCTCAAGGAAGCGCTCAAGAAATTCCCGACCGCGATGCTCGTCGAGGCGGGCATGCTGATCGCGGTCGACGACAAGGAGCCCTATGACCGGTTCCGCGGCCGGTTGATGATCCCGATCCGCGACGCGCGCGGACGCGTCATCGCCTTCGGCGGCCGCATCCTCGGCGATGGCGAGCCCAAATATCTGAACTCGCCCGACACGCCGCTCTTCGACAAGGGGCGCACGCTCTATAATCTCGACAAGGCCTCGCCCGCGTCGCGCCAGACGAACCGGATCGTCGTCGTCGAAGGCTATATGGACGTCATCGCGCTCGCCGAGGCGGGGATCGCCGATGCGGTCGCGCCACTCGGCACCGCGCTGACCGAGAACCAGCTCGGCTTGATCTGGCGGATGGTGCCGGTACCGGTGCTCTGCTTCGACGGCGACAGCGCGGGTCAGAAAGCCGCGATGCGCGCCGCGATGCGCGCGCTTCCCTTGCTCCGGCCCGGTTTCAGCCTCGCCTTCGCGACTTTGCCCGCGGGACAGGATCCCGACGACCTCGTCCGCGCGCGCGGTGCCGCGGGCTTCGCCGAAATCCTCGAGGACGCGCAGCCGCTCGTCGAACGCCTCTGGGCGCACGAAGTCGCCGCCGGCCCGCTTGCCACCCCCGAAGAACGCGCCGCCTTGAAAACGCGCCTCCTCGCTCACGCCGACGCGATCGAGGACGCCGATGTCCGTCACCATTATCGCGAGGCCTTCCGCGAGCGGCTCGATGCGCTGTTTGCGCGGCGGCAGCCCGAGCGCGCACCGCGCGTTCCGTGGGCACCGTCGGCGCGGCGCGGGGCGGGACGCCGCTTCGCCCCCGATCCGCGCCTGCAACCTCCCGCCGACGAGACGCGTTCCATCGGACAGGCGGGGATTGCGGCACCGCTCGTCGCCGCGCTCATCGGCGGACTGCTGCGCTATCCCGAAGCGCTGCGCCGCAACGAAGAGGCGCTGACGCGGCTCGCGGTTCCCGATTCCGCCGACGCCGAATTGCTCGGCGCGATGCTTGACATCGCAATCGGTCAGGAAGGGCTTGATTGCGAGGGGTTGCTTGCCATATTGGAGCCAATGAAAGTGTATAATAGGGCGACGACATTGCTCAGAGCCGACGGAATGCACTTCTCGTTCAACCGCAGGCTGGAAAGCAGACAGGGGGCCGCTCCGGCGCCGGAAACGGCGCTCCGCGACCTTGAAGAATATATCGGCGTGCTGGTCACCCAGCCCGAAATCCGCGCCCGGCTGGCAGAGGCCACCGCGGACTTTCAGCGCACGATGGATGACGAAGGCCTGGCGCGACAACAAAGGTTGCGCGCGATGGACGAGGATTTGACCCGCCGGCTGGCCGCGCTGTCCGACAGCAGCGGCCAGTAACCGACCCACTTGATGCCCCTAGGCAGGAACAGATATGGCCACGAAGAACACCGAAGCCGACACCGACGCCCCGCTGATCGACCTCAACGAGGCCGATGTCAAAAAGCTGATCGCGCGCGGCAAGAAGCGCGGTTACCTGACCTATGACGAATTGAATGCGGCGCTGCCGCAGGACGAGATGTCGTCGGAGCAGATCGAGGACATCATGTCGGCGATCTCCGACATGGGCATCAACATCGTCGAGAGCGACGAGGATGTTCAGGAAGAAGCCGATCAGGAAGCCGACGACGAGGTCGACGTCAGCGCCGGCACCGGTTCGCTGTCCAACCCCGCGGTCGAAAAGAAGAAGGAAACGGTCGATCGCACCGACGATCCGGTGCGCATGTACCTGCGCGAAATGGGCGCGGTTGAGTTGCTGTCCCGCGAGGGCGAAATCGCGATCGCCAAGCGCATCGAGGCGGGCCGCGACACGATGATCCTCGGTCTGTGCGAAAGCCCGCTGACCTTCAACGCGATCATCGAATGGTCGAACGCCCTCAACAACGGCGACATGCAGCTCCGCGAGATCGTCGACCTCGAAGCGATGCTGTCGAAGGACCCTGCGCCCGAAAACCTCGATGAGGAAGGCGCCGAGGACGATGGCGAGATCAGCGAGAAGAATGCCGGCGTCTCGTTCAAGGACGAGGACGAGGTCGAGGAAGAGCCCGCCGCCGACGGCGACGACGAGGACGGCGAAGGCTCGTCGGGCAAGCGCGAGAGCTTCGAGGAAGACGAGGAAGACAACACCCTCAGCCTCGCGGCGATGGAAGAGCTGCTGAAGCCCGACGCGCTCGAAAAATTCGCCAACATCACCAAGAGCTTCAAGGCGTTCCAGAAGCTGCAGGAAGCGCGGCTCGAATCGCTGTCGGGCGGCGAGGAATTTCCTTCGGCGTCGGAAAAGAAATATCACAAGCTGCGCGAGGAACTCACCGCGCAGGTCGAAAGCGTGCAGTTCCACGGCACCAAGATCGAATATCTCGTCGACCAGCTCTACAGCTATAACCGCCGCCTGACCGCATTGGGCGGCCAGATGCTGCGCCTTGCCGAGCGCCACAAAGTGCCGCGCAAGTCGTTCCTCGACAATTATGTCGGCCGCGAACTCGAAGAGAATTGGCTCGATCAGGTCTCCGGTCTCGACAAGAAATGGGCCGCCTTCGCCGAGAACGAAGCCGGCGCGGTCGACCGCATCCGTATCGAAATTAGCGAGATCGCGCAGGCCGCCGGCATGAGCCTGACCGAATTCCGCCGCGTCGTGAACATGGTCCAGAAGGGCGAGCGCGAGGCGCGCATCGCCAAGAAGGAAATGGTCGAGGCGAACCTGCGCCTCGTGATCTCGATCGCCAAGAAATATACGAACCGCGGCCTGCAGTTCCTCGACCTCATTCAGGAAGGCAATATCGGCCTGATGAAGGCGGTCGACAAGTTCGAGTATCGCCGCGGCTACAAATTCTCGACCTATGCGACCTGGTGGATCCGTCAGGCGATCACCCGCTCGATCGCCGATCAGGCGCGCACGATCCGCATCCCGGTCCATATGATCGAGACGATCAACAAGCTGGTGCGCTGCAGCCGTCAGTTCCTCCACGAAAGCGGCCGCGAGCCGACGCCGGAGGAAATGGCCGAGCGTCTGTCGATGCCGCTCGAAAAGGTCCGCAAGGTGATGAAGATCGCCAAGGAGCCGATCAGCCTCGAAACGCCGATCGGCGACGAGGAAGACAGCCACCTCGGCGATTTCATCGAGGACAAGAACGCCGTCATCCCGGTCGACGCCGCGGTGCAGTCGAACCTCAAGGAAACCGTCACCCGCGTGTTGGCATCGCTCACGCCGCGCGAGGAACGCGTGCTGCGCATGCGCTTCGGCATCGGCATGAACACCGACCACACCCTCGAAGAGGTCGGCCAGCAGTTCAGCGTGACCCGCGAACGTATCCGCCAGATCGAGGCCAAGGCGCTCCGCAAGCTGAAGCACCCGTCGCGCAGCCGCAAGATGCGCAGCTTCCTCGACCAGTAAGCTTCGGCAAGCTTCCGGACACCAGACACCCCGCCCTCACCGGCGGGGTGTTTCATTTTGCACTTTCGATCAAAGCCTTGATCGAATGGTGCACTGCACAATTTTTTACGCTCGCCCTCTTTAAATCTTCACATTTGCGCCCCAGATGCCGGCCGTCATCGCGATGCGGAGCGCTTCAACGACGAGAAAGCGCACGCCATCGAATGGCAATCATTCCCGCATAATGGGAATCGGTTCGCACTCAGGACGGCGCAGCCCCGCTTGGCTGACATAAAAAATCCCGGAAAACCGGGGACTGCAGAAACTGGCACGGCCTTTGCGATGCACTTGGCATCGCCGCGGCGCAGGGCCCGCAGCCACAGGAAAGACAAAAAGATGGAAAACGAAACCACCAACCTCTTCCGCCGCCGCGACACCTTCTTCGGGATCTGCGAGGCCGTTGGCCAGGACTTCGGCTTCAACCCGCTGTGGCTGCGCCTCGCCTTCGTCGCGCCGCTCTTCTTCTTCCCGGTCCAGACCTTCATCGGCTATTTCGCGCTCGGCGTCGCGGTGCTCGCGTCGCGCTTCCTCTTCCCCGCGAAGCTCGGCGATGCAGCTCCGGCGGCGGCCCAGCCCGCCGCGATCGCCCCCGCCGCTCCGGCGACCGGCGAACTCGCTCTCGCCGCCTGATTGGGCGCGGGCCGGGCTCCCTCTCCCCGTCTGACCCGCTCCCGGCTCCCTGACGTCCACTGGCGCCATAGCCAACCGGGACCGGCAAGCACCTTGCGCTTGCCGGTCCCTTTATTTTCGGACCGTCCCGCACCGGCACAGCATTGGCCTGTTCCGGCGGCGCTTATAAACGCGACGTTTACGACGTTGCCCTAAGACTCATCGCCGGAATTCCAGAAGGGGGCGGGTTCATCACCCGCGCCGCATGCGAGGATCAAGCGTTGAGCCAGTCGACCCAGCCCAAGCTGCCGCCACGCGATGTCGCCGAAATGCTCGATTCGCTCGTCGCGAGCGAGGGCACCGGTGCGCATCCGCATGTCCGCTCGGGCGCGCTGTCGAGCGGCCCGGACGCGATGCGAAACCTCGCCGACGCCGTCCATTTCCTCTGCCTCCTCCACGGCCGCTATCCCGGCGTCATCGATCACGCCGCGCGCAAGGCGGTCGACCCTGCCTCGCGCCAGTGGATGGACGAAGCCGCCGATGCCTTCGCACAGGAACGTGCCTTCCTGTCGAAGATCGCCGCCGCCGTCGGCCCGGTGCCGAGCACGCAGGGACAGGCACAGAGCGAGTCCGCGGTCAGCGCGCAGTGCAAGGCGCTCGACATGCTCGCTGAATCCGACCGGCACGGCTGCGCGGTGGGCGCCGCGATCGCGCTGACGCTCGACTGGCGGACGATCCGCGTCCTGCTCGACATCAGCGCGCAGCGGCTCGACATGAACTCGCCGCGCTGCACCCTGCCCGACCTGCGCGACACCGCCCGGCTCGCCGCGACGATCGCCGACAGCCCCGCGGTCGAGCGCGCCATGGTTTTCGGCGCCCAGCAACTGATTACCCAGCATAGCGGCCTCTGGGACCTGCTCGCCGCCCGCGCCGCCAGCCGGCACGACGCCTGAGCCGACGCCGCGGCGGGCGGCAACGCCTGTTTACTTGCACCGCCCATCCTCCCTCGCTATGCCCGCCCTGATTGACGTTCACGTTAAGGGAAAGGCTCTCCGCCCATGCGCTTCGAAGGAACCAGCGCCTATATCGCCACCGACGACCTGAAGGTCGCCGTCAACGCCGCGACCTTGCTGCGCCGCCCTTTGCTCGTGAAAGGCGAACCTGGCACCGGCAAGACCGTGCTCGCCGAGGAAATCGCGAAAGCCTTCGATGCCCCGCTAATCACCTGGAACATCAAGTCGACGACCAAGGCGCAGCAGGGCCTCTACGAATATGACGCGGTCGCGCGCCTGCGCGACGGCCAGCTCGGCGAAGAGCGCGTCCACGACATCCGCAACTATATCCGGAAGGGCAAATTGTGGGAGGCCTTCACCTCGCCCAAGCTGCCCGTGCTGCTGATCGACGAGATCGACAAGGCTGACATCGAATTCCCGAACGACCTGCTCCAGGAACTCGATCGCATGGCCTTCCACGTCTACGAGACCGACCAGACGATCGTCGCCAAGGAACGCCCGATCGTCGTCATCACCTCGAACAACGAAAAGGAACTGCCCGACGCCTTCCTGCGCCGCTGCTTCTTCCACTATATCAAATTCCCCGATCGCGACACGATGGCGGAGATCGTCGAGGTCCATTTCCCCGGCATCCAGAAGACGCTGGTCAGCCGCGCGATGGACATCTTCTACGAAGTCCGCGAAGTTCCGGGGCTCAAGAAGAAACCCTCGACCAGCGAGCTGATCGACTGGCTGAAGCTGCTCCTCAACGAGGACATGCCGCTCGAAGTGCTACAGAACCGAGACGTCGGCAAAGCGATCCCGCCGCTCCACGGCGCGCTGCTCAAGAACGAGCAGGATGTGATGTTGTTCGAAAAGCTCGCCTTCATGGCGCGGCGGCAGGGCGGCTAAAGATGACGGCTGCGGCCGTTGACGAAATTGTCGAGCTGTCCGTTTTCTCGCGCGAGAAAGAAGTCTTCCTCGGTTGGCGCAATATCGCGCTAAGCGCGCTGTTTGCCGCTGCGCCCCTTCTTCCCAGTTCAGGTTCCGTGTGGATCGAAATCGCGTTCAAATTCCTTTGCAGTGTGTTTGCCTTGATCGGTTTCATCAGCGGGTGGTCACACCTCTGTCGAGGATGGGGAAGTTCGCAAGGCTTTGACATTCGCATCGCACCTTCGGGATTGACCCTCAACCGCAACATCTGTCCTCTTGAAATTCCTTGGAGCGAAATCGAGCAATTCAAGTTTGACAAGCGTAGCTTTCGCGGCGCGAATGATTGCGTCATCGATCTACGATTACGGCATCGCATCCGGTCGCTGACTCACCCTTTTGGCTCAAACCGCATTATAATGCCCTTGGGCGAGTGGCACACGAGTATCCTTGAAATCGAATCTGCGATGCGCACCTTGCGATTGTATCTCTGGCGCGCGGGTTGGCGTGATACATAAGATCAAAACCAACTTTACAGCTGGTAAGCCACCTCGACATCGCCCCAGCGGCGGCCGTTGATCACCGCCGGCATATAGACGTTGCGCACCGTCACGTAATTGATCCCGTCGCCTTCCTGGCGATAGACCATCATGAAAAAGGGCGCCGTGCTGCGTTTGGCGGCCGCGTCGGCTTCGTCATAGAGGATGCGGCCGTTGCGGCAGTGGGCGGTGTCGTGGGCGACATCGCCCGTCGGCGCGCGCGAGCAGTCGGTGACATGCGTCGGCAGGAAACCGTTGATGTCGCTCGCCGACGACATCTTGATTTCGGGATGCTCGGCGACGATGCGGTCGAACAGCGGCCGCCAATGGATATCGGCCCAGTCGCAGAGGCTGGTGCGGAAACGTTCGGGGTTCGACCCCGGCACGCGGACATAATCGGTATCGAAAACCTGCTCCATCGACAGCCTGCCCGCGGCGATCGCGCCTTCGGCGAGCGCAACGAACTCATCGCGCACCTGCGCGGCAAGCTCGACGATCGCCGAATCCTGCGGGCTGACCCCGGCCGAGATCACCGCGTTGAACATGCGGTTCGACACATGCTCCATCGACAAGATGCTGTCGTGCGTTTCGCCCAGCGTCGCGCCATTTTCGCGCACCGACGCGACGACGCGGCCGAGCGCGCCGCGCACCTTGGCGCCATTGGCGTGAACCATCGCCGAACTCTGCGCGATCCGGTCGCTCTGGTCGTCGAGCAACGCCACCAGATGCGTCGCGTCGTGCAGCGCGTCGGTGATCGTTTCGAACTGCGCCTCGGCGCGGCTCGACTGTTCGACCCCCGACTGGATTTCGGCGACCAGCCCGCCCGCTTCGGCCGCGAGGCTGCCGATGCTGCGGCGGATTTCGTCGGTCGCGCTGCGCGTGTTCTGCGCCAGCTTCTTCACCTCGGCGGCGACGACCGCAAAGGTGCGTCCGGCGTCGCCCGCGCGCTCGGCCTCGATCGCAGCGTTGAGTGCCAGCATGTTGGTGGTCTTGGCGATCGACTCGATCGACTGGCTGACCTGCTGCACCTGCTCCATGACCGCAGCAAAATTGGTGACATGCGCGCCAAGCCGCGCAACGAGATCGATCACCGAGCGGAATTCGGTGACCGCCGCGTTGACGCGCTCGGCACCGGCGTCGAGCTGTTCGCACGCGCGCGCCGACAGCAGCTTCGCCTCGTCGGTCGAATCGGCGATCTGACGCTGGTCGGCCTCGAGGCCGACGACATAGTCCTCGAGCTGCCCGAGCTCGCCGATCTGGCGTTCCATCTGGTCGGTCGCGCGCTTGATCCGGCCGGCCGCGTCGCTGCAGCCGACGGCAAGCGCGCCACAGTCGCTCGCGACCGATTGGTCGAGGATCGGAGCCGCCGGGTCGATCGGATCGAATTTCATTGCGCCACCCACTCTGGATTAATCTTCGGGTGATGACCGATAATGGTTAACGCGTGGTCAATGGGCGAAGCGACGGCTTTGGGTGCCCGCACTTTCCGTTTACGTAAAGCAGTTGCACCCTTCCCCGCGACAGAGTACCCCTGAGCCATGTTTTTCGGCTTTCTCGACGAGCTTCGCGCGGCGGGCATTCCCGCCAGCCTGAAAGAGCATCTGATGCTGCTGGAGGCGCTCGACCGCGAGGTGATCGACCGCAGCCCCGAGCAATTCTACTACCTCAGCCGCGCCATCTACGTGAAGGACGAGGGCTTGCTCGACCGCTTCGATCAGGTGTTCAACAAAGTCTTCAAGGGCATCATTTCCGATTACGGCCAGAACCCGGTCGACGTCCCCGCCGACTGGCTGAAGGCGGTCGCCGAGAAATTCCTGACGCCCGAGGAAATGGCGGCGATCGAATCGCTCGGCGACTGGGACAAGATCATGGAGACGCTGAAAGAGCGGCTTGAGGAACAGCAGAAGCGCCACGAAGGCGGCAGCAAGTGGATCGGGACCGGCGGCACCAGCCCCTTCGGCAATTCGGGCTATAACCCCGAGGGCGTGCGGATCGGCGGCGAGAGCAAGCACAAGAGGGCTTTGAAGGTCTGGGAAAAGCGCGAATTCCAGAACCTCGACAACACCAAGGAACTTGGCACCCGCAACATCAAGATCGCGCTCCGCCGCCTGCGCAAGTTCGCACGCGAGGGCGCGGCCGACGAGCTCGACATCCCGGGCACGATCGACGGCACGGCGCGGCAGGGCTGGCTCGACATCAAGATGCGCCCCGAACGGCGCAACGCGGTCAAGCTGCTGCTGTTCCTCGACGTCGGTGGATCGATGGACCCGTTCATCAAGCTCTGCGAGGAACTCTTCAGCGCCGCGACGACCGAATTCAAGAATCTCGAATTCTTCTATTTCCACAATTGCCCGTACGAGGGCGTGTGGAAGGATAATAAGCGCCGCTGGTCCGAACGCCACCAGATGTGGGACATCCTCCACAAATATGGCCATGATTATAAGGTGATCTTCGTCGGCGACGCGTCGATGAGCGCCTATGAAATCACCCATCCGGGCGGCAGCGTCGAACATTTCAACGAAGAGTCAGGGGCGGTCTGGCTCCAGCGCATCACCCATGTCTATCCCGCCGCGGTGTGGCTCAATCCGGTGCCCGAGGCGCATTGGGGCTACACCCAGTCGGTGAAGCTGATCAAACAGCTGATGAGCGACCGCATGTATCCGCTGACCCTCGCGGGGCTCGACGATGCGATGCGCGAGCTGACGCGAAAGCATTGAACGGCGCATGGCGCTGCCGTCGTTGATCCGGCGCCTGTTTGGCCGATACGCGATCGAAGACCCGCGGCCGGTCGCCGAAAATGCGCCCTATACCTTCGAACTGCCGTCCGAAAACGAACTGCTCGCGGTCGCACCCGGCGATCTCGTCAAGCTGATGTTTCGTTCGATCCCCGCCGGCCAATGGGAGGTCGAACGCATGTGGGTGATCGTCACCGCGGCCGACGGCGCGCATCTGGCCGGGACGCTCGACAATCATCCGGGCGACATGCCGCAATTGAAGGCCGGCGATCGCGTGAGCTTCGACCGCGAGCACATCATCGACATCATGTGGGACGATAATCGCACCGTACCGCCACCCCCGACACCCGAACGGCGCGATTATTGGGACCGCTGTTTCGTCGATAATGCGATCCTCGACGGCCGCCGCAAGGTCGAATTTCTGTATCGCGAAGAGCCCGATCCGCCGCGCGACGACGACAATTTTTCCGACAGCGGCTGGCGGATCGAGAGCGATCCCCCCGATATGTCCGACATCGAGAGCGGCAACGCGCCGTTCAGCTATGTCGCTCTCGGCGCCGTGCTGAACCGCGACGACAGCTGGCTGCACCTGATCGACGCACCGGTCGGCAGCGCCTTCGAGCGGGACCCGGACACGGGCCGGTTCGTCGCGGCCGACATGCCGGTCGACGATCCCGAGTGAATTCGCTCGAAATGATGCACGCGCACAGCTAATCCCCGGCGATGATCGACCTCCCCCTCGTCACCATCCTGTTGCTCACCGGCTTCATCAACCTGATCGGTGCGCTGGCTTATGCGGCGCGCATCGCCGGGGTGCGGACGCGGCGGATCGCGATGTCCTTCGCGCTGTTCAATATCCTCGTCCTCTTCTCGCGCACCTCGAACAGCTTCCTCGGCCCGTTCCTCGCCAAGCGCATCGAGACGCGCATCCACGACGGCAGCGGCGCCTCGCTGTTCGTCGACATGCAGTTCGTGCTCGCGGCGGCGAGCATCGCGACCCTGGTCGGCATCCTGCTCGTCCCCACCGGTCAGCGGATGTTCGCCGCGGCGATCGGCTGGTACCAGGACAATCGCTCTACGACGAAGCTCGCGCTCAAGGCCGCCAGCCCGAGCGGCCTCAGGACGCTCCGCCAGTCGCTCCGCTTCCCCAGCCTGTCGCACCTCAAGGGCTGGCATATGCCGAAGGGCATCGGCTGGGGCGTGCTGATCGCCAACTGCCTCGCGCAGTCGCTGCTCGCCGTCGGTGTCGTCGCCTCCCTCTACGCCGGCTATCTCGCCCCCGAGTTTCGCGTCACCGCATCGCAGCTTTCGGCGCTGATCAACGGCTTCGCGACGATCCTTCTGTTCGCCTTCATCGACCCGCAACTGTCGGTGATGACCGACGACGCGGTCGAAGGAAAAGTCGACGAGGCCGATTTCCGCCGCGCGATCACCTTCATCTCGCTGAGCCGACTCGCCGGAACGGTCCTTGCGCAGGCATTGCTGCTCCCCGCCGCGATGCTGATCGCGTGGGTCTCGGTGCATGTCTGACGCCGGACGCGGTCACAGCCGCTTCCACGCCGTCCGCGCCCGCCTCGAAGCGATGGCCGTCGAACCCGGGCCGCGCGGCTGGTTCCTCGAATTTCTCGCCTTCGGCTTCAAACAGGGCTGGGCATGCCTGTTCGGCGGACTGATGCTCGCGCTGCTCCTCGGCACGCACCTGTTCTGGCCCGACGGCGCGCCGCTCCACCGCTACGACGCGATCACCATCGGCGCGGTGCTGATCCAGCTCGGCATGCTCGCCTTCCGGCTCGAAACGCCGAAAGAAGCCATTGTCATCCTGATCTTCCACATCGTCGGCACGGTGATGGAGCTGTTCAAGACCGCCGCGGGATCGTGGCAATATCCCGAAGCGAGCCTGCTCCATATCGGCGCGGTGCCGCTTTTCTCGGGCTTCATGTACGCAGCGGTCGGCAGCTACATCGCGCGCGTCTGGCGGATCTTCGACTTTCGCTACACCGGCTACCCGCCAGCATGGGCAAGTTATGCACTCGCCGCCGCGATCTACGTCAATTTTTTCGCGCATCACTGGCTGTACGATATCCGCTGGCTGCTGTTCGCGGCGACCGCGCTGCTCTTCTGGCGCTGCCAGGTGTGGTTCCGTCCCCTGCACACCCACCGCCGCATGCCGCTGCTCGTCGGCTGGGCCCTCGTCGCGCTCTTCATCTGGTTCGCCGAAAATATCGGCACCTTCGCGCGCGCCTGGACCTATCCTAGCCAGGACGACGGCTGGCACATGGTCGGGCTGGACAAGCTCGGGAGCTGGTACCTGCTGATGATCATCTCGTTCGTGCTCGTCAGCCTCGTCCAGCGTCCGAACGCTCCCGATCACTTATAGCGCGGCCGCCTGACTCTCCTCTCCCTTTGAGGGAGGGAAATCTAACTGAAAGGCTGGTCGATCGACGGCGGCGGCTCGCTGAACCATTTCGGCCCGCTGTCGGTCATGTAAAAACAATCCTCCAGCCGGATGCCGAATTCGCCGGGGATATAGATGCCGGGTTCGTTCGAAAAGCACATGCCCGGCGCCAGCGGCGTCGTTTCGCCGTGGACGAGGTTTACCGGCTCATGCCCGTCGAGACCGATGCCATGGCCGGTGCGGTGCGAGGTACCGGGAAGCCGGTAGCCCGGGCCCCATCCCAGATTCTGATAGAAGCCGCGCACCGCATCGTCGACACGCCCCGCCGGCGTGCCGAGCTTTGCCGCGGCAAAGGCGACGTCCTGCCCCTTGCGCATCTGGTCCCAGACCTCGCGCTGGCGGGCGCTGGCCTTGCCATGGACGAAGCTGCGCGAAATGTCCGACTGATAGCCATGGACGGTCGCGCCGCAGTCCATCAGCACGACCTCACCATCCTTCACCGCCTGCGGCTTGCCCGACCCGTGCGGATAGGCGCTTGCCTCGCCGAGCAGGATCAGTTCGAATTCGCTCTTGCCGCCGAGCGCCACCGTCGCCGCGCGCATGATCGCGCCGATGTCGGCCGGGGTCATCCCCGCCTCGATCCGCGGCGCAGTGTGGCGATAGGCCGCCATGGTGATGTCGGCGGCGATCTGCATCAGCGCGATCTCCGCAGGCGACTTGTGCATCCGGCAGCCGCGCACGACCGGCGCGCCGTTGACAACCTTTACCTCGGGCATCGCCTTTTCGAGGCCGTCGACCGCGAAATAGCGCACCGTCTCCTCGACCCCGATCCTGCCCTTGGTCAGCCCGCGCTTGCCGAGCCATGTCGCGACCGCGGCGAGCGGGTTCTCGTCCTCATTCCATGTCAGCACCTCGGCATCAACGCCGAGACTTTCGCGCACCGACGGTTCCTCGAAGAAAGGCGTGACGATCGCGACCTCGCCCTCGCGCGTCAGCACCGCGGCGGTCAGTCGCTCGCTGCGCCACCATTCGACCCCGGTGAAATAGATGAGGCTCGATCCCGCTCGATCAGCAGCGCACCGATATCATTCGCGCGCATCAGCTCCTTCGCCTTGGCGATGCGCGCCATGCGTTCGTCGCGGCCGATCGGGACCGCCTTGGCGGCAAGGTTGGGAAGGCCCGTCGTGTCGGCCGCAACCACCGGAACGGGTAACGCCGCCGCCAGCCCGCCGAATGCCGCGGTGCCGAGGAATTGCCGTCGGTGCATCACCGTTCCCTTCTTCAGTAGATCAGCAGATCGGCAATCTCGTCGCGCCACGCCGCCTCGTCGGGCATCGCCAGCGCATCGAGATCGCCCGCATCGGCACCTGCATCATCGACCCACTCGCGCAGGCCCGGGCCGCCGTTGATCACGTCGATCGCGAGCACATCGTCGGTGTACTCATATTTGAAATCCTTGCCGCGCCAGATCGGATAGTCGGGATAGAGGCTGCGGACCGCCTTGAAGCCGAGCGCCTGCACGCGCCAGGGCTGGAACGCATCATCGTCGTACCAAGGTCCGTCGGCATGGATATGGACGCCGCTGTTGAGCTGGCCGACATGCTTGTGAAAGGTCGGCTGGAACCAGATATCGCGCAGCTTGCACCCGCCGAGCCATTGCGGCGCGAGGCGCTGCATTTCGGCGATCACCGCCTTGGCGTCGATATCGGGCGCACCGAACAGTTCGAGCGGGCGCGTCGTGCCCCGGCCCTCGCTCAGCGTCGCGCCTTCGACCATTACCGTGCCGGCATAGGCGCGCGCCATATTGACGTTCGCGGCATTCGGGCTGGGGTTGATCCAGACGCGGTCCGTGGGCCAGCCGAAACCCGGGCCTTTCGGGTCCCAGCCTTCCATCCCGATGACGCGATAATCGACGTCGAGATTGAAGTGGCGAATGAACCAGTGCCCGATCTCGCCCATCGTGAGGCCATGACGCATCACCATCGGTCCAGCGCCGACGAAGCTTTCCCATCCGGGCAGAAGCCGCGTACCCTCGACCGGACGGCCAGCGGGGTTGGGCCGGTCGAGCACCCACACCGCCTTGCCATGCTCGGCGGCCGCCTCGAGGATGTAGAGCAAGGTCGTCACATAGGTGTAGATGCGGCAGCCCAGGTCCTGCAGGTCGACGAGCATCACGTCGAAGGTGTGCATCGACTGCCCCGACGGACGCCGCACCTCGCCGTAGAGGCTGAACACCGGCATGCCATAGGTCGGATCGGTGAAGTCGGGCGACTCCATCATATTATCCTGCAGGTCACCGCGTACGCCATGCTGCGGCCCGAACACCGCAGTGACATCGATCCCGGCCGCGACCAGCGCATCGAGGCTGTGGGTCAGGTCGGCGGTCACCGAAGCGGGATGCGCGAGCAAGGCAATGCGCTTTCCCTGAAGCGGCGCGCGAAGCGCAGGGTCGGCGAGCAGGCGGTCGATACCGAAAAGGGTCGTCATGCCCGCCCGCGTGCCTCAAGCGTCAGCGCAAAGCAATCGGGATGATGGAAGTCGGGCTTTCCGGGAGGGTGCGCGAGCGCCCAATAGCTTTTCGTCCCGTCCACTTCCTCGATCACCGCCGACAGCGCCAGCTTCGATCCGGTGTCGGGGAAGATGCCGGGTTCGACGCGCAGCGCATAGCGACCGGGCGCGCGCTCGACCTCCATCATCCATGGCGCCAGATCGTCGGAAGACAGCAGCGAGCGATAATCGTCGAACTGGTAACAGGCCCAGCGCCCGTCGGGAGCATAATTGAATTCGGTATAATCGGGCTGACCTTCTTCGGTCAGGAAAGCCTCGAAACAGGTGCCCTGCCACAGCCCATCGGTGCCGCTGTCGGCAATGACGAGTTCGCCTTCGCCCTGCGGCAGCACGATCGCTCCGATTTCGCCGTCGACGATAAAGCGCAGCGCAAAGCCGCCGTCGAACGACAGGTCGACCTCGACCGCAATCGAGCGCACTGCCCGTGCGGGCGTATCGGGGTGGCAGATGAGGGGCAGCCGCTGACTCCTCTCAGGATCGGACACTCGTTCTATCCTCCGTTCGTCCTGAGCTTGTCGAAGGACGCCTCACCTCGTCACCCCGGACTTGATCCGGGGTCCCGCTCTTTCTTGAGGAAGCGGGACCCCGGATCAAGTCCGGGGTGACGATAACGAGAATATGAACCAGTTGGGTTTGCCGCACCACCATGCTAAGCGCCCGCCCGCCATGACCAGTTACAAATCCGACCTGCTGCGCCTGCTCGACGAGCGAGGCTATATCCACCAGATGACCGACGCGGACGGGCTCGATGCCCTCGCCGCCAAACAGGTCGTTCCCGGCTATATCGGCTTCGACGCGACCGCGCCGTCGCTGCACGTCGGCAGTCTCGTCCAGATCATGATGCTGCGCCGCCTGCAACAGACGGGGCACAAGCCGGTCGTGCTGATGGGCGGCGGGACGACGCGGATCGGCGACCCCACAGGTCGTGACGAAAGCCGCAAGATGCTGTCGGACGAGACGATCGCCGCCAACATCGCCTCGATCTTCAGCATCTTCCAGCGCTTCCTGACGTTCGGCGACGGGCCGACCGACGCGGTGATGGTCGATAATCAGGAATGGCTGGGCAAGCTCGGTTACATCGAACTGCTGCAGGAAGTCGGCACCCACTTCACGATCAACCGCATGATGACGTTCGATTCGGTCAAGCTGCGCCTCGACCGCGAACAGCCGATGACCTTCCTCGAATTCAATTACATGATCCTGCAGGGCTATGACTTCCGCCACCTGTCGAAGGCGATGGATGTCCGCCTTCAAATGGGCGGTTCCGACCAGTGGGGCAATATCGTCAACGGAATGGAACTCGGCCGCCGCATGGACGGAGCCGACCTCTATGGCCTGACGACTCCGCTGCTCACCACCGCCGCAGGTGCCAAAATGGGCAAGACCGCCGCCGGCGCGGTCTGGCTTAACCCCGAACAACTGTCCCATTTTGACTATTGGCAATATTGGCGCAATTGCGACGACCGCGACGTCGGCAAGTTCCTGAAGCTGTTCACCGACCTGCCGATGGACGAGATCGCGCGGCTGGAAGCGCTCGAAGGCGCCGAGATCAACGCCGCGAAAAAGATCCTCGCCGACGCCGCGACGGCGATGTGCCGCGGCGAGGATGCGGCGCGCAGCGCGTCCGAGACCGCCGCGCAAACCTTTGAAAAGGGCCAGATCGGCGGCGACCTGCCGCAAGTTGCGGCCCCCGCCGACGGCATCGACATCCTGACCGCGCTGCGCGAACTCGGCTTCGCGGCGTCGAACAAGGAAGGGCGCCGCAAGCTCGACGAGGGCGCGGTGAAGGTCGACGGCGTCGTGATCCGCGATCCGCATCACCGGATTCTGCCCGCCGCCAAGCCCGTTCCGCTCAGCCTCGGATCGAAAAAGCACGGGCTGGTGACCGGCTGAACGGCGCGTCGCCGTTTACCGATTCTTGATGAATCGGGCCGATTCTGCCACACCAGACCAGCAAGGTATTCGGTATGCGCAAGATTGACCTTAAAAAGGCCCATTATGTGGGGCTCGATCAGCGGATTGCGCCGCGTAGCGACGTCTATTGCCGCTTGCCGTTCGTTCTGCCCGACGGCCGACAGGAAATGTGTACCTGCGTGAACATCAGCGCCGACGGCATGTTGATGCGGTACGAACGCGGGCTGGAGATCGGCGACCTCGTCGTCTTCCGCATGCCGATCATCGGCCGCACCTCGGCGAAGGTGATCTGGTCGATCGGCGGCAAGACCGGCGTCCAGTTCGACAAGTCGATTTCGGTCGAGGATTATCTGCCGATGATCCGCGCCATGGGCGCACGCGGCGACGTCAACTGAAAACGCGCGCCATAGCCGACCTGAACTAACCACTCCGCAGCAGCGGCACTGCCGCATCGCGCTCGAACAGATAGAGGCAGAGCCGCACCGCCTCGCCGCGCGCGCCTTCGATACCGCCGTCGCGTTCGACGAACAGCCGCGCATCGTCGTGCGCGACCGGCAGCAGCCGCACCAATTGCTCGGGCGTCGCGACGCGATAATCGGCATCGCCCGACTGCTTGAGCCCGAGGAGTTCGCCGCCGCCGCGCAGCTCCAGATCCTTCTCGGCGATCACGAAGCCGTCGCCCGTATCGCGCATCAGCGCCAGCCGTTCGCGCGCGGTCTCCGACAGATTCTGCGAGCGCAGCAACAGGCATACCGACTTCGCCGTACCGCGCCCGACCCGGCCGCGGAGCTGGTGGAGCTGCGCAAGCCCGAAATTCTCGGCATGTTCGACGATCATCAGGCTCGCAGCGGGGACGTCGACGCCGACCTCGATCACCGTCGTCGCGACCAGGACGCCGATCTCGCCCGCCTGAAAGCGCGTCATGACCTCGTCTTTTTCCGGACCCTTCATCCGGCCGTGGACCAGCCCTACCCGGGCGTCGCCCAGCCGTTCGCGGAGCAGGGCGGCGCGGTCCTCCGCCGCCGCCAGCTCGCTGCCCTCGCTTTCGGCGACGAGGGGGCACACCCAATAGGCCTGCGCGCCGGTTGCAAGGTGACGGTCGAGGCCGTCCACGACGTCATCGAGCCGGTCGAGCGAGATGACGCGCGTATCGACCGGCGTCCGCCCCGGCGGCATTTCGTCGAGCCGCGACACATCCATCTCGCCATGGTTCGCGAGCAGCAGCGTGCGCGGGATCGGGGTTGCAGTCATCACCAGCAGGTGCGGCGGGCGCTGTCCCTTGGCGGTCAGCATCAGCCGCTGCGCGACGCCGAAGCGGTGCTGTTCGTCGACGACGACGAGCGACAGGTCGCGGTAATTCACGGCCTGTTGGAAGATGGCATGCGTGCCGACAAGGATGTCGATGCTGCCGTCGGCGAGCCCCATCAGGGTCGATTCGCGCGCCTTGCCCTTGTCGCGCCCGGTCAGGATCGCGAGGTTGACCGGCATCCCGCCGAGCATGCGCTGCAAGGTCGCATAATGCTGGCGCGCCAGAATTTCGGTCGGGGCGAGCAACGCCGCCTGCGTCCCCGCCTCGACCGCCGCCAGCATCGCGCGCAGCGCGACGAGCGTCTTGCCCGAGCCGACGTCGCCCTGCAGCATCCGCAGCATCGGCCGGTCCTGTGCCATGTCGCCCGCAATCTCGCGCCCGACGCGTTCCTGCGCCCCGGTCAGGCCAAACGGCAGTTGCAGCGCATCGGTCAGCCGTCCGTCGCCGGCAATCGCCCGGCCCTTGCGCGCCCGCAATCCCTCGCGGATCAGCATCAGCGCGACCTGGCTCGCGAAAATCTCGTCATAGGCCAGCCGGTCGCGCGCCGCTTCATCGCGTGGGCTCGCATGCGCCCGCGTCATCGCCTCATGCCACGACGGCCAGCCACGCGCCGCGAGCAACGGCGCGTCGATCCATTCGGCGAGCTCGGGCCGCCGTTCGAGCGCGACCGCGCCAAGCTGCGACAATCGCGCGTTAGTCAGCCCTTCGGTCAGCGGATAGACCGGCTCATGCTCGGCAATTCCCGCCTCGTCGCCGGGCTCGGCCACATGATCGGGATGCACGATCTGACGCATATCGCCATAAAGATCGAGCCGTCCCGACACGCGGCGCTTTTCGCCAAGCGGGAACAGCTTGCGCGCCAGCCCCGACGTCCGCCCGAAATAGACGAGCCGAACATGATCGCCCGCATCGTCGAACGCCTCGACCCCGAACGGGGCGCGCGGCGACCGGCCAGGACGGTAATCCTGCGCGGTGAGCTCGACGATGATCGTCTGTCCCGCCTGCGCCTGGTCGAGCCGATCGACCGGAAAGCGCGAGATCAGCCCGGTCGGCAAATGGAACAGCACATCGACCACACGTTCCAACCCCAGCCGCGTCAGCGGCTTGGCAAGCTGCGGCCCGACACCCTTGATGTCGGTCAACGCGGCAAAGAGCGGATTGAGTATCTCGGGTCGCATGGCTACTGCGTCCCATCTATCGCTTGCTTGCCCCGTGCGCCACTCCCGGCAGCATGGGCTATCGGGATTCCCGCCGTGCCGCACACCGACCGCCTCAAACGCCTCAAATTCCGTGCCTGGCACCGCGGCACGCGCGAGGCCGATTATATGATCGGCGGCTTCTTCGACCGCTATTCGCCCGAATGGGGCGAGGCGGAGATCGCCTGGTATGAAATCGTCGTCGAGGAGGACGACGTCGACATCATGGCGTGGGCGCTCGGCACCGGCCATCCGCCCGCCCACCTCGACAACCCGCCGCTGATCGCCGCGATGCGCCGGCTGGACTATATCCCGCTGCCATGACTCGCTCCGCCGCCGACATCTTCGCCGCCATCGCGTCGGCCTCGGCGCCGCTCACGCTCGCGCGCGCCGCCGACGGCTTCCTGCCGCTGCTGCTCGCCGACCTCGCGCGCGCCAGCGACAAGCGTCTCGTCTATGTCGCGACCGACGATGCCGCGATGCAGGCGGTCGCCGATGCGGCGCCCTTCTTCGCCCCCGACCTGATCGTCCACCGCTTTCCCGCATGGGATTGCCTCCCCTACGACCGCGCCGGCCCGTCGATGCGCGCAAGTGCCGATCGGCTAGCGACGCTTTCGGCGTTGCAGGCCCCGCCGAAGCGCGGCGAGTTGATCCTGACCACCGTCGCCGCGATTACCCAACGCACCCTCACCCCCTTCCGCATCCGCCAGCTCGCGACGACGCTCGCGCCGGGGCAGCGGATCGACCGCGATGCACTGGCTGAACTGCTCGTCGCCAACGGGTTCAGCCGCGTCGACACCGTCGCCGATCAGGGCGAGTTCGCGGTGCGCGGCGGCATCCTCGACCTCTTCCCGGCGGGCGAGGAGACGGGCCTGCGCGTCGATTTCTTCGGCGACGAGATCGAGAGCATCCGCCGCTTCGACCCCGCCGATCAGCGCAGCCTTGGCCCCGCCAAGGCGCTGCAATTGCTGCCCGCCGCCGAGACCCTGCTCGATCAGGACACGATCAAACGCTTCCGCTCGTCGTACCGCGAACTGTTCGGCGCGCAGGCGACCGGCGACCCGCTCTATCAGGCGGTCAGCGAGGGGCGGCGTCAGGCGGGCATGGATCATTGGCTGCCGCTGTTCGAGGAACGGCTGGCGACGCTGTTCGACCATGTCGACGGCGCCACCCCCGTCCTGCGTGGCCACCGCACCGAGGCGACCGCCGAGACGCGCTTTGCGGCGATTGCCGACTATCATGCGAACCGTGTTGCCGCCGAACGCGAATCGCCCGGCAGCTATCGCCCGCTCGCGCCCGAGACGCTCTACCTTACCGAGGCCGAGTGGGCAGCGGCGGCGGCGCAGCGCCCAATCCATGTCGTCACGCCGTTCGATGTCCCCCCGGCGGCAACGGTCGTCGACCTCGAAACCTTCGCGGCGCGCGATTTCACTCCCGAACGCACCGCCGACCTCAACGTCTATGACAAGGTCGCCGACCATCTGTCCGACGAGCGCCGCAAGGGGCGCAAGACGATCATCGCCAGCTATTCGGGCGGCGCGCGCGAGCGCCTGTCGGGGCTGCTTCGCGACCATGGCGTCACCTCGCTCGCCCCCGCCGAGAGTTGGCAGGACGCCCTCGGTACCGCCTCTTCGGAAAGCGGCGGCGCGACCGCGATGGTCGTCCTGCCGCTCGACCATGGTTTCGCAAGCGACGCGATCAGCCTGCTCACCGAACAGGATATTCTCGGCGAGCGCCTCGTCCGCCGGCAAAAGCGCCGCAAGAGCGCCGACGCCTTCCTCGCCGAACTTGCGACGCTGAGCGTCGGCGATCTCGTCGTCCACCTCGATCACGGCATCGGCCGCTATGAGGGGCTGACGCAAATTCCGGTCGGCAGCAGCCCGCACGATTGCGTCGCACTCACTTACGCCGGCGGCGACAAGCTCTACGTCCCCGTCGAAAATCTCGATGTCCTCTCGCGCTACGGCGGGGAGAGCGACGGGGTCGGGCTCGACAAGCTCGGCGGCGAAGCGTGGCAGCGACGCAAGGCGCGGATGAAGGAACGCATCCGTGAGATCGCGGGCGAACTGCTGGCGACGGCGGCGCAGCGCGCGCTGCGTGCCGGCGAAGTGCTGGCGCAGGATGCCGCCTATCCGGCTTTTGCCGACCGCTTCCCCTATCAGGAAACCGACGATCAGGACCGGGCGATTGGCGACGTCCTCGAAGACCTCGCCTCGGGCCGCCCGATGGACCGGCTCGTCTGCGGCGATGTCGGTTTCGGCAAGACCGAGGTCGCGCTGCGCGCCGCCTTCGTTGCGGCGATGGCCGGCGTGCAGGTTGCGGTCGTCGTTCCCACGACCTTGCTCGCGCGCCAGCATTACACGAATTTCGTCGAGCGCTTCAAAGGCTTCCCGGTCAATATCGGCCGCCTGTCGCGCCTCGTCCCCGCCGCCGAGGCCGCGAAGACCCGCGACGGCCTCGCCAGCGGCCAGATCGACATCGTCGTCGGCACCCATGCCGTGATCGCCAAGGCGGTCGAGTTCAAAAACCTCGGCCTCGTCATCGTCGACGAGGAACAGCGGTTTGGCGTCGTCCACAAGGAGCGGCTGAAACAGCTTAAGGCCGACGTCCACGTCCTCACCCTCACCGCGACGCCGATCCCGCGCACCTTGCAGATGGCGATGTCGGGCCTGCGCGAACTCAGCGTCATCCAGACGCCGCCGGTCGACCGGCTCGCGGTGCGTACCTATGTCGCCCCTTGGGATCCCGTCGTCATCCGCGAGGCGCTGCTGCGCGAGCATGACCGCGGCGGGCAGAGCTTTTTCGTCACGCCGCGGATCAAGGACCTCCCCGATATCGAGGAGTTCCTGCGCAGCCGGGTGCCCGAGATCAAATATGTCGTCGCGCACGGCCAGATGGCGCCGGGCGAGGTCGAGGAGCGGATGAGCGCCTTCTACGACCGCAAATATGACGTGCTCGTCTCGACCACCATCGTCGAGTCCGGTCTCGATATCCCGAGCGCCAACACACTGGTCGTCCACCGCGCCGACCGCTTCGGCCTTGCCCAGCTCTACCAGCTCCGCGGCCGCGTCGGGCGCTCGAAGACGCGCGCCTATGCCTATCTGACAACGCCCGAAGGCGGTGCGATCACCGACACCGCCGAAAAAAGGCTCAAGCTGCTCGGCGACCTTGACACATTGGGCGCGGGCTTCCAGCTCGCCAGCCACGACCTCGACATTCGCGGCGCCGGCAATCTCGTCGGCGACGAGCAATCGGGGCATATCCGCGAGGTCGGCTTCGAACTCTATCAGGCGATGCTCGAAGAGGCCATTTTGGTGGCCAAGGCCGAGGGCATGGGCGCCGCGCCGCCGCGCGAAGCCTTGTCGCCGGTGATCACGGTCGACGCGCCGATCCTGATCCCCGAGGATTATGTCCCCGACCTGCCACTGCGCATGGCGCTCTACCGCCGCCTCAACGAGGCCGGCGACCGCCCGTCGCTCGATGCTTTCGCGGCGGAGATGATCGACCGTTTCGGTCCCTTGCCGCCCGAGACCGCAAACCTGATCCAGCTGATGGAGATCAAGGCCAATGCGAAGCTCGCGGGGATCGCGAAACTCGACGTCGGCACCAAGGGCGCGCTCGTCAGCTTCCACGGTGACCAGTTCGCCAACGTCCCGGGCCTCATCGCCTATGTCGAACGCTTGAAGGGCCGTGCCCGCATCCGCCCCGACAACAAGCTGTCGATCAGCGGCGACTGGGTCAGCACCGGGGCGCGGCTGAACGGCGCGCTGCAATTGTCGAAGGGGTTGGGGAAACTCGCGAAGCAGGTGGGCTAACCAACATCGTCATTGCGAGCGCAGCGAAGCAATCTCCTGCGTTCGACCTAGCGTGAGCTCAGTGACTGGAGATTGCTTCGTCGCTACGCTCCTCGCAATGACGAGGGCCTATTCCATCAGCGCCAACAACTGATCCCCCGGCACCGGCCCCGATTTCAGAAACCCCTGCCAGGTCGCCACCCCGATCTCGGCCAGCCGCGCCAGTTGCCGTTCGTTCTCAATCCCCTCGGCGACCACCAGCAGCCCCAGAGCGCGCGCGAGGTCGACGATCGCGCGTACGACGATGCGGTCGCGGTCGCTGCCGTCGATCGTGCGGGTGAAGCCGCTGTCGATCTTGAGGTAATCGATCGGCAGCCGCGCCAGCAGCGACAGGCTCGAATAGCCGGTGCCGAAATCGTCGATCGCGATCGCGCAGCCGAGCGCGCGGATCTGCGCGAGCTGCGCCGCGGCGCTCGCCGGATCGCTGAGCATCGCCTGCTCTGTCAGTTCGAGCGTCAGCCGGTCGGGGTCGACCCCCGCCTGTTTCGCCATCGCCGCAAAGCGATCGGCAAATTCGGGATCGCCAAGATCGGCAGCGGTGATGTTGAGCGACACGCGCAGCTTGCCGAGCGCCTTCGGCCATTTCGCCATTTCGGCGAGCGCGACGCGGTGCGCATGTTCGGTCAGCTCGCATTCCATCCGCGCCGCCCGCGCCGCGGTGACGAGCGCTCCCGCGCCGAGCAGCCCCAGTTCGGGATGCTGCCAGCGCAGCAGCGCCTCGACCCCGGTCATCGCACCGCTCGCGACATCATATTGCGGCTGATAGAAGATGACGACCTCGCCCTGCGACAGCGCGGCGTGCACCATCGCGCCGTCGCGCGCCGACGCCGGGCGCGCGAGCTGATCGCTCGCGCTACGGAGCTGCTCGACGACCGGCTCGTCGCGCGTGATCAGCGCCGCCGCGATACGGATCGCCAGCCGGCCATTGGGATCGCCGACCATCGGTTCGGCAAGCGCGACGTGCAAGGCACGCTCCTGCGCGCGCAAGGCCTCCAGCGACAGCGCCGCCGCAGGTACGATCAGGAAACGCGGCCCGTCGAGCCGGTCGACATGCGCGCCCTGCCCGAACTCGTCGCCGGTAAAATTCTCCAGCCGCCGCCCGACCTCGTCGAGCACCGCATCGCCCGCCGCAGTCCCCGCGCTGTTATTGATCCGCGCCAGTTGATCGACTTGCACCAATATTACGCCGACGTCGGCATCATGCCGGCCATGGAGCGTTTCGAGATGGCCGACGGCGGCCGCAAATGTGTCGGGTAGGCGATTCATTGGCGCCCCCATAGCAGGCATTGCTTGCCAAACGCTTCCCTTTTGCATCACAATCACCCGATGAGCTCAGTTTCGGACTCCAACGCTGCCACGCTGACCGACGGCCATGGCCGCCGGATCAACTATCTGCGCCTGTCGGTGACCGATCGTTGCGACCTGCGCTGCCGCTATTGCATGGCAGAACATATGAGTTTCCTGCCCCGCTCGGCAGTGCTCAGTATCGAGGAAATGGCCGAACTCGCCGAACGCTTCGTCGCACGGGGCATCCGCCGTATCCGCCTGACCGGTGGCGAGCCGCTCGTCCGGCGCGGCATCGACACGCTCGCGATGCGTCTCGGCGCAATGATCGGCCATGGCCTTGACGAGCTGACCCTGACCACAAACGGTATGCGGCTTGCCGAATATGCGCCGATGCTTGCGGAGGCCGGGGTACGGCGGATCAACGTCAGCCTCGACACGCTCGATCCGGATACCTTCCGGCATATCACCCGCGTCGGCGACGTCGCGGTGGCGCT
Source organism: Sphingopyxis macrogoltabida (assembly GCF_001307295.1). Classification (NCBI taxonomy): domain Bacteria; kingdom Pseudomonadati; phylum Pseudomonadota; class Alphaproteobacteria; order Sphingomonadales; family Sphingopyxidaceae; genus Sphingopyxis; species Sphingopyxis macrogoltabida. The sequence goes on along the minus strand of NZ_CP012700.1, from coordinate 600,451 downwards.
GCAAGGGATTGCCGCGGCGCGGGCCGCCGGGCTCGACGTCAAGATCAACATGGTCGCGCTCGCCGGGCTCAACGAGGACCAGTTGCTGCCGATGCTCGACCATTGCGCCGCGATGGGCTGCGACCTGACGCTCATCGAGACGATGCCGCTCGGCGAGATCGGCGAGGACCGCAGCGATCATTATATCCCGCTCCACCAATTCGTCGCGCCGCTGCGCGCCGACTACGCCATCTATCCCGTCGACAAGCGTACCGGCGGCCCCGCGCGCTATTTCGCGGTCGAAGGCAGTCCGGTGACGCTCGGCCTCATCACCCCTCTCAGCGACAATTTCTGCGCGACGTGCAACCGCATCCGCCTGACCGTCGAGGGGCGCATCTATATGTGCCTCGGGCAGGACGACCATATCGACCTGCGCGCCGCGCTGCGCGACGGCGGCATCGGGACGGTTGACGGCTTGATCGACCGCGCATTGGCTGGCAAACCCCGCGCGCATGACTTCCACATCGAACGGGAGTCCAAACCGGCGGTCGCGCGTCATATGAGTGCAACGGGCGGGTGAAATCCGCCCGCGAGGGGACCAACATGCAACGCAAGATCGCGCTCGTCGCATCGAACGCGCCCGCCGCCGAAGAGGCCGAGGCCGAGCTGCGGCCTCTCTACGACTTCGTCGACTTGCACGAGGCCGACATGCTGATCGCGCTCGGCGGCGACGGCTTCCTGCTTCATATGCTCCACCAATTGCTTGACCAGCGCCGCAGCCTGCCGGTGTTCGGGATGAACCGCGGCACCATCGGCTTTCTGATGAACGAATTCCGCGTCGAGGGATTGCTCGACCGGATCGCGGCGGCGCGCCCGTTCCTCATCCATCCGCTATCGGGCGACATCACGACGATCAGCGGCGAACGCCACATCCTGCCCGCGATCAACGAAATCTCGCTGCTCCGCGAAACGCGTCAGGCCGCAAAGCTAGAGGTATTGATCAACGAGAAGATGATGCTCGAGGAGCTCGCCTGCGACGGCGTGCTGGTGTCGACCCCCGCCGGATCGACCGCCTATAATCTCAGCGCCAACGGGCCGATCCTGCCGCTCGATTCGGCGATGCTCGCGCTGACCCCGATCAGCCCCTTCCGGCCGCGACGCTGGCGCGGCGCCCTCGTCCCCGAATCGACGAGCATCCGCTTCAACGTCCGCGAGGGCGCAAAACGCCCGGTCAGCGCCGTCGCCGACCAGCGCGAAATCCGCGACGTAAAGACCGTTCTCGTCACCACCGACCGCAGCCGGCCGCTGACGTTGCTGTTCGATCCCGATCAGGGCCTCGACGAACGCATCGCGATGGAACAATTTATCGTTTGAGGCCTTGCAAATTCCGCCAAGCGACGGCAAAGGGGCCGCCTTCGCTTCGGCGGCGTGTTCCTCGGTAGCTCAGCGGTAGAGCAATCGACTGTTAATCGATCGGTCGTAGGTTCGAATCCTACCCGGGGAGCCATTTTTTCCAAACAGTGGACGGGCCGCTTTCGAAGGCATTCTCTGCAAAGTCCGATATTGGCGGCTTGGCATTTCGGCCCTCCGCATCAACTGGTCAGCAGTTTCAGACCCGAAAAGAGCAGCACGGCGGCGAGCGCGGGGCGCAACAGATGGTCGGGCGCCCGGCTGGACAACAGGCTGCCGAAGATCACTCCCGGGATCGAGCCGATCAGCAGACTGATGAGGAGCACCGGATCGACATCGCCGTAAAGCCAGTGTCCCGATCCCGCGACCAGCGCCAGCGGGACGGCGTGCACGATGTCGGTACCGACAATCCGCGACACCGGCAGGTGCGGATAGAGCATCAGCAAGGCGGTGACCCCGATCGCCCCCGCCCCGACCGAAGAAATCGAAACGGCAACCCCGATGAAGGCGCCGAGCATTACGGTCGGAAGGAGAGTGCGCGGGTCGTGGCGGCTGCCGCCCCGCCGCGCGAGCCGCACCAGACGTTTCTGGAAGAGCGCCGCAAAGGCGGTCAAAATCAGCATGCAGCCGAGAAAGATGATGATCACATGTTCGGCCTTCGCGCCGATTTCTCCCAAGCCCTGCAACGCGACGACCGACAAGAGCGCAGACGGGATCGACCCGGCCGCCAAGCGGCGGAAAATGCGCCAGTCGACGGTATCGCGCCAGCCGTGAACCGTGCTTCCTACGGTCTTGGTCACCGCAGCGAACAGCAGGTCGGTCCCGACCGCCGTCTTGGCGTTGACGCCGAACATGAGGACCAGCAGCGGCGTCATCAACGACCCGCCGCCGACGCCGGTCAGCCCGACCATGACGCCGACGAACAGGCCGGCGGTGATATGCATGATGTCGAGATGACCGAGCATAGTCTGGAACAACCAAATCCTCCTGGCTCGCCCCATGCGGGCAGCGGCCGCTCTGCCCTGTCAACGGCGATCGATCAAATGCCGGCAGGCACGGCGAAGCGCCCGCCGGCACGCGCCTTACGGACGTTCGATCACCACGGTTACCGCCCGGCGGTTCTTCGCATAGGCGGCCTCGTCCGAACCCGCGGCGGCCGGGCGCTCCTTTCCATAGCTGATGACATCGACACGGCCGGGATCGACCCCGAGCGTCGCGAGATAGTTTTTCGCCGAGTTCGCGCGCCGCTCGCCGAGCGCGATGTTATAATCGCGCGTTCCACGCTCGTCGGCATGCCCCTCCAGCGTCACGCGGACACCGGGATTGCGCGCCAGCCAAGCGGCCTGACTTTGAAGAATAGCCATATCCTCGGCGTCGACGTTGAACTGGTCGAAGCCGAAGAAGATGCGATCCGACGACACGTTCGCGACGAAATCCTGTTGCGATCCGGGAGTAACGCGATCGCTCTCTTCCGGTCCACAGCAGGCCGGCGGCGGCAGATCCTTGGGCGCCTTCTTGGCGCAGCCACCGACCGCAAGCATCGCGGCCATCGCACTCATCAAAACAAGCTTCTTCGTCATATTTCCCCCCTCGTGTCGAGGAACCCACTCCGGTCGGTTCCGCAAAAATCATATTGGTCAGGAGCGCGCCCGCGCGAGTGTCTCGGCCCGCGCATCGATCGCGGCAGGCCCGCTGTCACCGACCAACGCATAGGACATGTCGCCACGGCGCCAGTAGGCGACCGAATGTTCGCCTTCGCGAACCGCGTCGGGTTGTTCGGGCGCGCTTTCTCGCCCGCGCTTTGCAAAGAGCGACAGATGATCGCCCTCGCCGGTCTTGAGCGCCATGACCAGCGCCGGCCCGCGTTCCGTGGGGAATAGTTGCACGTCGGTGACCTTCCAGTCGGCCGGTACCTTAGGTACCGAAATTTTGGTCGCGCGCCGGATCTCGCGTGCGTCGAACTTCGGCGCTTCGAGTTGCGAAGCCATGTCGGCACGCATTCCGGAGACCATATGCGATGTCAGCGCATCGTCGACGTAAGCGGGCGGCCCCTGGAATATCACCAGCAAGGCGGCGGCGATTCCCGAGGCCGACAGGCCCGCGGCGGGTGTCCAACGCCACCAGCGGGCGCCGGCTGCGTTGGGCGAACGATCCTCAAACCCCGCGACCAGTTCGCGAGGCAAGGGCTCGCGGTCGCGCGCAAGCAGTTGCAACGCGCTCCGCGTCCCCAGATCGCCCATCACGCGCGCGGCGAGTTCGGGGTGCTGGCGCAGATAGTCTTCGACGGCAAAGCGTCCCTCGGTATCGAGCTGCCCGTCGACATAAGCGTCGATTTCCTGCTCACTCGGTGCGGCTGCCATCCCGTCCTCCCACGATACGCAGCGCCGGTTCGGCTCGCTGCTCGTCCTGTTGCCTGAGCGCCGCGCGCGCCCGCGCTATTCGCGACATGATCGTCCCCACCGGTACACCCAGCACGTCCGCACATTCCTGATAGCTCAGCCCCTCGATCGCCGTCAGATGAAGCACGGCGCGGTGATGCTCGGGCAGCGCGGCAAAGCTCCGCGCAATCTCGCCGAGCCGCGCATGATGTTCCTGCGACGCGTCCGAATGCGCAACCTGTGTCTCTGCGAAGCGGTCGTTCCGCCGCGCCTCGGCCGCCTCGCGCCGGGTTCCCGAAATAAAGACATTGTGGACGATCGCCAGCAGCCAGCGCCGCCGGTTGCGTCCCTCTTGATAGGTCGCCTGTCGCTCGATCGCGCGAACCAAGGCATCCTGCACCAGGTCGTCGGCATCGTCGCGATCACGGGTCAGCGACCGGGCGTAGCGGCGCATCGCCGCCACATCGTCGGCAAAGCCGCTGGATTTTCCCCAACGGATCTTCATGCCGCGCATTGTCGGGCCAGCGCCGGATATTGCAAGGCCGCGTCGCGCCCGGCCAGCCGCTCATAGACGCCGACGACGTCGGCGAGGATCGTATCCCAGCGATAGTGATCGGCCGCGGCTGCCGCGGCTTTGCCGAGCAGGTGCCGACGCGCGGGCTGGCCTATCAGCGACGCGGCGGCGGCGGCATAGGCGCGGGGATCGCGCGGCGGCACGAGCAGACCGGTGCGGCCGTGCTCGATAAGCGCCGACGCGCTGTCGACATCGGCCGAGACGACCGCGAGCCCCGACGCCATCGCTTCCAGATTGACGTTCCCGAACGCCTCGGTGACGCTGGGATTGATCAATATGTCGGCGCTGGCGACGGCCTCGCCGAGCGCCGCACCGTCGAGGAAGCCAAGAAAGGTCACGTTGGGAAGCCGCCGCGCGAGCCAGTCGCGCGCGGGTCCCTCACCGATCACGATCGGGCGGACCATATGGCCGCGCTCGCGCAGCGCCGCGATCGTCTCGGCAAAGACGCCGAGCCCCTTTTCGAGGACCAGCCGGCCAAAGAAGAGCGGGACTATGTCGTCCGGCGCATAGCCGAGGTGGCGCCGGAAGGACTCGCAGCGCCGCGCTGGTCCGAACAACGCCCGGTCGATCCCGCGCGACCAGATCGACACCCTGTCCAGTCCGAACCGGGCGGCGAGTTCATTGCGGATCGGCGACGTGGGCGCGAGAATATGATCGGCATCGCCATAGAAGCGCGCGAGATAGCGGTCGACAGGACCGCGCAGCAGGCCGAGGCGATAATAGTCGAGATAGGTTTCGAAGCGCGTGTGTAGGCTGGCAACCACGGGAATGCCGGCGGCGCGCGCATAGTGTTGCGCTTGGCGGCCGAGAATGTCGGGCGCCGACAGATGGACGATATCGGGGGCGAAGGCCTCCATATCCTCACGCGCCGCTTTGGTGAAACCCAATGCGAGCCGGTATTCGGGGCGCCCCGGAATGCCTACCGAGCGCACGGGGACGATATCGCCGACCGAAGCAAACGCTTTTTGCGGCGCGACCGGCGAACAGACACGCACCTCGGCCCCCGCCCGATCGAGCAGATAAGCGACGAGGCGATTGAGCGCGCGGTTCGCACCGTCGCGCACGCAATCATAGTTGCCGGAGAACAGCGCGACGCGCAGCGGCCGCAACGGGCCCGAACGATATCCGGGGGCAAGAGAAGAAACGGCGGGGAAAATCTTCGTCATGCGGGGCTTACGTCCGCCGCGCGGTCTCTATTCCATCGGCTTTCGATCCACATTCTTGCGCCGCGACGCGAACGGCACGACGCCGTCGCCGAGTACCGCGCGCGCTCTTTGTGATCACCGGGAGCGAGCCCTCCCCCGCAGCAATATCCTCATTGAAAGCGGGATGAACAGAACCGTGTCGCCAGCCGGCTCGTTCGGCTCGCGTCGCATGTCATTTGGCAAATTACCGGCAAGCCGGCGTCCGTTGCCGGCCCGCTCAAATCAGACAGCGGGTGCGGCGACGCGCAACCTCAAAACGGCGCATCACCGCAACGCGCGGCTTGATCGCCCCATACCAGGACTCCGGTCGCCAGGACAACGGCCCGGTCGATGCCCCGCTTGCCATGCAGGTGCCGTCGAGCGGGACCGAAGGGAATATCGCTGATCGACGGCGGATAGCTCCCCGATCAAGCGGTCGCGATCGCCGCATCCGGCACAACCGCACCCGCCTCATCGCCGAGATAGGACGCGACCGCTGCGGCGAAGCGCGCGACATTGTCCTCGTTCAGGCCGGCGATGTTGATCCGGCCCGAGGCCGGCATATAGATCGCATGCTGGGCGCGCAGCGCCTCGACCGCCGCGGCATCGATCGGCAACAGCGCAAACAGCCCCTGCTGCTGCGCGATGGAGGCGAGCGCCGGATGGGTTGCCGCGAGCAGCGTGCGGAGCCGGTTGATGCGCGCGCACATCGCATCGAGTTCGGCGCGCCATTCGGCCGCCAGATCGTCATCCTCGAGGATGACGCGGACGACCGCAGCGCCGTGATCGGGCGGCATCGACCACAGGCTTCGCGCCAGCACGAGCATGGTGTCGCGCACCGCAGCGCTGGTTTCGGGCACAGCGGACTGGACCCAAAGCGCCCCGACCCGTTCGCGATAAAGCGCGAAATTCTTGTCGCAGCTATAGGCCAGCAACGCCTCGGGGACGGCCGCAAGCAGCGTGCGCGTGCCCGCGGCATCGGCATCGAGGTCCTTGCCGAGGCCCTGATAGGCAAGGTCGACGAAGGGGATCAGGCGGCGCTCGGCCAGCTTGGCGACGAGGCGCTGCCATTGGTCCGGCGACAGCGCGGTGCCGGTCGGGTTGTGGCAGCAGCCGTGCAAAAGGACGACATCGCCCGGGGCGGCTGCATCGAGGCTGGAGAGAAAGGCCTGCTCGTCGATCCCGGCTTTTTCGGCATCGAAATAGGCATGGTGCCGAACGGTCAGCCCGGCCTCGCGGAAGATCGGCTCATGGTTGGGCCAGGTCGGCGTTCCCACCCAGATGGTGCCCGCCCCGGACCGCGCGAGCAGTTCGGCGCCCAGGCGCAAAGCCCCCGTGCCGCCCGGCGTCTGCACCCCGGTGATGCGGTCGCTGGCCGCGAGTTCGGGCCCCAGCGCGATCCCGGCCAGCAGGTCGGTAAAGCGCTGGTCACCCTCGGCGCCCAGATAGGCTTTCGACGGCTGCGCGGCGAGCAGGCGAGCCTCGGCCTGCTTGACCGCGCGCATGACGGGCGTCGCGCCCGACGCGTCGCGATAGACGCCGACCCCGACATCGATCTTGTCGGGCCGCGGGTCGGCGCGGTGCATGCCGATGACCGCAAGCAGCGCATCGGGCGGCTGGCGGTCGAGCGCGCCGAAAAGCTGACCGCCGCTCATGCGGCCTGCTCGCGGGCATAGCGCTGCGTGCCGCGCGTATAGACCTGGTCGGTCGGCAGGATCGCTTCGATCTCGATATCCTCCTGCCCTTCCAGCTCGGCATAAAGCGGACCGAAATCGGTGTTGAGCGTCTGGTCGAGAAGATCCTCGAAGCTGTCGATGACAAAATAATTCTGCTGGAAATCGTCGATGCGATATTTGGTTCGCATCAAGCGCCGCAGGTCGAAACCGATGCGGTTCGGCGACGGATCGTCGAGCGCGAAGACCGACTCGGTGTAGGAGGAGACGATACCGGCACCGTAAAGCTTCAGCCCGCCCTCGGAACGGACGAGGCCGAATTCGACGGTATACCAATAGAGGCGCGCGAGCTTTTCGATGACGCCCGCCTGCGCGGCGCGGCGGCCCCCTTCGCCATAGGCCTGCATATAATCGGCGAAGACCGGGTGCGCGAGCAGCGGCACATGGCCGAAGACGTCATGGAACACGTCGGGTTCCTGCAGATAATCGAGCTGATCGGGACGCCGGATGAAATTGCCCGAGACGAAGCGACGGTTGGCGAGATGGTCGAAGAACACGTCGTCGGGGACAAGCCCGGGCACGGCGACGACCTGCCATCCGGTCGCCTTCATCAGCCGTTCGGACAATTCGTCGAAATCGGGGATGCCCGGCTTCGACAGGCGCAGCATATCGAGGCCGTCGATGAATTCGGGCGTCACGCGGCCCGGCAGTAGCCGCGCCTGACGATCGAACAGCGTGTCCCAGGTCGCATGATCCTCCGCCGTATAGGCGTCCCAATCCTGCGGGATGGTCCAATCTGCGGCGGTACCGTCGGGGCGAATGAGGATGTCCTGTGCCATGCGCCGATAATGCCGCGTCACGGCGAAAATTGCTTTTCAAAATCGCGCCGATTATGGCATATTCTGAAACAGGAATTTCCTGTTAGATCAGAAATTGAAACAGGAATTAATCTTGGACGCAATAGACCGAAGAATCGTTGCAGAGCTGCAGCGCGACGCATCGCTTAGCCATGCCGAACTGGGCGAGCGCGTCGGCGCGTCGAGCGCATCCTGCTGGCGCCGCGTGCGGGCGCTGGAGGACGCGGGCATCCTCACCGGCCATGTCCGTCTGGTCGACCCTGCCCGGATCGGGCGCGGCGTCACCGTGCTGTGCAACATCCGCGTGCGCAGCCACAGCATCGACGACCGGGTCAGTTTCGAACAGTTCGTCCAATCCTGTCCCGAAATCGTCGAATGCTTCTCGATGTCGGGCGACTGGGATTATCTGCTGCGTGTCGTGGTCGCCGATGTCGCCGGTTATAACAGCTTCCTGATGGACACCGTGCTGGCGCATCCGGCGGTCGCCGGGGGCTCTTCGCATTTCGCGCTGGGAACGACCAAATATACGACCGCGCTGCCGATCTGACCGGGCCCTCTCGCTTGCCGGCCCGCCGGGTCAGGCGAGGCGCTTGAGCGCTTCGCCCAGCGTCGAGACGATCCGGTCGATATGCCCGGTCTCGGCGATCAGCGGCGGCGACAGCGCGACGATGTCGCCGGTGACGCGGATCAGCAGGCCGCGTTCGAAACAGTCGACGAACAGGTCATAGGCCCGTTCGCCGGCCGCACCGTCGCGCGACGCGAGTTCGATCCCGGCGACAAGGCCGATGGTGCGGATGTCGATCACATGCGGCAGGCCGCGCAGGCTGTGCATCGCCTCGCTCCAGTCCGGCGCGATATCGCCGGCGCGCGTCAACAGCCCTTCGCCGGCATAGATGTCGAGCGCCGCGAGCCCCGCCGCGCAAGCGACGGGATGCCCCGAATAGGTATAGCCGTGGAACAGTTCGATCTGCGCCTCGGGACCGTGCATCAGGGCATCGTGGACCGCGCGGCTCGCGAACACCGCGCCCATCGGGATGCAGCCGTTGGTAAGCCCCTTGGCCGTCGTCACCAGATCGGGAACCACCCCGAAATAATCGACTGCGAAGGGCGCGCCGAGCCGTCCGAAACCGGTGATCACCTCGTCGAAGATCAGCAGGATGCCGTGGCGGGTGCAGATTTCGCGCAGCCGCTCGAGGTAATTTACCGGCGGCAGCAGCACGCCGGTCGATCCGGCCACCGGCTCGACGATCACCGCCGCGATCGTCTCGGCGCCGTGCAGCGCGACCAGCCGCTCGAGATCGTCGGCGAGTTCGGCGCCATGCTCGGGCAGGCCCCGGCTGAACGCGTTGCGCGCCAGATCGTGCGTGTGACGCAGATGGTCGGTCCCCGGCAGTTGCGGAAACACCCGCCGGTTGTTGACCAGACCGCCCACCGAAATGCCGCCGAAACCGACGCCATGATAGCCCCGCTCGCGGCCGATCAGGCGGGTGCGCGTGCCCTGGCCGACCGCCCGCTGATAGGCGACCGCGATCTTGAGCGCGGTGTCGACCGCCTCCGACCCCGACCCCGCGAAAAAGACGCGGTCGAGCCCCGCCGCCGGTCCGCCGGGCGACATCGCCGCGAGACGCTCGGCGAAATCGAACGCGATCGGGTGGCCCATCTGGAAGCTCGGGGCATAATCCATCGTGTCGAGCTGGCGCGCCACCGCTTTGCTGATCTGGCGCCGGCCGTGACCCGCGTTGACACACCACAGCCCGGCGGTGCCGTCGAGCACCTCGCGGCCGTCGACGCTCGTATAATACATGCCCTGCGCCGCCGAGAGCAGGCGCGGCGCCGCCTTGAACTGGCGGTTCGCGGTAAACGGCATCCAATAGGCGTCGAGCGACGGCGCATTGGCGAGCGGTGTATCGAGCATGTCGGCTTCCTTGTTTATCCGGCGCTTAGAGAAGCCCGTCAAAGCAGGCGCAACAAGCCCTTTACTTCGTCGCACGCCGGTGGCGGATTTTCATGCTTTCCGCCACAGCCTGTTGCGATATATCGAACAGCTGCAACATAAGGAAGCGATGGATGAGCGTCGATGTCGGGGCGAGGCTGCGATTTGTTCGGACCCAATATGGCCTGTCGCAGCGCCAGCTCGCCAAAAAGGCGGGCGTGACCAACTCGACGATCTCGCTCATCGAGGCGAACCAGACCAACCCATCGGTCGGCGCGTTGAAACGCATCCTCGACGGCATCCCAATCGGCCTCGCCGAATTTTTCGCGATCGAGCCCGATCGCCCGGCGCAGATATTCTATCGCGCCGACGAACTGACCGAGATCGGCAAGGGGCCGGTCTCCTACCTTCAAATCGGCCGCAGCGCGGCGGGGCGGGCCCTGCAAATCCTGAAGGAACGCTATGAACCCGGCGCGGATTCGGGGCGCATCGCGCTCGTCCATGACGGCGAAGAGGGCGCGATCATCATCAGTGGGCGGCTGGAGGTGACGGTCGACGACGAGCGCAGCATTCTGGGCCCCGGCGACGCCTATTATTTCGACAGCCGCCGGTCGCATCGCTTCCGCTGCGTGGGGCCCGAGCCTTGCGAACTGGTCAGCGCCTGCACGCCGCCGACATTCTGATTTCTCCCGGCTTCCCGCGATGATTTGAGCGACCGCCGTCGCCGCGCGGGCCGCCACGCCACAGCTATCAGCCTTTGTCATCATTCGGACGAACTTCGTCACCGGACAAGCGCCCCGCTCCAACCCTAGATCATCGCGAACGCAACGATCGACGGAAGAGGCCATGGCGAAACGATTTTTTTCCCGCACCGCACCGCTGCTCATCGCCCTGCTCGCACCGCATGGCGCCGCGCAGGCACAGGAAGCGGCGGCATATGACCAACTGGCAGCCGAAGCCGCAACGCGGGCCGGCGATCCCGGTTTCGACTATCGTCTCGGCATCGCCGCGCTCGACGCGGGGCGCTACGGCGAAGCGGTGATCGCCTTCCAGCGCGTGCTCGCGGTCCAGCCGGAGAACGCCCCGGCGCGCGCCGAACTCGCCCGCGCCTATGCGCTGGCCGGCGATATCGACACCGCGCGGCAGGAATTCGCCACCGTCGTCGACGACCCCAGCCTGCCCGACCCGGTGCGCCAGCGCTTCACCGGCTTCGTGCGGCAGTTCGACAAGCAGATCGCGGGCGGCGGTTCCGACGTGTCCGGCTTTATCGACGCCCGCGCCGGTTACGACGACAATATCAACGCCGCCACCGACCTCAACACCATCGTCATCCCGCTGTTTAGCTTCCTCGGCCCCGGCACGCTGGGGCCGGGTGCGGTGGCGCAGGGCGACGAATATTACGAGATCCAGGGCGGCGTGTCCGCCATCACCGCGATCGGACGGCAGGACCGGCTGTTCGCGAGCGCACTCGGCAACTGGCGCGACAATTTCGATAGTCGCCGCTTCGATCAGGCGGCGCTGACCGGGACTGCCGGCTATGCGCACAGCTTCGCCAATCGCGACGTCGTGTCCTTGTCGGGACAAGTGCAGAAATTCTGGCTCGGCCACGACGGCTATCGGACCGCTTATGGCGTCATCGGCCAATATACCAAGACGCTGAGCGGCGGCCGTGCGCTGACGCTGTCGGCGCAGTGGAACCGGCTCGACTATGACGGCGCGCCGACCCGCGATGCCGATCGCTATGCCGTTGGCATGGGCTATGTCACGCGCACCATCGCCGCCGGGCTGTCGGGCGGCAAGGAAGAGACACGCCGCGCGGCGGGCGATGCCGAATCTAACTGGTTCGTCGGCGCCAATATCGGCGGCGAATTCCCGGTCGCGAACCGCATCGCGCTCGTCGCGGGCGCCGCCTTCGACCTGCGCCGCTACGATCAGGCCGACGCGCTGTTCCTCGTCGAGCGCAATGACGAGCGGCTCGACCTCACCGCGGGGATCAAGGTCGCGCTGACCGACACCCTTTTCCTCCAGCCGCGCGCCACCTGGACGCGCAACTGGAGCAACATCGCCCTTTACGATTACGAGCGCTGGACCGCCTCGCTCGGCCTTCGCCTCGAATTCTGATCCGGACCGGGAGAGACGACCATGACGCACAACGCCCAGCTTCGCCCCCAAATTCGCCTAGCCGCCGCCCTGCTCGTCGGCGCGTCGAGCCTGTCGCTCGCCGCCCCCGCCTTTGCCGGCGACCTGCTCTTCTCGTCGAAAGGCGACAAGAGTTTCGAATTCGGCGCCCGCGTCAACCAACTCGACGGGCTGAAGCAGGTCCGCCTCGGCGACGGCGCGATCGTTTCGGTGCTCGGCGTCGCCGACTATCGCATCGACACCGACGGCTCGGTCCATCTCTATGCCGGCAGCCTGACCGTCGCGGGCGGCGACGGCACGACGGTCGTGCGCATGCCCGACGGGGTCGAGGGCCGTATCGCCGGGCGCGCGGCGGCGGCGACCTTCAGCGTCGGCGCCGACGGCAAGGGCCGCGGCCATGTGCTGACCGGCGCGGTCGATATCGGCCCGGCGGACGCACCGCGCCGCTTCGCGGCAGGCCAGCTTTTCGCCTTCGCGCCGGGCGAACGCGCGCAGCAGGTCGTTTCGAACGGCGCGCAGACGACGCCGGCCGCCGGCGATGCAGCCGATGCACCGGTCGCCGACATGCGCGCGGGAGGCCCCGCGGCGGCCGCGGCGAACGGCGTGCCCGTGACGCTCGGCGACGCGCTGGCGGCGGCGGGCGCATCGAGCGATGTGCTCGCGGCGGCGCGGCGCGTCGATGCGGCGGTCGCCAATCCGGCGATCGAGAGCTTCCCGAGCGGCGACCTCGCGCTGCTCGTCGCCGGTGCGGCGGGGCTCGAACACGCCTATGGCGGCACACCGTTTCCGGGCGCGCAGGCCGACATCATCCGCACCTATCTGGCGCATCTCGCCGCCGGCAGGTCGGGGGCCGATTTCCTCACCGCCTATGCGGCTTTCCTCGGCCAGTATCTCGACCTGCTCCGTTCGAACGCCGCGCCGTCGAGCTTCGGCGGCGCCAGCCTCGCCGACATCAACGCCTTCATCGCCTATGCCGGGCGTACCGGCCGGCTCGGTCAGCTCGGCGCGCAGGATCGCGTGCTTGCCGACGCCTATCTCGCCTTCCTGCAGGGCGGCGGCAGTCCTGACCGCTTCGGCCGCAACTTCACCGACCTGACCGCCGCCTATTTCGCTTTCATCCGCGGCGGCGGCAATCCCGCCGACTTCGGTCAGGCCAGCGCGGCGACGATCGACGCCTATATCCGCTTCCTCGCCGACAGCGGGCTCGTCCAGCGGCTCGGGGCCACCGACCGCGCGCTGCTCACCGCCTATCTCGGCAATGGCGGCATCGCCTTTGCGGCCGAATATCGCGCCGCGCTCGACGCCTATTTCGCCTTCCTCGCCAGCGGCCGCCTGCCCAGCGCCTATGGCGCGCTCGACGCCGCGACGCTGCGCTCCTATCTCGAAACGCTCGCCGACGCGGGGCTGCTCGATACGGTCGCGGGCGACCGGGCGGCCTTCTATTCGGCCTATCTCGCCTTCCTGCGCGGCGGCGGTGCGCCCGATGCCTTTGCCGGCCTCCCCGCCAATATCTTCGCGGGCTATGCGTCCCAGCTCGACGCCTATTTCGCGTTCCTCGCCGCCGGCAATTTGCCGTCGGACTATGACGGCGCCGACATCGAACAGCTTCGCGCCTACCTCGCCGCCCTGCAGGCGGGCGGCGCGCTCGACCGCTTCCTCGGCGACCGCACCGAATTCTTTGCTGCCTATCTCGCCTTCCTCCAGAATGGCGGACAGCCGAACGCCTTTCCCGGGCTGAACGCGAACATCTTCGCCGGCTATGCCAACGCGCTATCGGCCTATTATGCCTATCTCGCGAACGGCGGCGTTCCTTCCGCCTATGGCGCGCTGTCGCAGGAAACGATCCGCGCCTATCTCGCGGCGCTGCAAACCGCCGGGGCGAGCAACGCCTTCCTCGCCGAACTCGCGGGCTTCTACAGCGACTATTTCGCCTTCCTCGCGGGCGGCGGCAATCCCGATAATTTTGCGGGCCTGCCGGTACCGCCCGATTTCGCGGCGTTCGCCGCGGCGCTCAACGCCTATGCCGCTTTTCTCGCCGCGGGCGGGCTGCCGGCGGACTATGACGAACAGCAGCTCACAACGCTGCAAACCTACCTCGCCAGCGTCACCGGATCGGGACAGGCGAACAGCCTGCTCGGCGCCAACGCCGACCTGCTCAACGCCTATTTCGCCTATCTCGCAGGCGGCGGAGCGCCGAACGGCTTCAGCGGCCTGCCCGTCTATGCCAACTACGTCTCGGCGCTCAACGCCTATTATGCGTTCCTCGCCGCAGGCGGGCTGCCGGGCGATTATACCGTGCTGACGCAAGCGCAGATCAGGACCTATCTCGCGGCGCTGAACGGCGCCGGCGGCTTCACGAGCCACACCGGGCTCGACGCTTTCTTCGCGCAATATTACGCCTTCCTCGCCGCGGGCGGCGATCCGGTCGAATATGGCGGCTTGCCGGTGTACAGCGACTATCTCGCGGCGGTGCAGGCCTATTACAGCTTCCTCCTCGGCGGCGGCCGGCCTTCCGAATATACCGCGCTGACGCCCGAGCAGATCGAGACCTATCTTACGCTGCTCGACGGGGCGGGCGTGCTCGACGACCGCCTTTCGGGGGCGGTCCTCGCTTTCCTGACCGACTATCTCGCCTATCTCGAAACCGGCGGCGATCCCGACCAGTTCGCGGGCCTTCCCGATCCCGGTGGCCCCGACAATCCGCAATATGCCGGCGGCTTTCCCAGCGGCACCACCGGCGCCCGCGCCTATGCCGTGCATGCCGGCGTCTCCTACCAGGCCTCGGCCACGCCGCAACTCGACGCCAATGGCGTGCTCACCGATGCCGGCGATCTCGGCATCGGCACCGCACAGGCGGTCGACGTCGCGGGCGATGCCTCGGTCGTTGTCGGACGCTATACCGACGGCGCCCCACGCTTCCGCGGCTTCAATAACGACGTCGGCGCGAACGGCGGCATTCCGTGGGTGGTCACCGCACCGCTGACGACGCCGCTGCCGACCAGCGGCACGATCGATTACGACGTGCTCGCGGCCACGAAACCCGTCTTCGCATCGGGCCGCGCCGCACCGGGCACCTTCGACGCGAACCTGACCATCGGCTTCGACGCCTCCAGCCTCAGCTATGGTTTCGACGGCACCATCGTCATGCCCGAAGCGGGCGGCGACGTGCGCTACGACTTCGCGTCGGAAGGCCGCGCCGACGGCGCCCTCGTCAGCACCTTCGGGGTCAATCCGGTGTTCAACATGAACGGCAAGATGACCGGCAACGGCGACGCCTGCTCCAGCGACGGCTGCCTGATCCTCTTCTACGGCGGCTTTGGCGGCTCGGCGGACCGCGTCGGCATGACCTATCAGACCGTCGACAACCCCAATTTCCAGACCGCCGAGCGAATCCAGGGCGCGGTTGCCTTTGCCGCGACGGGCTCGGGCGGGCCCGGCCCCGATCCGGACCCCGAACCACAGCCGGAACCCGGCATCGCGACCGGCCAGTATGAGAACCAATATCTGATCAACCTGACCTACGCCAATTTCGACGCCCAATATCGTTCGAAAGTCACCTATGACGATGCGGGCGTGCTGGTCGGCTGGACGCGCGACAATGGCTCGCCGCAGGGCGTCCAGCGCCCCGGCCCCGCCGACGAGAGCGGCAGCGTCGATGGTGTCATTGGCTGGACGCGCTGGCTCGACACCAATAATTTCGGCCTCGACGATCCGAACCTCGCCAACAGCGGCAACCCGATCCTGTCGGGCACCTTCGCGACCGCGCTGCCGACGACCGGCCGTGTCGACTATGCCCTCGTCGGCGCGACGCGACCGACCGACCGGCTGGCCAACCTCGCACCGGGCAGTTTCACCGGCAACCTCGCGGTCGATTTCGCGACGAAGCGCGTTGGCTTCGATTTCGATATCGGCATCGACCAATATGGCTGGAACGTGAAGACCGCAGGCGGCGCGGCCGATCCCAACAACGGCGGCTACCGCCTGACTGGCAACAACGAGATAGACGGCCTTGCGCTGATCAGCGGGACCACCGCGGCGAGTTGCACCGCCACCTGCTCCAGCAATGTGCGCGGCGCTCTCTTCGGTCCCGGCGCGACCCATTTCGGCGCCGCCTATACGGTCAATGACGCCGGCGCCGGGCTTGTCGTCTCGGGCGTCGCCGCCTTCGCCGGCCAGCCGGCCGCGCCGACCAACCCCTATGCCCGCATGGCGCCCAGCGGCGGCAGCCCGGTCGCGGCGACTGCGGCCCCGACGGCGCCGCTGCCGACGGGCGCACCCGCCGGGACCGGTTCGCCGCCGCCCGCATCGCTCTCGGCTGATTGGGGCCGCTGGTCCGCATCGTCGGCAGGCGCACTGCCTGTCGCCGCGCCCGGTACGCCTGCCCTGCCGACGGCGGCGCCGCAGCCCGGCGACGCGGCCGACCTGCGCCAGCGCGCCGAGCGCCTGCTCGGCGGGCTGGTCAGCTTCAAAGCGCCGCGTTGACCGGGGCGCCGCGACCCTCTTCGGCCGGGCAGCATGCTTGCCCCGTCCCTTCGGCCATGCCAGAAGGGGCGGGGTCGCCTGCCATTATGGGGGATTGCAGCGCCAACATCATGGAAACGCTGAAGATATTATATGTCGAGGATGACCAGCGCGCCGCCTCCGAGGTGCAGGCGCTCGCCGCCGCGCGCGGCGACATCGTCACCTGGGAAAACAGCGGCGCCGGCGGGCTGCTGCGCGCCGGCATGGAAAAATTCGACGTCATCATCCTCGATCGCATGCTCGGCGACCTCGACGGGCTGACGATCGTCAAGCGGCTCCGCGAAAGCGGGGTGGGCACGCCGGTGCTCATGCTCTCGGCGCTCGGACGCACCACCGACCGCGCCGAAGGGCTCGACGCGGGCGCCGACGATTATCTCGCCAAGCCGTTCGAGGCCGAGGAACTGATGGCGCGGCTGCGCGCCCTCTACCGCCGCGCATCGGGGCGCGAGCATAGCGCCGTCATCCTCTATGGCGCGTTCGAATGCCATGTGAAGGCGCGCACCGCCTTTCGCCAGAACCGGCATCTCGCGCTCAGCCCGCGCGAGTTCGAACTGTTCCGCTATTTCATGGAAAATGCCGGCGAGGTGGTGACGCGCGAGATGCTGCTGCGCGATGTGTGGAACATGTCGTTCGACCCGCAGACGAACGTCGTCGACGTCAATGTCGGCCGCCTGCGGCGCAAGCTCGAGGACGAGTTCGCGACCCCCGCGCTCGAAACCATCTGGGGCTCGGGCTACCGCCTGCTCGACGGGAGGTAGGAGCGATCGCCCGCCGTTCGATCTTCTCGCGCATCGTCCGCCTCGCGATCCTGTTGTCGCTGGCGCTCGTCTCCGGCCTGTGGATACTGACCGACCAGACGATCCGCGCGACGGTCGCCGCTTCGGCGCGCAAGGCGGTCGATGTCGATCTCGCCGGGCTCGTCGATATCTATGCCACCAGCGGACGCGGCGAACTCGAACGGCGCATCGCCGACCGGCTGGCGATCACCCCGTCGGACGGCGGCGCGCCGCATTACATGCTCGCCGATGCCCGCGGTGAGCGGCTCGCGGGCGACATCGCCGAATGGCCCGAACTCGACGCCGGGGTTTCGGAAAGCGGGACGATCCGTATCGGCGCCGGCACCGAAGTCTATGCCCGCGCCACCCGCCTCGGCCCCACGCTCCAGCTCGTCGTCGCGCGCGATACCGGCGACAATGGCGCGCTGTTGCAACGCGTGGCTTTGGTCTTTCTCGGCGGCGGCGCGCTGTTCGTGCTGCTCGTCGGCGGGCTTGGCCGCGCCGCTGCGGGCCGGCTGCACTGGCGGATCGAGCGCATCAACGACGCCTTTCGCGATTCCGACGAGGACCGGCTGGCGACGCTGCGCAGCGGCACCGCGCGCGACGAGATCGACGAACTCACCGGCCACAGCGCCGCGGCGCTGTCGCGGCAAAAGCGGCTGATCGAGGCGTATCGCGATGCCTCCGACCAGATCGCGCACGAGATCCGCACCCCGCTGATGCACCTCGACGGGCGGCTCACCAAGGCGCTCGCGGCGGGCACCGACAGCGCCGTCGCGGCGCGACTGCTCGAGGCGCGCGGCGACATCAAGCGGCTGGTGGCGATGCTCGAATCGCTGCTCGACATCGCCGCGAGCAAGGCGCGGCGCGGCGACCGCCACGGGCTGCGCCCGGTCGATCTCAGCGCGATGGTGACGCGCATCTGCGAACTTTACGCCGACAGCGCCGAGGATTCGGGGCATGATTTTTCCTGGTCGGTCGCCCCCGGAATCGTCTTCGAGGGTGAAGAGGCCCAGCTGGGCCAGCTCGTCACCAACCTGCTCGACAATGCGCTCAAATATGCGCCGGCGGGCAGCAAGGTGCGCCTCGCGCTCGCGCCGGGTCCGGTGCTGACGGTCGAGGACGACGGGCCCGGCGTGCCCGAAACCGACCGCGAAAAAATCTTCGAACGCTTCCATCGCAGCGCCAATGTCCGGCCCGACGCACCGGGAAGCGGGCTCGGCCTCGCGCTGGCGCGTGCGATCGCCGAGCGCCACGATCTGACACTCACGCTGGCGCCGTCCGAAAAGGGCGCGCGCTTCATCGTAAAGGAACAGGCGACATGACCGGGCGCAGTCACTCCCGCTGGATCGGCATCGGCCTTGTTGCGGCGCTTGCCGGATGCGCGGCGCATGGCACCAAACCCCACGCCGCCGCCGCTCCGTCCGGCGCATCGCGGGCCAGCGGCGTCGCGGCCGACCTCGCCGCCGCCGACGCGGCGCACGGGAATGGCGACAAGCGGGTGCTCGCGTCGACGTTGCTCCGGCTCGGCCAGCGCGGCGCGCGGCCACTCGACGACGCCGTCGCCGACGACCCGGTTCCCGCCTGGCGCGCCGCCGTTGCCGACAAGCTCCCGCCGTTACGCGGCCGCGCGCTCGGCCCCGGCTATGTGCGCGGCACGCTCGCGCCCGGCAACGAGACCAGCCTGAACCAGCTCTTCCTGTCCGGACAGGCGGCGACCATTGCGGCCGACTCGCAGCCGCAAAGCGAACTCCGGCTGCGCATCTACGACGGCG
Organism: Sphingopyxis macrogoltabida; assembly: GCF_001307295.1. Lineage (NCBI taxonomy): Bacteria > Pseudomonadati > Pseudomonadota > Alphaproteobacteria > Sphingomonadales > Sphingopyxidaceae > Sphingopyxis > Sphingopyxis macrogoltabida. Next base: position 581,252 of record NZ_CP012700.1, on the reverse strand, counting down.
ACGGCAAGCTCGTCTGCGACCGCACCCCGGCGCACGCCCGCGATTGCCGGTTCACCCCGGTCTTTACCCAGCGTTATCGGATCGAACTCAGCAACGGCGGCGCGCGGCGGGTGAATTATTACCTCGTCCTCGACTAGCGTTTGGTCGGCCGCCCGTGGACTGGAATGGGGTGGATTTCTGACCGTCCTTTATTTCCGTTCGTGTCGAGCGAAGTCGAGACACCCGTCGGCCTTACGCCCAGCCTGAGGGGCATCTCGACTTCGCTCGATGCGAACGAGTAAGGTTGGCCCAGACGGCAAAAACCGGCCAAAACCAGCCGGCCCATTTTCATTCCCCGTCCTCGAATTTCTTCAAAAGGCTTGAATTTTACGCCCCTTCCGGCGCAAGAGCACGCGGGGTCGCACGCAAATCGGGGGACGAGCGATGCGGGATGGAACGGGCCGGGCGGCGCGGCTGGCGGCAATGGCAATATGTCTGGCGTGGAGCGCGGGAGTAGCCGCAGCGCCGGCCTCGCCCGTCGACCGCGCGAAGCTCGACGCTCTCGTTGCGCGCATCGAGGTCGCCGAACCCGAAGCCGATCAGGCCGCCTATCGCGCCCTCGCCGACGAAACGCTGGCCGAGGCGCGGCGCCTCTACCCGGCCGGGCATCCCGAGATCGCGGCGCGCGAGCTCTATGGCGCCATCTCGCGCGCTTCGGCGGGCGAGATGGACGCGGCGCTTGCGATTATCGACCGGATCGCGCCGCAACTCGAAAAGACGCCCAGCTATCGCAAGAGCTGGTGCGACACGCTCAGCCTCCGCGCCTATATCGCCAGCTTCAAGGGCGATCATAAGGCCTCGCTCGCGCTCAACGAACAGCTCGTCGCCGATTATGCGAAGGACGCGGCGAGTAGCGACCACGCCGTCGCGCTTTCCAATCTTGCCGCCGCCTATCTCGAACAGGGGCGCCTCGACGAAGCGCTCGAACGCAACGCGCAGGCGATCGAGATGGGGCTCGCGCTCGACCCCGTCCCTCCGGCGGTCGCGGTGTGGAGCGCCAACCGGATCGTCTATCTCTATTCGGCCGGCCGCACCGAGGAAGCAATCGCCGCGGCGCAGAATGCCATCGGGCGGACCGGCGGCGCACTGGGCGCCGACCACCCGATGATGGCCAATCTCTACGCCAATTTCGGCGCCGTCCTGTTTCGCATCAACCGCCCGCACGACGCGATGCCGATGATCCGGCGCGCTTTCGAACTGACCGAAAAGGCAAGCGGCGGGCCCAACCAGAACAGCGCCGCGATGCGGGTGCAGTTTGCGCAGGCGCTGACCCGCGCCAGGCAATATGACGACGCCATCGCCTTCCTCGACGTCGCGACGCCGATCATCGACAAGCAGCTCGGCGCGCAAAGCGACCGGGCGCTCGTCGCGCGCGATACGCGGCTGATCGCGCTGATCGGCACCGGCCGCGGCGCCGAGGCGCAGCCGCTGGCCCGCGAGCTGCTGGCCATCCGCGACGAGCGCCTGCCCGAAGGGCATCGCGATCGCGCCAATGCGCGCGACAATCTGGCGAAGGCGGCGTTCGCCAACGCCGACTGGGCGGGCGCCGAAAATGCGGCGGCGGAAGCGGTCGCGCTGCGCATGAAAATGCTGCCCGCCGACCACCCCGACCTGCTGCTGGCCCGCGCCATGTTGCTGCGCGCGCAGGATCGCCGCGACAGCCGTCCGGCCGCCGATCTGGTTGCCGAGGCGCGCAGCCTGTTCGCCGCGCTCACGCTCGGCGCCAACCTCGCGCGCGGGTCGGCGCAGGCCGAACGCCAGCGCCCGGCCTATGGCTGGCTCGCCGAACTGTTCGCCCGTCGGGGCGCCGTGGACGACGCGTTCGGGGCGCAGCAATGGGCGGCGCGCAGCAGTATCGACGATGCGCTGGCGATCGCCGAAAGCGAACGCGCCGCAGCGACCGACACGGTGTTCGCGACCAAGGTTGCCGAACGGCGCCAGTTGCTGGCCGCGCGTCAGGGGCTGAACGCCCGGATCGAGGCGAACCTCGCACGCCCCGATCCGGCCTTCGACCTTGTCGCCGTGACCGGAGAACTCGCGGCCAACCGGCAGGCGATCCTTGCGCTTGACGCAGGGCTTGCGCCGCCCGAACTCGCCCGGCTCGTCTTCACGCCGTCGACGCTCGCCGAAATGGAAGCCGCGACCGGCGAGGCCGGCGCAACCGCGATGCTCACCGATCTGGGCGGCGCGTGGCTGGCGACGCTGACGCGCGGCGGCGAACCGCTCCAATATCTGATCCCGGCCGACGCGCCGGTCGGGGCGCTCGTCGCACGGCTCCGCGCCTCGCTCGACGCGGGCGATCGCGGCGCCTTCGACCGGGCGGCGGCGGCCGACCTCCATGCGTTGCTGTTTCCGGAAAAGGCGGCCGCAATGCTGCGCCCCATGCGCCAGCTCGCGGTGATCGCCAACGGCCCGCTCGGTGCGCTGCCCTTCGGCCTGCTCGTGCCCGACGCCCGCAGCGGCGATTATCTGATCGACCGCCTCGCGCTCAGCCGGCGCGTCCGCGCGCCGCGGGCCGGCGATCCGCATGGCGATGCGGCGCCCGCCGACGGCACGCTGATCGCTCTCGGCGGGGTCGAAGGCCGCAAGGCCGGATCGCTGATGGCGATGCGCTCCGCCGGCACCGCGCGGGCCATCGATGCCTTACCCGAGCTTCCCGATGCCGCGCGCGAGCTATCGGCGCTGGCCGCCGCGATCGGCGGCGGCAATTCGCGCCTGCTGATCGGCGAGCGCGCGACCGAAGCCGAATTGCGCGCGACCACCGTGCCGCGCGGCGCCGTGCTCGCTTTTGCGACGCACGGCCTGATCTCGGGCGAACTCGACGGGCTCGACGAACCGGCACTGCTGCTGACCCCGGCCGGCGGCGACGACGGCCTGCTCAAACCGAGCGAGATCGGCGGTCTCAGCCTGCCGGCGCGGCTGGTCATCCTGTCGGCATGCAACACCGCGGGCGCCGCCGGTGCCGACCGGCCGCAGCTTTCGGGGCTGGTACAGGGCTTTTTCCTCGCCGGTGCGGACGAGGTGATGGCCAGCCACTGGCCGGTCCGCGACGATGTCGCGCGGCGCCTATCGGTCGGCACCGTCCGCGGACTGCGCGCCGGTTCCGATCCCGCCACCGCGCTCCGCGAGGCGATCCGCAAGATCCGCAAGGGAAGCGACGGCGAAGCGCGCGTGGCGCACCCTGCCCATTGGGCGCCGTTCGAACTTTTCTCTCGATAGCGCAGCAGAGCAGAGCCGGCTATTCGACTTTCAGGTCTTCGGACCGCAGATTTTTCACCAGCTCGATGAAGGATTTTTTGGCGAGCGCCTGCAGGACCGGCATCCGCGCGGCCCAGGGCTTCTCATAGCCCGCGAAGACCGTCATTCCCTCCATTGACGCGGAAATGAACAGCGCCAGTATTTCGCGCGCTTCGCCCGACAGGCTGGGGTTGATCTCCGCGATCAGTTCGTTGAGCGATACGCGCGCACGTTCGTAAAGCTCGTTCATCCGGTCGTGAACGAAGCCGTCATGGTTCGCCATCGCCCAGAGTTCGGGAAAGAAGCGCGTCGTCTTCTTCGTCGTGATATCCTCGAGGATGAGCTCGACCAGATTCTCGAGCCGCGCCTCGGCGCTTGCGCCGGGCTCGTGGATGATCTCGTCGAACGCTTCCTCGTAACTGCTGATCACCGCATTCAGCAGTTCGCGAATCAGGTCGTCCTTCGATTTGAAATAATAGTTGAGGCTGCCGACGTTCATTCCCGATTCGGTGGCGATTCGGCGCAGCGTCAGCGCCGATGCGCCCTGATCGACCAACAGCGTCAGCGCCGACCGCAATATCTGCTCAAAGCCATCCTGACCCCGCGCATACCCCCCCGTCCGCGGCGTGATCTTCAGGTCGGGAACGATGAAATTGGTCACTTTTTTAGGGCCTCCTCCCCTCCGCCTAGCCAGTTCGCCCTCGCCGGACAAGTGTCCGACTTTACTCACTTGACTAAAGTTAGTCGAACGCATAATTTTCAAATGCGGGCCACAAGAGCCCCGGGGATTGAATCAGGGAGGCCGGAATGGCGCGCGTCGATCGAATGGCGGCTTTTGCCATGTTGCTGATGTCAGCCAGCGCGGCGGGCGCACAAAATTTTCCGCAGCCGCTGCCTGAGGAGCCGGTCCCGACCGTTTCCGAATTGCCCGAACGCTATCCCGATAGCTGGGTTTTCGTGCACGACCTGCACTTCAACAGCCTGCCCGACGGGCGCGCCGCGATCGTCGATGTCGCCGCCGCAAACCACAATCTGCGCGGCCAGATCCCCGTCGCGCAGTTCGGCAACATCCTGCCGTCGACGACGCGCGCCGAAATCTATGTCAGCGAAACCTTCTATTCGCGGCTGACCCGCGGCGATCGCACCGACGTCATCACCATCTGGGATACGAAAACGCTGGCTCCGAAGGACGAGATCGTGCTGCCCGGCGGCAAGCGCGGCCTGTTCGTCACGCTGCGCAACAGCCTGCAACTGACCAACGACGAAAAATGGGCGCTGGTCTTCAACTTCACGCCCGGATCGTCGGTGACCGTCGTCGACCTGGATGGCCGCAAGATATTGTCGGACATCGACCTGCCGGGCTGCTCGCTCGTCTATCCGACCGGGCCGCGCGGTTTCACTTCGCTCTGCGCCGACGGCACGATGACCAGCATCGCGCTCGACGCCGCCGGCAAGGCCGGACCGGCGGTCACCAGCGAGGCGTTCAACGATATCGACGACGACCCGCTGTTCATGACCCCGGCGATGGTCGGGCGGACGGGCTGGTTCGTCAGCTTCAAGGGCAATTTGCGCGCGATCGATTTTGCGGGAGCCGCAGCGAAAGACCTCGGCAGTTTCGCGATCCCGCCGCAGGCAGGCGGCGAACCCGAATGGCGCCCCGCCGGCTGGCAGGTCATCTCGGCCGACCGCGCCGGGCTGCTCTACGTGCTGATGAACCCCAAGGGCGTCGAAGGATCGCACAAGGACGGCGGCACCGAGGCGTGGGTCATCGACCCCAAGGCAAAGACGCTGGTCCGCCGCATCGCGCTCAAGAACCACAGCCTGTCGATCGAAGCGACGCAACAGCAAAAGCCATTGCTTGTCGCGTCGCGTACAGACGGATCGCTCGACGTCTATGACGCGGCGAGCGGCGCATTCGTCCGGACGGTTGCCAGCGTCGTGCACGATCCGATGACGATGACGGCAGCGCGCTGATGGCTACGGCCCTTTCCGTCCTCACCCTGTTTCTGGCAACGATGCTCGGCACTTCGGCGGCGCACAAGCTCTCCCACCCAACCCGGCTGACGCGAGCAACCGCCGGATTACTGCGGCTGAACCCGGCCGTCGCCATGCCCGTCACGATGGCGGCCGCCGCGATCGAGGCGACCGCGGCGCTCGCGCTGCTCTTTCCGGCTTCGCGACCGACCGGCGCATTGCTCGCTGCACTGCTGTGGTCGCTTTACGCCGCCGCACTGTTTGCGGCGCGGCGGCGCGGCGACGGCACGATCGACTGCGGGTGCGATTTCGGCAAGCCGCGGCGCGGGATCGGCCTCTTCGTCATCGGCCGCGCGATCGCGCTCGCCGCCGGCGCGCTTGTCCTCATCATCTCTCCCGTGGGGGGCGGCGGCTTCGACATCCAGTCGATCCTCACCGCCCTCGCCTTTGTCGCGCTGCTCTTCGCAGCCGGCGAAATCGCCCATCTTCCCGCCACCAGCCGGAGTGCTGCCCGATGACCGGATTCTTCCTTGCTTCACAAATCCTACTGTGGATCGCCGTCGGGGTCCTCGGCGTCCTCGTCGCGGCGCTCGCCCGGCAGGTCGGCGTACTGCACGAACGCATTGCCCCGGCGGGTGCGCTGACGCTGCACCAGAAGGTCAATGTCGGCGACAAGGCGCCCGAAATGACGCTCGAAACCCTCGACGGGCGGCAGGTCGCGATCGGGGGCAAGCGGCAGCGCCGCGGCCAGCTCATCTTCTTCCTCTCGCCCGACTGTCCGGTGTGCAAGACGCTTTTGCCCGTCGTCCGTTCGGCAAGCGGCGCCGAGCGCGGCTGGCTCGATGTGGTGCTGGCAAGCGACGGCGACGCCGCGGCCCATCGCCGGCTGGCGATGGCCGAGGGGCTGACGGGCTTCGACTATGTGCTGTCCGAGGAGCTCGGCCGGTCGCTCGGCGTATCGAAGCTGCCTTATGCCGTGCTGATCGACGAGGACGGCAACATCGCCTCGCTCGGCCTCGTCAACAACCGCGAGCATCTCGAAAGCCTGTTCGAAGCCAAGGAACGCCGCGTCGCGTCGATCCAGGAATATCTCGCGCGCGGTTGATCGCGCACGCCGCGACAAGAAGGGGATGAATATGTCGGGACTGGACAAATTTTCCGAAAAAATGACCCGCCAGGTCGCGCGCGCGACATCGCGGCGCAGCTTGCTGACGCTGATCGGCGGCGCAATTACGGGGGCCGCGGTCATTCCTGTCTTGCCGGTGTCGCGGGCGCAGGCTCAGGGTCATGGCCATAGCGGCGGCGATCCCGTCGCGCCGCAAACGACCGGCAATCCGCAGGACCCCGGGGACCAGACCCAGTGCGATTACTGGCGGTATTGCGCGATCGACGGTTTTCTGTGCAGTTGCTGCGGCGGCACCGCGAGCAGTTGCCCGCCGGGCACCGAAATGTCGCCGATCACCTGGATCGGCACCTGCCAGAACCCCGCCGACAACCGCGCCTATATCATCAGTTACAACGACTGCTGCGGCAAATCCTCATGCGGGCGCTGCCTTTGCAACCGCAACGAACGCGACCGGCCGATGGTCCGCCCGCAGGCGAACAACGACATCAACTGGTGCCTCGGCACGTCGAGCGCGATCTACAATTGCTCGACCGCCGTCATCCTCGGCGTCGCGCTGGAGCAGCAGTGATGACGCGGTGGGCGATCCTCTTCGCGCTGGCCGGGCTGACAGCCGCCGGACCGGCGACCGCCGCCGACGACGGTGCGACGATCTACAAGCGCTGCGCGGCGTGTCATCTGGCGAACGGCGCTGGGGTTCCCGGTGCCTTCCCGCCGCTGAAGAGCGATGTCCGGGCGCTGGCCGGAACCGCCGCCGGACGCCGTTATCTCGCGCTCGTCGTGATCCGCGGCGTGTCGGGACCGATCACGGTCGAAGGCAAGGCCTATCGCGGAATGATGCCGGCGCAAGCCGGGCTCAATGACGCGCAGGTCGCGGCGGTGCTCAACCATGTGGTTCGCGGCGGCTCGGCAAAAGCTTTCACCGCGCGCGAGATCGCGGGATATCGCGCGGGCAGCGCCTCGCTCAATTCCGCCGCGGTCGGGCGTCTCCAACCGAGCGTTGCCGGCAAATGAAATGGCTGGCCGTCCCCGCGCTGATGCTGGCGACCGGGGCGGCCGTGGCGACGCCCGTTTCGGGCAGCCCGTCTTCGAGCGAGACCGCAGCGATGCCGGGCGTCGCCAATCCGGCGCGGGCGCGGCAGAACTGGATCCTGACCTGTCAGGGCTGTCACCGCGCCGATGCGACGGGGTCGCCGCAGACGACCCCGACGATGGCGGGGTTCGTCGCGCAGTTCCTGCAGGTGCCGGGCGGGCGCGAATATCTGGCGCAGGTGCCAGGCGTCGCGACCGCCGCATTGTCGGACGAGGCGCTGGCCGAAGTGCTGAACTGGTCGCTCCTGCGCTTCGATCCCGCGCATGTTCCCGGCGATTTCACACCCTACACACCCGCCGAGGTGGGCCGGTTGCGGCTGAAGCCGCTGCGGACCGAAGCGGCGGCGGTGCGGGCGGGCATGGTCGCCCGCTTCGCCCCCGCCGGGAAGCCATAGAAACAAAAATGACAGGGGAGTATTTTCAATGACTAAGCTGATGATGCGCGGCGCCACGCGTCCGCTACTGGCCTTGCTCATGGCGGGGGTTTCCGCGCCGGCGTTGGCGCAGGAGGCCGCGACCGAAGTCGCGGTGGCCGAAACCACCGACGGCACCGACATCGTCGTGACCCGCAGAAGCGGTCCGAGCGCCTGCAGGACGTGCCGATCGCGGTCAGCGCGCTCGGCGGTGACTCGCTCGAAAAACAGCGGGTGACGCAGGCCGACGAACTCGCGGGCAAGATCGTCAACCTCCAGCTCACTTCGACCGTCGGCGACAACACGCCGATCTTCGCGCTGCGCGGCGTGTCGATGTCGGACTACAGCCTCAATCAGGCGAGCCCCGTCGCGACCTATTATGACGAAGTCTACAAGGGCAATTTCGCTTTTCTCGGCGTCGCCATGTACGACCTCGAACGCGTCGAGGTGCTGCGCGGGCCGCAGGGCACGCTTTACGGCAAGAACACCACCGGCGGCGCGGTCAACCTGATCAGCCGGACCCCGGTGCTCGGCGATACCGAGGGCTATCTCAACCTCGGCTACGGCAACTACAACCGCTACGAAGCCAATGGTGCGGTCAGCGTCCCGCTCGGCGAGACATTGGCGGCGCGTGTCGCTTTCACCTTCGCGCGCGCCGACGGCTGGTTCAAGAACCAGCTTCCCGGCGAACCCGACCTTGCGAGCGTCCGCGAATATGGCGTGCGCGGCAGCCTGCTTTTCGAACCGAGCGATAGCGCCCGCTTTGTCCTCCGCGCCTCGACCAGCTACCAGAACCCGCGCAACTATGGCATCTATGCTCAGCCCGAAGCGGTGAACCGCCCCGGTCTCGGCCGCCGCCAGATCGAGGCGAATGTCACCGACCGCCGCCGCGCCCGCACCTGGTCGGTATCGCTGACCGGCACGATCGATATCTCCGACGCGCTCGCGATCACCAGCGTCACCTCGTGGGACAAGGGACGGCTGAGCTTCTACGAAGATACCGACGGCACCGCGAGCGAGCTGCTCGAAATCCCCTATGCCGACCGGGCTACGCAATTCGCGCAGGACCTCCGCCTCACCAGCGATTTCGGCGGGCCGTTCAACTTCATCCTCGGCGCCTATTTCAACCGCGAGAAGGTCTATAACCAGACGACGTTCGAGATCGGCAAGGACATCGATTCCGACGGCCTGCCCGGCGTCACCGATAATGATTGCGCGGTCGGATTTCCGCTCGGCTGCCTGTTCCGCAACAGCTTCGACCAGCTCAAGAAAAGCTATGCGCTCTATTCGGACATGAGCTTCGAGGTCACCGACCAGCTGACCCTGCGCGGCGGCGTCCGCTTCACGCACGACAAGGGGGTGCAGAGCAATTTCGAGGCGAATGCCTTTGGTCCTAATGAAGTGCTGGTGATGAACCTGATCCCGCCGTCGCGGCTCGATTACAGCACCGAAAACCTGTCGGGGAAGATCGGCGCCGATTACAAGATCAACCCCGACGTCATGGTCTATGGCAACTACAGCCGCGGCTATCGCGCGCCGAGCTTCAACGCGCAGGCCTTTTTCGACCCGTCGGAACTGTCGGTCGCGAAGGCCGAAAAGATCGACGCGTTCGAACTCGGGCTGAAGAGCCAGTTCGCCGACCGCCGCGTCACGCTTAACATGGCGGGGTTCCGCTACACCTACAGCAACCAGCAGTTCATCAACGTCGATCCGGCAACCGCCGCGCAGACGTTGCTGAACATTCCGCGGTCACAGATATTGGGGGGCGAGGCCGAGCTGACGGTGCGCGCCACCGACATGGCCACGCTGCGCGCCGGGGTCGGCATCCTCGATACCAAGATCAAGCGCGGCACCGTCAGCGGGGTCGATGTCAGCGGCAACAACCTGTCGAACGCGCCGAAGCTGACCTTCACCGGCGGCGTCGATGCGACCGTGATCGACGGCGGCAGCGGCAAGCTCAGCCTGCACGGCGACCTCAACTATTCATCGAGCCAATATTTCGAAGTGCTCAACATCCCCCGCCTCCGCCAGAAAAGCTATGTGCTGCTTTCGGGCCATATCGACTGGGAGTCGGCCGACGGGCGCTGGACGGCGTCGGTATGGGGCAAGAACCTGACCAACAAATTCTATTTCACCTCGCGCGTCGACCTGCTCGCGGGCTTCGGCTTCGACTATAACCATGTCGGAACGCCGCGAACCTATGGCGTGACCGTGGGCACGAAATTCTGACCGGAGAGAATGGATGTCTGATTACAAAATGCTGATCGGCGGCCAGCTCGTCGAAGGCGACCACGCGATGGACGTAATCAACCCCGCGACCGAGGAGATATTCGCGACCGTCGCCCGCGCCTCCGAGCGGCAGGCCGACGAAGCGATCGAGGCGGCCGCCACCGCCTTCCCCGGATGGGCCGAAGTGCCGCTGGCCGAGCGGCAGGCCAAGGTCAGTCAGCTCGCCGACGCGATCGTCGCCAATGCCGACAGGCTGGCGCGTGCGCTGACGCAGGAACAGGGCAAGCCGCTTGCCGAAGCGCAGGGCGAGATCGCCTGGGCCGAGGGTTACCTCCGCCACTATGCGACACTCCAGATCGCCGAACGGACGATCCAGGACGATGCCGACGGGCTGATCCGCGTCCGCCGCAAGCCGCTCGGCGTCGTCGCGGGAATCATCGCGTGGAATTTCCCGCTGCTCGTCGCCTGCTGGAAGATCGGACCGGCGGTGATCGCTGGGAACACGATCGTCCTCAAGCCCGCGCCGACGACGCCGGTCACCGCGCTGATGCTCGGCGAGCTCTGCCGCGACATCTTCCCGGCCGGTGTCGTCAACATCATCACCGACGCCAATGATCTCGGCGGTTACCTCACCGCCGACCCGCGCATCGCCAAGGTCGGCTTCACCGGATCGACCGCCACGGGCAAGAAGATCATGGCGAGCGCTGCCGACGGGCTCAAGCGGCTGACGCTCGAACTCGGCGGCAACGATCCCGGCATCGTGCTCGACGATGTCGATGTGCGTGCGACGGCACAGGGCATTTTCAACGCCGCCTTTTTGAACTGCGGGCAGGTCTGCCTCGCGATCAAGCGCGCCTATGTCCACGACAGCATCTATGACGCGATGTGCGACGAGCTGGCGCGGCTTGCCGAGGCCGCGGTGGTTGATGACGGGCTGGCGCAGGGCGCGCAGATCGGTCCGATCCAGAACAAGGCGCAATATGAGAAGGTGAAGGCCTTTCTCGAAAGCGCGCGCCGCGACGGCACGATCGTCGCGGGCGGCGAAGTCATCGACCGCGCCGGCTATTTCCTGCGCCCGACGATCGTCCGCGACGTCACCGACGGCGACGAGATCGTCGACGAGGAACAGTTCGGGCCGATCCTGCCGGTCATCCGTTATTCGGACATCGACGACGTCGTCGCGCGCGCGAACGCATCGCCCTATGGACTAGGTGCTTCGGTCTGGTCGTCCGACGTCGAGCGCGGAATGTCGGTCGCCGACCGGATCGAAAGCGGATCGGTATGGGTCAACCAGCATGTCGCGATCGGGCCGCACATTCCGATGGCCGGGGTCAAATCCTCCGGCCTCGGCGTCGAACAGTCCGAGGAAGGCCTCGCCGAATATACCCAATTGTCGGTCATCAACGTGGCCCGTGGCGGATGAGCGAAGTCTTCGACTGGAATCCGCCGACGCACTATAATTTCGCGCGCGACGCGATCGATCGGCTGGCGAAGGAGCGGCCGGACGACCGCGCGATGCTGTGGACCGACGGCGGCGGCGCCGTCGTCGACCGCAGCTTCGCCGAACTGTCGGACCATGCCGCGCGTGCCGCCGCCGTTCTGCACGCCGCCGGGGTCCGGCGCGGCGACACCGTACTCATTCTGATGTCGCGCGAGATCGAATGGTGGGAGTTGATGCTCGCATGCCTGCGGCTGGGCGCGATTGCCTCGCCTGGCACGGTACAGTTGACGCCCAAGGATATTGCCTATCGCTGCGCGGCAGCCGAGGCACGCTGTATCGTCGCCGGGGTCGACGTTGCGCCGCGGGTGGACGAAACGCCGGTCGATGCGGCAATCCCGCTGATCCACATCGGCGGCCCCCGTCAGGGTTGGATCGACTATGGCGCGGCCAAAGCCGCCGCCACCCCGCTCGCCGAGATCGCCGACACTGCCTTCGACGATCCGGCGCTTTGCTATTTCACCAGCGGGACGACCGGCCAGCCGAAAATGACGATCCACGGCGCCGGCTATCCGCTCGCGCACGAGATCACCGGTCGCTTCTGGCTCGACCTCGGGCCCGGACACCTCCACTGGAACATGTCCGATACCGGCTGGGCGAAGGCGGCGTGGAGTAGCCTGTTCGCGCCATGGCTGATGGGCGCCGCGATCTTCGTCAACCATGCGCCCGGGTTCGATCCGGCGGCGGCGATGGACCTGCTCGAACGCCACCCGGTGACGACTCTCTGCGCGCCGCCAACCGCTTACCGGATGTTCGTGCGCGGCGATCTGGCGGGACGCAGCTTTGCGCACCTCCGCCACTGCGTCAGCGCCGGCGAACCGCTCAATCCCGAGGTGATCGACCTCTGGAAACAGGCGACCGGGCTCGATATCCACGACGGTTACGGCCAGACCGAAACGGTGCTGCTCTGCTGCAACCGTCCCGGCGCCGCGCGGCAGGGCGCGATGGGGCGTCCGACTCCCGGCATCGACCTGGCGGTCATCGGTCACGACGGCGCCATCCTGCCGCCGGACGAGGAAGGCGATATCGCGCTGCGTGTCGGCGAGGGGCGCCCGCCCGGCCTCTTTCTCGGTTACCGCGGCGATCCCGACCGCACGGCAAACGTGTTCCGCGGTGGCTGGTACCTGACCGGCGACCGCGCGACGGTCGATGCCGACGGCTATTTCTGGTTCGTCGGCCGCGCCGACGACGTCATTCTCTCTTCGGGTTACCGGATCGGACCGTTCGAGGTCGAAAGCGTGCTGTTCGAGCATGAGGCGGTCGCCGAAAGCGCCGTCGTCGCCAGCCCCGATCCGACGCGCGGCGAGGTGGTGAAGGCGTTCGTCGTCCTCGCCCGCGGCCATCGCCCTTCGGACGATCTGGCAAAAGCGCTGCAAGACCATGTCAAAGCGGCGACAGCGCCCTATAAATACCCCCGCCGCATCGAATTCGTCGAAAGCCTGCCCAAGACGGTCAGCGGCAAGATCCGGCGCAAGGAATTGCGCGACGCCGAATTTGAGAAAGCGGATGCATGACCGATAGTTTCGTACGCGGCGATCATAGCGAAGCGCTGATCGAGATGACGATCGGCGCGCTGTTCGATCGGACGGCGGAGCGTTATGCCGATGGCGAAGCGCTGGTCGTCCGGCACCAGAATGTGCGCTGGACGTGGCGCGCGCTTCGCGAACGGGTCGATGCGGTCGCGGCCGGCCTGCTCGAACGCGGGTTGAAACCCGGCGACCGCGTCGGCATCTGGGCGCCCAATTGCGCCGAATGGGTGGTCGTCCAGTTCGCGACCGCAAAGGCCGGACTGATCCTCGTCAACATCAACCCGGCGTACAGGGTCGCCGAACTCGATTATGCGCTGAACAAGGTGGGCTGCGCGGCACTCATCCTCGCGCCGTCGCACAAGAGCAGCGATTATGTCGCGATGCTGGGCGAACTGGCGCCCGAGCTGGCGACCGCCCCGCCCGGCATGCTGCACGCGGCGCGCCTGCCCGATCTCCGCCTCGTCTTCGTGCTCGGCGAGACTGAACATGCGGGCTGCCTGCCGTTCGCGGCCCTTGCCGGCAACGACATCTCCGCGCTGGCGGATATCCGGCTCGACCCGGCGATGCCGGTGAACATCCAGTTCACCAGCGGGACGACCGGCTTTCCCAAAGGCGCGACGCTGTCGCACCGGAACATCCTCAACAACGGCGCCTTCGTCGGCGCGCGGATCGGCCTGACCTCTCGGGACAGGCTGTGCATCCCCGTCCCGCTCTATCATTGTTTCGGCATGGTGATGGGCAATCTCGCCTGCGCGGTCCACGGCGCGACGATGGTCTATCCGGCCGAAGCCTTCGACCCGGGCGCGGTGCTCGAAACCGTCGAAGCCGAACGCTGCACCGCGCTCTACGGCGTGCCGACCATGTTTATCGCCGCGCTCCAGCACCCCGACTTCGACCGCTTCGACCTGTCGTCGCTGCGCACCGGGATCATGGCGGGATCGCCCTGCCCGATGGCGGTGATGCGTGAGGTGATCGACCGGATGCATATGGATCAGGTCACCATTGCCTATGGAATGACCGAAACGAGCCCGGTGAGCTTCCAGAGCGATACCGACGACCCGCTCGACCTGCGCGTTTCGACCGTCGGTCGCGTCCAGCCGCACCTCGAGGTCAAGCTCATCGACCTCGGCGGCAATATCGTCGCGCGGGGGGAGACCGGCGAACTGTGCACGCGCGGCTATTCGGTGATGCTCGGCTATTGGGACGATGCCGAACGCACCGCCGAAGCGCTCGATGCCGACGGCTGGATGCACACCGGCGATCTCGCGACGATCGACGAGGATGGCTATTGCCGGATCGTCGGGCGCATCAAGGACATGGTGATCCGCGGCGGCGAGAATATCTATCCGCGCGAGATCGAGGAATATCTGCTCACTCATCCCGACATTGTCGACGTTCAGGGCGTCGGCATCCCCGACGAAAAATATGGCGAGGAAATGTGTGTCTGGATCGTCGCGCGCGCCGGAGCGCCCCTCACCGAAGACGATGTCCGCGCGCATTGCCGCGGCCGCATCGCCCATTTCAAGATCCCGCGCCACATCCTCTTCGTCGACGGCTTCCCGATGACGGTGACCGGCAAGGTCCAGAAATTCGCGATGCGCGAGCAGACGCTCAAGCTGTTGAAGGAGCGGGAGGAGGGCGTCCGCTACGGCTGAGGCGCCGCCGCCCATCCCGACGCCTGCGCCGCGCGCTCGGCAGCGGCATCGAAAGGTTCGCCCGCCATCATCGTTGCCGCGTCGGCGGCGAGCACACCCGAAGAGGCCTGCCGGTAAGCATGGCTCTGCTGCCCGGCCAGCGTGCGTTCAAGCATCCAGCGTCCCCCGTCGCGGCAGCCGATGCCGGCAAGGTCGGCTCCTGCGAAGCTGCGGCAGATACGGCCGCTCCGGTCGCGGAAGCTGAGGCCGATCCGCACCGCCGCATTGTCCGGCTGGTTCGAGGCAAGCTGGGTATCGAGCGCCTTGGCCAGCCCGCCCGCCGCAACGAGCGTCCCGTTGGCGCTGGTCACGTTGGCCGCCGGCATCCACGGCTTGACGCCGAGCGTCAGCCCAAGAACAAGCGCGGCAGCGACCGCGCCCCAGTGGATCGCCGCAAAGCGCGGGCGTTTGTTTTCGCGGCGCTCGGCAAGGCTCGTGTCGACCTTGGCGTTCCCTTCCAGCAACGCGCGCAACCTGTCGGGCACCGCTTCCTCGACCACCGGCGCATAATGCGCCGTCAGCGTCGAACGAAGCGCGCGATAGCGGGCGATCTTGGCCACCAGCGCGGCATCCGCTGCCGCTTCGCGCGCGATGCGATGCGCAGTGAGATCATCGAGTTCGCCATCGACGAAGGCGGCAATGGTTTCGGGGTCGAAGCTCATGCCGCTTCTCCCAGCAGATGCATCAGCGTTTCACGCCCGCGCGCGAGGCGCGAGGTGACAGTGCCCACCGGCACCTCCAATATCTCGGCGGCCTCGCGATAGGCATAGCCTTCGACGAGGACGAGCATCACGACCTCGCGCTGCTCGTCGGGCAGGCGCGCCATCGCACCGTCAACATCGCCGCGCAGCGCGCCCACTTCGACCTCGGCGGCGCCGTCGCCGGCGACCTGCGTCACCGCATCGTCGATCGGGGTATGGACGCCGCGCCGCCCGGCGGCGCGCCGCTCGTCGATCCAGAGATTGCGAATGATCCGGTACATCCAGCTGTCCAGTCTCGTCCCTTGCTGCCATTGGCCCTGTGATTTCAACGCGCGCTCGATCGCACCCTGACACAGGTCGTCGGCGTCGCTCGCCTCGCGCACCAACCCCCGCGCGAAACGGCGCAGCCGGGGCAGCAGCTCGATCAATTGCTCTTCAAAGCGCATCGTCGCCTTTTTCTTCACGGTCACAGGAAGAAACGACAGGCTTCTATCGTTTCTTCCGCAGCGTGCTAAATTTTTTGCATCGGCCAGCGAAGCCGGGCGTTCGAGGACGATCATGCAACGGACCGCGACAATTTTGGCGATGACCGCCCTGCTCCTTGCCGGGACGACGGGAAGCCTGCACGCGCAGCTCGCGCTGCCGTCGGCCCGGTTGCCCGGCGACCTCCCCACGCTGCCGCCGCTCGCCGACCTTCCGGCCGAGCGGCTGGCCGGCCTCGGCGGAACGCTGGCGCAGCTCCGTCGCGACCGCATCGACAGCCTGCTCAGGGGCAATCGCGACCGCATCGAGCTCGACGAGCGCGGCGAGCCCGCGGTGCGCGGCACCCTGATCGCCAGCGGCGTCGACGAAGCGATGATCGGTGCTGCAGCGAAACAGGGCTTCGCGCTGATCGATCGCGAGCGGATCGACGGTCTCGATCTCGACATCGCCCGCTTCCGGGTTCCGGGCGACCGCAGCCTCGCGCGGGCGCGCAAACAGCTCGCAAAGCTGTTGCCGGAAGCGGAGGTCGATGTCGACAATATCTATTTCGCCAGCGGGCCCGGCGGCGCGCTGCCCGGTGCGGCGCTGGCGACCGCGCAGGGAAGCGGAGGCGCCGCGCTCGGCCTGATCGACGGCGGCGTTGCCGCACATCCCTCGGTCGCCGGGCGCGTCGAACAGCGCGGCTTTGCCAAGGGCGCTCCTGCGGCAAGCCGCCACGGCACCGCCGTCGCTTCGCTGCTTATCGGCAACGGGGCGGTTCGCGGCGCGGCACCGGGCCGGCACCTGCTCGCCGCCGACGTCTACGGCACCGATCCTGCAGGCGGTAACGCCAGTGCCATCGCGCGCGCGCTCGGCTGGCTCGCGCAGAACGGCGTCGCGGTGACGACGATCAGCCTCGTCGGCCCCGACAACAAGCTGCTCGCCGCGGCGATAGCGCGCGCGCAGCAGCGCGGCATGCTGATCGTCGCGGCGGTCGGCAACGACGGTCCCGCCGCGCCGCCCGCCTATCCCGCCGCCTATCGCGGCGTCTTCGCGGTCACCGGCGTCGATGCGAAAGGCCGCGCGCTTCCCGAGGCGGGCCGCGCGCTGCACGTCGATTTCGCGGCGCCCGGCGACGCGGTCCTTGCCGCGACCGGCGCGGGCAGCAGCAACCGGCTGCGCGGCACCTCCTTCGCCGCCCCGCTCGTCGCCGGCCGGCTGGCGCTCCGCTATCCGGTGCCGGCCATCGATCGCATCGGCCCCGCCGTCACCGCGCTCGTCATGGAAGCGCAGGATCTCGGCAAGCAGGGCCGCGACAAAATCTATGGTCACGGCCTGATCTGCGGCACCTGCGGCGGCCACTGAACTTTTTCGGAAGAAAATCGCAGCCGTTGTCGTTCTCTCCCCAGGCCCACCCCCTCCGGGCCACAAGCAGGAACAGGACAATGGAAAAATATCTCTTCAACTCGACCCTCGCGCTCGCCGCGTCGGCAATGGCTTTCTCGGCGCCGGCATCGGCGCAGATCCTCGGCGGCAGCGGGGGGCTGGGTGGAAATCTGGGCGGGACGCTGGGCGGAACGCTCGGCAATCCCACCGGCCCGATCGGCGGGACGCTCGGCAGTGCGGGCGAACTCGCCGGCTCGGGGCGCGGCGAGGCGAATATCGATCGCCGCTCGGGCCGCGTCCGCGGCAAGGGCAGCGCCGACGCCAGCGGCAAAGGGTCGGCAAACGGCGGCGGCGATCTGCTCGGCAACAGCATCGGCGGTAACGCCAGCGGCTCGGGCCGGGCATCGGGCGGCGGCAACCTCGACGCGCAGGCCGTCGGCACCGATTATGTCGGCCAGACCGTAAGCGGCACAGCCGACACGGCGCGGGGAACCGCTTCGACGGTGACCGGCACCGCGCAAGGCGCAGTCGGCGGCGTCCGCGACCGAGCCGGCGGCGCGCTTTCGGGCGTATCGGGTCAGGCGAACGGTGCCGGATCGGCCGCAGGCAGCTTCCAGGGCAGTTTGGGACAGCTCGCCGCAGCGGGCAGCGGCGCCACGGGCGGTTCGGGCATGTTCGCGGTCGAACCCGGCATGGCGGTCACCGACACGCGCGGCAAGGTCATCGGCTATGTGCAGGAACTGCGCCAGACCGGCAGCGGCGTCGTGCAGGCGGTGACGGTCGAGGTCGGCAACCGCGTCGCGACGCTCCCCGCCGCCAGCTTCGCCGGGTCGGGCGACGTGCTCGTCACGGGCATGACCAAGGGCCAGCTCAAGGACACCGCCGAGCAGCAGGAAGGCGCTGCGCCACAGGCAGAGCGCGGCAAGCGCAGCGACCGCAACGCCGAACGCTGATCGTTCATGAAGTCCCGAAAGGGGGAATGCGCCGGCCATCGTGCCGGCGCATTCTTGTCTGGGCCGTGCGTCACCAAACGCCGGTTGGACAAGCGCGCTGCCTATTGATATCGATGTCATCAAGACGATTCAATCATCAGAGGATGCCCATGCTCGATCCCGATATCGCCGCCTTCACCGGACAGCCGCAGGAAATGCCGCCGCTGACCCCGGAGCTTATACCGATGATGCGCGCCAATATGGCGATGATGGCGGCCGCGATGCCCGGAACCGACATCGACCATGTCGCAAATCTCGATGCCGACGGGGTGCCGGTCCGCTTCTATCGCCCGGCGTCCGACACGCCGCTGCCGCTGCTCGTCTTCCTCCACGGCGGCGGCTGGATGTTCGGCGACCTCGACACGCACGACGCGATGACCCGGCACCTTGCCGCAGCGAGCAGCTGCGCGGTGCTCGGTGTCGATTATCGCCTCGCCCCCGAGCATAAATTCCCGGCCGGACTCGACGATGCGATGACCGCGCTCGACTGGGCGCGGCGCTCGGCCGGCGATCTCGGCTGCGATCCCGCGCGCATCGCGCTCGGCGGCGAAAGCGCAGGGGGCAATCTGACCGCCGCCGCGACCCTCCGCCTGCGCGCCGAAAACAAGCCGCAGCCGCTGTTCCAGTTGCTGATCCATCCCGCCACCGACCTCAGTTTTTCCTTGCCGTCGTTCGCCGAAGTCGGGGCGCCGGGCCTGTCGAAAAACTATCTCGATGCGTGCCGCGAATTTTATCTCGGCAGCGGTTCGGTCGCCGATCCGTTCGTCTCGCCGCTGCGTGCCGAGCGCCTCGACGGCCTTGCGCCCGCGATCGTCCTGACCGCATCCGAAGATCCGCTGCGCGACGATGGCGAATATTATGCTGCGGCGCTCGTTCGCGCCGGCGTCGAGACGCTGGCCCGCCGCCTGCCCGGCCTGCCGCACGGTTTCCAGTTCCTGCCAATCACAATTCCCGCAGTGGCGGCAGCCAATGACTTGATCGGAGGGCTGGTCCGCCGCTACTTCGCAAATCAATAACGGCCATCGATCGGGATCGGCTTCGGGGAACGGGCAGCCATGAGCAGGACAGGCAAGAGCGAACGCCCGACGATGGAAATGGTCGCGACGCTGGCCGGCGTTTCGAAGATCACCGTGTCGCGCGCCCTGCGCGGCAGCGATCTGGTCCGCCCCGAAGTCCGCGAACGCATCGTCCAGGTCGCAGGCCAGGTCGGTTACCGGATGAATGTCGCGGCCCGCAGCCTGCGCACCCGCGAAACGCGGACGATTGCCGTCGTGATCGACCAGATCGATCCCGGCCGCCAGTCGCACACCGACCCGCTGATCCTGTCGATCATCGGCGGCCTGCTCGAAACGCTGACCCCGGCCGGCTATTCGACCCTGCTGACCACCAACGAGCATTTCCTGTCGTCGAGCGCGGTCGGGGCCGACGGCGCGGTCATGCTCGGCCAGGGCGAGGGCGCGCACCGCGTCACGCAGGTTTCCGCCATGAACCTGCCGATGGTCGTCTGGGGGGAGCCCGTCCCCGGCGTCAGCGTCAAGGTCGTGGGCAGCGACAATCGCATGGGCGGCAAGCTCGCCGCCGAGCATCTGGTCGGCCGCGGCGCAACGCGCCTGCTGTTCCTCGGCGACGTCCAGCATCCCGAAATCGCCGCCCGCCTCGAAGGGTTTCGCGAAGCGCTGGCCTCGAGCGAGGCGCGCCTCGTCGGGGCGCTTTCCTGCCCGTTCACCGCCGAGGGCGGCGCCGAGGCGATCCGCAGCGCGCTCGATGCCGGAACGACGTTCGACGCGGTCTTTGCTGCAAGCGATTTTATCGCTGCCGGCGCGTGCGATGCCCTGTCGGCACGCAAGCTTTCCGTCCCCGGCGACGTCGCGATCGTCGGCTTCGACGATGCGCCGATCGCCAGCGTGCATCGCCCGTCGATCAGTTCGATCCGTCAGGACGGCGCCGAGGCCGGCCACGCGCTGGCCCATGCCGTCATCGCCTTGATCGAAGGCGACACCGCTGCCCCCGCGCACGCGCTCCCGGTCGAACTGATCGCGCGCGAGACGAGCCGCTAGGGACCCTAGCCGAGGCGCTTGCGGAAGAAGTCCGCGACGATCGCATAGGTCTCGACCGATTCGGGCAGGTCGACGTCCATATGATGCGCGTGCCACAGCCCGTCGAACAGGACGAAGCTTGTATCGGTCCCCGCCGCGAGCAGGCGGCGATGCATGACCGACACGGCGCTCGCGGCAAAATCACGGGTCGCTGAAATCAGCAGGCTCGGCGGGAACAGCGCGAGCAATTGAGGATGCCCGGCGGACAGCACGAGCGGATCGGACAGGTCCGCGCCCAGGAAATAGGGCAGTTCCTCGACTTTCGGCGCCGCGCCCGATCCCGCCCGCGGATCGAACAGCTTCTGCGCCAGCGCCGCATCGCCCGAGAAGGGGAGCGGCGCGCCGTGAAACAGGCCGATCGCGCCGGGACCCGGCAGGCCATCGTGGAGGAAGCGCGCGACCGCCTGCGTCGTCAGCAATGCGCCGGCCGAGCAGCCATAAATGCCGATCCGCGCGGGATCGACCGTTTCGATCAGCGCCCGGTAAACCGCGACGACGTCCTCGACCGCCGCCGGATAGACATGTTCGGGCGCGAGGCGATAATCGACCGCGAGCACGCGCATCCCGGCGACCGCCGCAATCGGCACCGCTTCGAGCAGCGCGCCCGGCCCTTCGCCCCACATGAAGGCGCCGCCGTGGAGGCAGAGCAGCACCGGGGCATCGGCCGCGCCCCCCGCCGGGACCACCTCATAGCCCGTGACGCCGGCAATCGTGCGTTCGGCGACATCGACCGCATATCCCGCCTGCGCTTTGTCCAGCAGGCGCTGGTTGTAGTCGCGGAAGAACGGCCGCGCCGCAGCGAGATTGGGCGGCGTCACCGACTCTTCTAGAAAGGCGGCAAATCGCGCCTTCGCTTCGTCGCTGACCCACGGCCCGAATTGTCCGGCGTCACTCATGGCATCCTCTCTGTTATCGATAGCAAATCTTAATCACGGCTATTGATATACTTTCCTGTCCTTCATGCAAGAGCTGTTGACATCGATATCATTTTCAGTCATTCGCATTGCCGACCGGACGAATCCGGCTATCCTTTGGGAGGGAAGACATGATTTCGATGCGTTCCGCCTTTCTGATCGCGCTCGCGAGCGGCGCGAGCCTGCTGCCCGCCGCCGCCTTTGCTCAGACCGAAACGCCGCCGGCCGACGAGACCACCACCAGCGACGACAGCGGCCTCGGCGACATCATCGTCACCGCCCGTCGCCGCGAGGAAAATCTGCAGAGCGTGCCGATCGCGGTCACGGCCTTCACCGACGAGGCGCTCGAACAAAAGGGCGTCACCGATCGCACCTCGCTCGCCGACAACACCCCCTCGCTGTTCACGATCAGCGGCGGCTATCCCCGCGAATTCGCCTATTTCGCGTTGCGCGGCCAGGGCCCGGCCTTCGGCTCGACCCCCGGCGTGGTCAATTATTTCGCCGAAGTCCCGAACAGCGTGAACGTCGACGGCCGCGTCGGCACCTATTTCGACATGGCCAACATCCAGGTGCTCGCCGGACCGCAGGGCACCCTGTTCGGCAAGAATGCGACGGGCGGCAACATCCTGTTCGAGCCGGTCAAGCCGAAGGACGAATTCGAAGGTTATGTCCGCGTCCAGCTCGGCAATTATGACGACCGCCGGATCGAGGGCGCACTCAACACGCCGATCGTTCCCGGCCGGGTGATGCTGCGCGTCGCCGGCGAAGTCGGCCGCCGCGACGGCTACACCAAGGATGTCGGCCCCTTCTTCGAGGGCAAGGACTATGACAATCTGGCGTATGAAAGCTTCCGTTTCGGCCTGACCTTGCAGCCGACCGACGACATCGAACTTTATACGATGCTGCGCTACTATCATTCGGACACCAATGGCGGCGGCACCGTTCTCGGCGCCTACAACCCCGTCGCGGGTTACGACGCCACGGCACTGGGGCTGGGCTTCCTGCCGGTCGCCGCCTTCTATCCCGGCGTGCTGACCGCGGTCGCCGAACAGCAAGCACGCGGCCCGCGCCGCGTCTCCTATGATCTCGACCAGTTTTCGGAGACGAAATATTGGCAGGTGATCAACCAGGCCTCGGTCCAGCTCAGCGACAATATCAAGCTGCGCAACATCATCAGCTATTCCGAACTGCGCACCATCTACGGCTATGACTATGACGCCATGCCCTTCCCGATCGCCGGGCAGCGCGGGCGCATTCCGACCATCGCGCCCAATTTCTTCACCGAGGAATTGCAGCTTCAGGGCACCTTGTTCGACGACGCGGTCGATTTCTCGGTCGGCGGCTATCTCGACCGGCAGAGCTGGAGCGATCCGGCGGGGATCGAGGAATATACCTTCTTCCCGATCGGGACGCTGCTGCCGACGATCTCGGGCTTCTTTACCCAGACGAACAAGAGCGAGGCGGTGTTCGGGCAGGCGACGGTCGATCTCGGCAAGCTGTCGGGCGCGCTGACCGGGCTCAGCGTCACGGGCGGCCTTCGCTACACATGGGAGCACAGCTTCACCGCGCAGACGATCGGCGGTCCGCCGACGGTCTCGGGTTCGGTCGACAGCGATTATCCGAGCTACACCGCGACGCTCGACTATGATGTGACGCCCGGCGTCCATGTCTATGTCACCGCGCGCGATGCCTACAAGTCGGGCGGCGTCAACGGGCCGGTGCCGGTCGATTCGGAATTCCGCACCTACAAGCCCGAGCGGCTTTCGGACATCGAGGTCGGGCTGAAGTCGCAATTCTCGCTCGGCAATGTCGATGTCCGCGCCAACGTCGCCGCCTATCGCGGCATCTACGACAATATCCAGCGCACGACAGCCGAGGTCGTCGAAACGCCGGGCGGCACGATACCGCTCAATGTCACGCGCAGCGCCGCGAAAGGCAAAATCCAGGGCGTCGAGCTGAACCTGTTGGTCATGCCGGTGCAGGGGCTGACGCTGAACGGCAGCTATTCCTACATCGACGCGCGCTATACCGAGGTCGCCGACGCCAGCGCCGGCGCGATCCTCAATGGCGCGCCCTTCCCTTACACACCGAAGCACAAATTTTCGGTCGGCGGCTCTTACGAGACGTCGCTGGGCAGCGCCGGCGATCTGGTCCTCGCGGTCAACTATGCCCGCCAGACCAAGGTGTCGACCGCACAGACCAACGCGTCCTTCTATAATTACTTGCCGGCCTATGGCCTGCTCAACGCCAGCATCGGGCTCAAGGATATCGGCGGACGGCCGCTCGACGTCAGCTTGTTCGCAAACAACATCACCAACGAGGCGAAGCCGGTCGGGGTGCTCGACCAATATGCCCAGTCGTCGGGCATGGTCGGCCTGACCTATACCGAACCCCGGATGTACGGCGTGCGGATCGGCTACCGTTTCGGAAGCTGAGCCGATGGGTAAAAGCCCCGCCCAGCCGCCCTTTGCGCCGACGGTGAGCGAAGAAGCGCGCGCCGTCATGACGCCGCTGCTCGCAGCCGGGTCGGCGCCGGAAATGACCGCGACGCTGATGCGCAATGCGATCACGCGTAAGGCGGTTCGCGCGGCAGCGGCCAGTCACCTGAAGCCGCTGAACAAAAGCCGCGCGAAGCGTTTCGGCGTCGATGTCGGCAAAGGGACGGTGGCGGGGGTTCCCGTGAAGTTCGTGCGGCGCCGGGAAAGCGACGCATCGCCCGACCGGCGGCTGCTGATCAATTTCCACGGCGGCGGTTTCATGGTCGATTCGGGTTCGGAGACCGAAACAATCCCTATCGCCGGACTGACCGGAATATCGGTTGCCACGGTGATGTACCGGATGGCGCCCGAACATCCGTTTCCGGCCGCGGTCGACGATGCGCTCGCAGTCTATCGCAACGCCCTGTCGCAGCGATCGCCGGCATCGATCGGCATCTATGGCACCTCGGCGGGCGCGGTCCTGACCGGCCAGCTCCTCGCGCGGATCAAGGCCGAAGGCCTGCCGATGCCCGCCGCCGCCGGCTTCTTCTCGGGATCGGCCGATCTCGCGCTCGTCAGCGACTGCGAAGCCTTCCTGCCGTCGATCATGGGCACACGGACAGGCCCCGAAGTCCTCGCCGATTATGCCGCAGGGACCGAGCGCACCGACCCGCTGCTCTCGCCGCTTTACGGCGACTTGACCGGCCTTCCCCCGACGCTGCTGATGACCAGCACGCGCGACCAGCTATTGAGCCAAACCATACGCTTCCATCTCGCGCTGCGCAAAGCCGGGGTCGACGCCGATCTGATGGTTTATGAAGGCATGCTGCATGCCTTCTGGGCCTATATGGAATGCCCCGAGACCGAGGATGCGCTCGCGGCGCAGGCGGCTTTCTTCGACAGGCATCTCGCACGCTGATGGGCGCCGAACCGAGCCCCGCCGACCTCTACGGACCGCTCCTCGCCAAGGTGCAGGAGCGCGCGATCCTGCCCGACGGCAAGACCTTCGTCGATGCCCTGCCGCGGCGTCCGGTCGCCGACATCATGCATGACTTCGCGGCGCTGGCCCCGGGCGACGCGGCGCTACGCGCCTTCATCGCGGCAAACTTCGACCTCCCCGCGCAGACGACCGGCGCCAGCCCCGCCGTGCTGCCGCTCCGCGCGCATATCCGCGCGCTGTGGAAGGAACTCGCGCGCGCCCCCGAACAGGCCGCCGGCGGATCGGCGCTCGCCGTCCAGCACCGCCATGTCGTGCCGGGCGGCCGCTTTCGCGAAATCTATTATTGGGACAGCTTCTTCACGATGCTGGGCCTCGTCCGCGATAGCGAACTGGAACTCGCCAACGGCATCGTCGACGCGATGACCGACCTGATCGAGACGCATGGCCATATCCCGAACGGCACGCGCACTTATTATCTCGGCCGCTCGCAGCCGCCGCTCTTCCACATGATGGTTGAATTGCTCGGTGACCGGCAAAGCATGGTGGCAGCCCGCCGCCTTTCGGCAATGAAGCGCGAGCATGCGTGGTGGATGGCAGGCGCCGACAATCTCGACCCCGGCAGCAGCAACGCGCGCGTTGTCCGGCTCGCCGACGGCGACCTCCTCAACCGCTATTGGGACCCGCGCGATACCCCGCGCGACGAAAGCTGGCGCGAGGATGTCGCGACCGCCGCCGCGAGCGGGCGCCCGGTGGGCGAGGTTTATCGCGACCTGCGCGCCGGCGCCGAAAGCGGCTGGGATTTCTCGTCGCGCTGGCTGGACGGCGATGCCCTGCCGTCGATCCGCACGACGGCGATCGCCCCGGTCGACCTAAACGCCTTCCTGTTCGGGCTGGAGTCGGCGATCGCAGCGAGCAACGATAGCGACGCGGGACATTACGCCCGGTTGGCAGAAGAACGACGCGCCGCGATGAACCGCCATCTCTGGCACGCCGAAGGCGGCTATTTCGCCGATGTCGACGTCGAACGGGCCCGCCTGCGTCCGCCGCTCACCGCCGCCGCGCTGGCGCCCTTGCTGGTCGGCGTGGCGACGCAGGAACAGGCCGACAGCACCGCCGCGGCAGTCGCCGAACGGCTGCTTGCACGCGGCGGCCTGCACACGACGCTCGCCGCAACAGGCCAGCAGTGGGACCGGCCGAACGGCTGGGCGCCGTTGCAATGGATCGCGGTCGCGGGTTTAAAGCGCTACGGGCACGACGCGCTGGCGCGCGACATTGCCGGCCGCTGGGTCGATACGGTCGGCACCACCTTCGCCCGCACCGGACTGCTGTTCGAAAAATATGACCTCGAGCAGGCGGGCGTCGGCGGCGGCGGCGAATATGCGACCCAGACCGGGTTTGGCTGGACAAACGGCGTCACCGCCGATTTTATCGACCGCTACGACCTGTCACCACCGACAGAATAGCTGCGGTGCGCCGCAAGAGGAGAGACGATGCTGGCCGGCTTGATGCAGGACGCCCCCCTGCTGATCAGTGCGATCCTGACCCATGCGGCACGGGCGCATGGCGGGCGCGAAATCGTCTCGAAGCTCGTCGGCGAACCGTTGTGGCGCTATGATTGGGCGGGCTGCGAGCAGCGCTCGCGGCAGGCCGCACAGATGCTCGGCAGGCTCGGGATCGAAAGCGGCGACCGGGTGTCGTCGCTGGCCTGGAACACGCACCGGCATCTCGAACTTTTCTATGCCGTTCCCGGCATCGGTGCGGTCCTCCACACCGCCAACCCGCGGCTCAGCGACGAACAGATCGCCTTCACGATCAACCATGCCGGCAGCCGCGTCCTCTTCTTCGAGGCCAATCTCGCCGAGCTCGTCGACCGCCTCAAGCCGCTGCTTCCCGCGATTGAAGAATATGTCCTGCTCGCCGACCCCTATGAGCAATTGATCGCTGCCGAGGACGGCGTTTTCGACTGGCCGCGGTTCGACGAAAATGCCGCAGCCTTCCTCTGCTATACCTCGGGCACGACGGGCGATCCCAAGGGCGTGCTCTACAGCCACCGTTCGATCGTGCTGCACGGCATGGCGGCGGGGCTCAGCAGCGCCTTCGGATTCAGCGCTTTCGACACGATCATGCCCTGCTCATCGATGTATCATGCGACGGCGTGGGGCCTGCCCTTCACCGCCGCGATCAACGGCTGCAAGCTGGTCCTGCCGTGCGACAGGATGGACGGCGCGAGCCTTGCCGAGCTGATCGCGGGCGAGGGCGTGACCTTCTCGGGCGGCGTCCCGACGATCTGGACGATGTATCTGTCGCATCTCGAGAACAGCGGCCAGGGTGTCGGCGACCTGAAACGCCTTGTCATAGGCGGCTCGGCCGTGCCGCGCGCGATGGCCGAAACCTTTCGCGAAAAATATGGCGTCACCGTCCTCCAGATCTGGGGGATGACCGAAACCAATCCGCTCGGCGTGATCTCGACCCCGACCCCGCTGCTGATGGCGGAGGGCGAGGATTATGCGACCGAAACGATCCTGACGCGGCAGGGGCGGATGCAGTTCGGCATCGAGCTGCGCATCGTCGACGACGACGGCACGCCGCTCGCGTGGGATGGCGAGCAGGCGGGCAAGCTGCAGGTGCGCGGGCCGTGGGTCGTCGACCATTATTATCCCGACCTGCCCGCCGCCGACAGCGACGGCTGGTTCGACACCGGCGATATCGGCACGATCGACCGCTTCGGTTTCCTGCGCCTGACCGACCGCGCGAAGGATGTGATCAAGTCGGGCGGCGAGTGGATCAGTTCGATCGACCTCGAAAATGCCGCGGTCGGCTGCCCCGGCGTCCGCATCGCCGCCGTCATCGGCGTCTATCATCCGAAGTGGGAGGAACGCCCGCTGCTGGTCATCGAGGCCCACGAAGGCGAAACGGTCACCGCCGAGGCCCTTCGCGCGCATCTCGAAACCCGCGTCGTGCGCTGGTGGATGCCCGACGATATCCTCTTCGCGCGCGTCCCGCTCACCGCCACCGGCAAGATCGACAAGAAGGCGCTCCGCGATACCTATCGCGATCATCTCGCCGCGGCCGGCTGATCATTTCCCGGCAGCGGCGAGCTTGTCCTTCAGGAAGCGCGCGATCAGCTCGTTCGCCTCGTCGGTCTCAGGAATGTCCATATAGCCCCAGAAAGCGTGCGGCAGCCCGTCGAAGACGACGAGCCGCGCATCGACGCCCTTCCCGGTCAGCCTTCGCGCGAAAATCGCGGTCGGGCTGAGCAGGAAATCGCGCGTGCTGCTGAGCAACAGCGTCGGCGGGAAGCCCGAAACATCGCCGTGGATTGGCGAAAGGACCGGATCGGTCACCGGCTTCTTGCCCACATAGTCGGCGACCCAGTCGAACGGCGGTCCCGGCATCCACGATTCCGAATCGCCGCGTTTCGACAGGTCGGCATTGCCCGAAAAATAGCCGAGCGCAGCGGGCATCGGCCGCCCCAGGCTGGCGAGCTTCGCGACCAGTTGCCCCGACAGCGCCGCGCCCGCCGAGGTTCCGAACACCGCGATCCGCTTCGCCGTCCTCTCCTTCTCCAGCGCCCGATAGACCGCCAGCGCATCGTCGAGCGCCGCAGGATAAGGGTTTTCGGGCGACAGGCGATACAGCACCGCCACGACCGGAATCCCGCTGCGCGCGGCAATCGGGATCGTCTCGGTCAGCGACCCCGAATCGACCGCGAACCCGCCGCCGTGAAGGTTGAGCAGGACCGGCCCCGTGCCGAGCTCGGTCACCCCCTTGGGATAGACGATGCGCACCGGCACACCAGCGATTGCCCTGTTTTCGATCCGCACTTCGTATCGCTTTTCGAGCGGCGCGCCCATGCCCGCCTGCATCATGTCGATGAGCTTGCGGACCTCGGCAATCGGCGGCACCGGGTCGGGCATCTTCTGTGCCGCCAGCGCCGCCACGGCCGCCCGCCCTTCCGGGCTGAGCGTTTCGGGCAGCGGCCAGCTCTGCATATCGCGCATGGGAGGCGCCTCCTCCGCGCCCACCGGCGCAGCTCCGGCAAGGAGCATGGCCAAAAGCAGGGTCTTGCGATTCATGATCATTCGGCTCCAGTTGCGGACAATTCGTCCGTGTCGATCCTGCCTGTCGCTCCGATACGCCCCGGCCAGGCACAAAGCGCGCCGAGCAGTGCGAGTACCGCCATCGCGAGATAAGCCACGTCCAGTCCGTGCGACCAAAGCCGCCCCGACCCCGCCGTCGCGAGCGCGAGCACAACGCCGAGCAGCACGGCGTTCATCCCCTGCGCCGTCGCGCTGAGATGCATCGGCACGCGCGTCGCGATCACCAGCATGATACCGAGGATGGTGCCGGTTGCAGTAATGCCGTTGAGCAATTGCGCCGCGATCAGCACGGGCAGGCCGGGGCTGGTCGCCATGATCGCCCAGCGCAGCGCCCCCGCGATCGCCCCGGCGCAGATCAGCAGCCGCGGATCGCGCGGTCCGAGCAGCCTGGCGCCGAACCAGAAGGCCAATATCTCCGCCGCGACCGCCAAAGCCTGCAGCAGACCGACGGTCGTCGTCGAAATGCCCTGAGCGGTCCACTGGATCGCCCCGAAACTGGTCAGGACGCCGTGGCTGCCCATGATCAGCGATGCGGCGACCATCGCGAGGATCAGGCCGCGATCGCCGATCAGGTCGCGCCAGCGTCCGCCCTGCTCCTCGCTTTCCCCGGCGAGCTTGCGGTCGGCGGGCAAGGCAAAGGCGACCAGGGCCGGCGCGAGCAACAGCGTCGCAACCATCAACGGCAGCATCTTGATGCCGAAGACCCCTATCGCCCAGCCCGCCGCCGCGTTCGACGCGACCACCGCGATCGATCCCCAGACGCGCAACCGCCCGAAATCGAGCGAACGGCTGCGCACCGCCATCACCGCATAGGCGTCGGTGAGCACCGGGATCTGGTCCCACACGATCGAAAAGAAGATCACGATCACGACGCGCCCGGCATGATCGGGCTCGCCGAGCAACAGCAGCACGATCGCCGCCGAGGCGAGCGAGGTATAGGCGATCGCGCTCCGCACCCAGCCGCGCCGCCCGACGAACGCCGAAAAGGGGGCGACGGTCAGCAGCCGCAACACCAGCGGGATCGCCAACAATATTCCGATTTCTTCCGGCGATGCCCCGGTCGATTTGAGCCACAACGGCAGGAAAGCGAAAAAGCCGTAGTGAAGATAGAGCGCCAGATAGAGCCCCGAGACCCCCAGGCCCAGACGATCGCGCTTGCCGCCGAGCTCGCCCGGCGCGGCGGCGCCCGCCCCCTCACCACTCATCGGAACCATTTGCCTCTCCCGTTTCTCGACGCTCGCATAACAACTAATGTTATCGATGTCATCAGGAATAGACGAAGTGGCTTTGACGGCGAAAGCGGATCGTCCGGACTATGATCCGCCCCGCATACGCGCCCGCTCCCACGCAACGCGGGACGGTCGTCGATCATCTTATCGCAGAAGGGGGTGTCCTTGGTGGGCGCTGACGGGCTCGAACCGCCGACCCTCTCGGTGTAAACGAGATGCTCTACCAACTGAGCTAAGCGCCCCCGTTTCGGGAGAGCGCGCCCCTGCCACAGCTTGGGCGCGGAGGCAAGCGCGCCGCTATTCCTCCAGCGCCTCGAAATAGCGCGCGAGCGAATCGAATGCGCCTTCGGCAAGCCCGATGAAGATGCGGCGGCCATCGTGCGGATCGGCCTCGCGCAGAAACAGGCCAGCGTCGGTCATCGTCTTGATCCAGCGCAGCGCCGTCGTCGCGGGCACGGCGGCGGCGATGCACAGGCTCGACACCGACACCGGCTGGCGTTCGAGCCGCGCCGCATAAAGGTCGAGCAGCATGTCCCACGCCGGGTCGGCGAACAGGTCGGCCGGGAAATATTGTTCGCGCATCCGCCGCTGGCGCAGCACTCGCCGCACCGCCTTGGCGCGCTGTCGTTCCAGCGCGCGTTCCTCGGGCACGAAGCTCCGCGGCACCGCCGCAAAGTCGCGCGGCGCCGAGCGGACCTGACCCGGATAGTCGGCAAATTCCTCGGGGCGCGGCGCAAAGCCGCCCGGCGTCCCCGGCAGCCCGCCGCGCTGGCCTGCCAGATCGCCGAGCAGGCGCGAGATGCGCGCAACCTCTTCCTGCAACCGGTCGATCCGCTCCATCGCGGCGTCGCGGGCGACGTCATGGATATTCTGACATCGGGTCCGCCGGGCGGCAGCCAGAGCGACAAGCCGG
The DNA here is from genome assembly GCF_001307295.1 of Sphingopyxis macrogoltabida. NCBI lineage: Bacteria > Pseudomonadati > Pseudomonadota > Alphaproteobacteria > Sphingomonadales > Sphingopyxidaceae > Sphingopyxis > Sphingopyxis macrogoltabida. The sequence goes on along the minus strand of NZ_CP012700.1, from coordinate 550,214 downwards.
TCGGTCGCATCGGCATCGACCAGAAACTGGGTCTGAAGCGACGCGGGGACCGCCGCGACTATCCGGTCGAGCGCCGCCAGCGAAGTCTCGCAAACGAGATGGCAGCCCCGCTCGCCCGCCGCCGCGCATATGTCGGCCAGCATCTCGGTTTCGATCGCATCGGCCGCAGCCAGCCAGACGATATCCGGCGCGGCATTTTGCCTGATATGGCCCGCCGCTCGCAACGCCGGCAATGCCGTGGCGAGGCGCACATCGACGAGCGGCAGGGCGTCGGGTGCGAAATCCACCTGACCGACGACCAGCAAGGGCGATTGCGTGCCAAGCGGCATCGAATATCCCGGCATCTCTGGTGGCACCGACTCTTCTCCTGCCCGGAAACCGCCCGGGGGAAAATCCGCCATGTCGAGCCCGCCGCGTGCTTCAAAGTCCATCATGCTGCCTGTCCCCGTTCATTGCTCCACCCCGGCACAACTATGTCGTCATTTCGGCGATATTCACCTTTTGTTCATTCCTGTTTGCCGCCGATACGGACCCAAGCCTGCGTAGCGGATGAGTCGGCGTACAGCAGCCGTGCCGGATTTCATCCATTTTGGACATGTTTTGTTCTCGTCGTCAACTGCTTATTCACACTTGCCATTTGCGGGCGTCATCATCAGGCCGATCGCGCGATGCCGGAAATCATCTCATCCCTCAGCCGCCTCCGCTGGCGCCGCCGCTTGCGCTCGTTCGCCGCGCTGCTCCTGCTCGCCGGGCTGGCGATCGCGGCCTAGACATGGCGCCCCGCTCCCGCGGCTACTGTCCCGCTGGTGCATGTCATCGACGGCGACAGTCTGACCGTTCGCCAGGACGATGCAGTGCTCACGATCCGCCTCACCGGGCTCGATGCCGTCGAATATCGGCAGGATTGTGCGCGTGCCGCTGGCGGCGGCCGCTGGACCTGCGGCCGCGAAGCCCGCACCGCGCTCGAAAGACTTGCCGGGGGCGGGCCGCTGCATTGCGACCTGACCGCAAAGGATGCCTACCACCGCACGCTCGCCACATGCCGCACCCTCCCCTTTCCCGAGGGCATCGACCTGAGCGCTGAAATGGTCCGGCAGGGCTGGGCTGTCGCGACGGACGGCGCCTATCCGGTCGAGGAAGCCGAGGCGCAGGCGAAGCGGCGCGGGATCTGGCAGGGCGATTTCGTCCGGCCCGCCGACTGGCGTGCGACGCACGAACGCCCGGCCACAGCACTCACCGCGCCGCGCCCCGACGAGTGAGGTCGCCACGCCCCGCCGCAAATTGCGGTGCTATGCCTTACTGCATTTTGCGGCTAGGGCGAGCGCATGAACGGCCTGTTTCCAGTCATGATCGGCGGCGCGATCGGCGCCGGCTGCCGCCACCTCGTCGGGCAGGTCATGCTCGCGCGCCTCGGCCCCGGCTTTCCGTGGTGGACGCTCTCGATCAATATCGCCGGCAGCTTGCTGATGGGCCTGCTGATCGGCTGGCTGGCGCGGAGCAGCGACGGCGGCGAGACCGCGCGGCTGTTCGTCGGCGTCGGCATCCTCGGCGGCTTCACCACCTTCTCCTCTTTTAGCCTTGAATTCTGGCTGCTCTTCGAACGCGGTCAGACCGGGCAGGCGGCCGCTTACGTCCTCGCGTCGGTGATCGGCGCGGTCCTCGCCTGCGGCATCGGCCTGTTCATCGTGCGGCAGGTACCGGCATGAGCGAAAGCAAAGCAAAGCTCGACGGGGCGACGATCGCCGAAGAGGATGACGGCATCCGCCTCGACCGCTGGTTCAAACGGCACCGGCCGGGAACGCCGCACGCGCTGCTCGCGCGATGGGCGCGTTCAGGGCAGTTGACGCTCGACGGCAAGAAGGCCGATGTGTCGGACCGCATCGAGACCGGGCAGACGCTCGTCATGCCGGTGCCGCCGGTCGAAACCGAAGCCCGTCCGGCGCGCAAAGGCCGCCCGTTGACCGATGCCGACATCGAGCTGGCGACCGGCATGCTGATTCACCGCGACGCGAGCGCGATCGTGCTCAACAAGCTGCCCGGTCTTGCGACGCAGGGCGGCACCAAGACCGAGCAGCATGTCGACGGGCTACTCGACGCGCTCAAGTTCGATGCGCCGGTGCGGCCCAAGCTCGTCCACCGGCTCGACAAGGATACGTCGGGCGCGCTGCTCGTCGCGCGGACTCCGCGCGCCGCGGCCTATTTCGCCAAGAGTTTTTCCAACCGCAGCGCGAAAAAGACCTATTGGGCGATCATCGTCGGCGTCCCCGACATCGCGCAGGGCGAGATTGATCTGCCGCTCGCCAAGCAGCCCGGATCGGGCGGCGAGAAGATGCATGTGCACGACAGCGGCCTCGCCGCGAAGACACGCTACCGGGTCATCGAGCGCGCAGGCAACAGCGCCGCGTGGGTCGAACTGCAACCGCTCACCGGCCGCACCCATCAGTTGCGCGTCCATATGGCGGCGATCGGCCATCCGATTGTCGGCGACGGCAAATATGGCGGCAAGGGCGCCTTCCTGACCGGCTCGATCAGCCGCAAGATGCACCTGCACAGCCGCCGCCTGCGCATCGATCACCCCGACGGCGGCGCAATCGATATCAGCGCCGAGGTACCCGAGCATTTCGCCGCGAGCCTCGACGCACTCGGCTTCGACCTGCTGCTCGGCGAGGTCGGGATCGACGATATCGTCAAGGGCCCGCCCTCCAAAGCGGCCGAAAAGGCGGCAGCGAAGGCGCACAGCAAGCAGATTCGCAAGGCGCGGCGCGGCGAGCGGCGCGGACGCACCGCGACGAGCAAACCCACCGACCATGTCGGCAAGCCGAAGCCGAAACCGAAGGCTAAAGCGAAACCGGGCAAGCCCGCAGACAAAAAGCCCGGAACGAAGAAGCCGTTGCCGCGCCCGGCACGGCCCCGCTAATGCACCCCAACGGCGCCTTCCGTCCGAAACAGGACGATCTCGCCGAGCTTCTCGTCCGCGAGATCGGTTTCGCCGCAATCTTCGCGGGCACCCCTGACGGCCCGCGCGTCGCTCACACACCGGTGGTGCTGAGCGACGACCGCAAGGCGCTGCAATTCCATCTCGCACGCGGCAATGCGCTGACCCGCCATCTGGAAGGCACGACCGCGCTCGCCGTGGTGCAGGGGCCTGACGCCTATGTCAGCGCAAGCTGGTATGCCGAGGCCGATCAGGTACCGACCTGGAACTATGTCGCGATCGAGATGGAAGGCGCCGTGCGCCGGATCGACGACAGCGCGCTGGTCGCGCTGCTCGACACGCTGTCCGCCGCCCATGAAGCGCGCGCCGGCGCCAATCCGCCGTGGACGCGCGCCAAGATGAACCCGGCGCTGTTCAGCCGGATGACTGGCGCGATCACCGGCTTCGAGATGCGCATCGCCGCATGGCGGCCGACGATCAAGCTGTCGCAGAACAAGCCCGCCGACGAACGCGAAAGGGTTGCCGCGGGCGTCGAAGCGACCGGTCACGGCGCGCTCGCACAGTTGATGCGGCACCTTGGCGGCGATAGGGAGAGCGCATGCCCCCCGCCGACGACGCCCTCGCCAAAAAGCGCTTCTTCGCCATCGCCGCGATGCGCGTCATGGGCGCGCTCTTCGTGCTCGCGGGCTTCGTGCTGATCCGCGGCGGGTTCGAACTGGCGGGACAGCCGACCGATCGCTGGATCGGGGTCGCCGTCGTCCTGCTCGGCGCCTTCGATTTCGCGGTGATGCCGATGCTGCTCGCGCGGCGCTGGCGCTCGCCCAAAGAGCTGTGAAGCGTTTCTGGAAAGAGGCGGCCGCCGTTCGCGAGGACGGCGGCTGGGGCATCGCGCTCGACGGCCGGCCGGTGCGGACGCCGCAGCGCGCGCCGCTGGTTGTCGCGAGCGCCGCGCTTGCCGAAGCGATCGCGGCTGAATGGCAGGCGGTCGGCGAGATGATCGATCCCGCCGCAATGCCGATGACCGGCCTCACCAACGCCTCGATCGACCTTGCATCGCCCGATCCCGCTGCCTTTGCCGAAACTGTTGCCGCCTACGCCGCGACCGACCTTTTCTGCTACCGCGACGACCGCGACGCGGCCTTGCAGGCCGAACAGGCGGCGGCGTGGAACCCGCTGCTCGCCTGGGCCGAGGAACGCTTCGCACTAGAATTCGCGCTGACGCAGGGCATATTGCCGATCGACCAGTCGGCGGAAACCGTCGCCGCGCTGCGCACGGCGGTGTTCGCGCTCGATCCATGGCGGATGACGGCGCTGACCCCCCTGGTGACGATCGGCGGGTCGCTCGTCGCGGCGCTGGCGCTTGCCGAAGCTGCGTTCGATCCCGACCTGCTGTGGCAGGCGGTCAGCCTCGACGAGCTCTATCAGGAACGCCGCTGGGGCGCCGACAGCGAAGCGCAGGCACAGCGCGCGGCGCACAAGCGCGACTGGGACAATGCGGCGCGGTTCTTGACTCTGCTCTGATTCGTCCCCGGATCCGCTTGCATCCGCAGCAGCCGCGATACCCTACGATATCGCGCCAGTGACGACCAATTCAGCGTGTGCCGGAATGGCCGACCTGGGGTGGTGAGCGGACGTCTACGTCCTCTCCTTCGTCATCCCGGACTTGATCCGGGATCCACGACGACGGCGCGGTTATGGATCCCGGATCAAGTCCGGGATGACGACACAGGAAAATCCTCCCTGTCGCGCAGCGATGGGGAGGGGGAGTGCAGGATTGGATTGCCCCCGGCAATCCAAGTCCAGTCCGGGGGACTGGACGACCCAGCACGCCGCCGCAGGCGGTGGTGGAGGGGCAAGGGCGGCAGCGCTATCGCCCCTCCGTCAGCGCTTCGCGCTGCCACCTCCCCATGGCTTCGCCGCAGGGAGGATTTATGTCCGCAACCGGTCGGTAGCTGCCATTCGTGCCGATCTGGATGGAATGACCGGAATCGACCGCCTCCCGACGCTCGCCGTCCCGCCCTCAATCCGCAAACTTCGGCCGCCGCTTTTCCATCCCGGCCATCACCGCTTCCATCTGGTTCGGGGTGCGGATGACCTTCACCTGCTCGTCGCTTTCGGCCTGCAGGATTTCGGCGTCGCTGGCGTCGGCCAGCATGTTGCACAGCCGCTTCGCGCCGCGGATCGCGTGCGGGTTCTTGTCGGCGATCACCGCCGCCAGTTCCATCGCCTTCGCCAGCGGATCGTCCGACACATGCGTCGCAAAGCCCAGCAGCTTCGCCTCCGATCCGTTGAATTCGCGGTTGGTGTAGATCAGCTCGCGCAGCACATCGTCGGCGACCTGCGTCCGCCACAGCGCCATGCCGGCAACGTCGGGGACGAGGCCCCAGCGCATTTCCATGATCGCAATGCGCGTGTCGGGGTGAACGATGCGGATGTCGGCGGCCGCCATGATCTGGCTGCCCGCGCCGAACGCGACGCCGTGCACCGCCGCGATCACCGGCACCGGCAGCTCGCGCCAGCCCCAGGCCGCATATTGCGCATTGTTCGAAATGCCCTTGGTGCGATCGGCCAGCGTGCCGCCGGCGCTGCTTGCTCCCGGGTCGCGCTCGTTGCTGAGGCTCGACAGATCGAGTCCGGCGCAGAAAGCGCGCCCCTCCCCCGACAGCACGACGACGCGCAGCCCCGCCTGGGCTTTCAGCGTGTCGATCGCTTCGACAAGCGCGGCCCACATCGCGGGGTCGAGCGCATTCATCTTGTCGCTGCGGATCAGCCGGACGTCGGCGATGCCGCCATCGAGCATGGTGATCGAAATACGGTCTTTCACGCGGGAGTCCCTTTCAGCGTTTCAACGCGGCTTCGACGAGCGGAAGCTGGTCGTTGCCGAAATACATGTCGGTCCGGTCGACGAAGATCGTTGGCGAGCCATAGCCGCCGCGCGCGACGACCTCTTCGGTGTTGGCGCGCAGCCGCGCCTTGACCGCGTCGTTCACGGCCGCTGCGGCAAGCGCTGCTCCGTCGAGCCCTTCGGCATCGGCGACCGCGGTGAGCACCGCCGGGTCGTCGAGATTTTCCTGCCGGCCGAAATAGCTCGCAAACGCTCCGCGCGCGAAACGGACGAGCGCCGTCTGATCGTCTTCGAGCGCCGCGGCGAAACGCATCGCATGGACGCTCTTCGCCGGATGCCATTGCGACGGAAAGTTCATCGGCACGCTCGCGAGCCGGGCCCAGTCCTGCAGCACCTTCCAGCTATGCTGGAGCCGCCGGTTGTCGGCCTGTTCGCGCGCCGCATAAACGGCGGGGTTCACGGCATTGAACACCCCGCCGACAAGGATCGGCCGATAGATCGCCGCGACCCCCGTCCGCTCGAGCACGCCCGGCAGGTTATGAAAGGCGAGGCAGGTCCACGGGCTCGACAGGTCGAAGAAGAATTCGACGCGCTCCATCACCCGTCAAACCCCCGCCTTGTCCTTCGCCCAATATTGGTCGCGCAGCAGACGCTTGTAGAGCTTGCCCGTATCGTGGCGCGGCAGCGCCGCCATGAAATCGATGCGGCGCGGGATCTTCACGCCCGACAATTTCTCGCGCGCATAGGCACAGAGTTCGTCGCGGAATGCATCGGTCGCATCGGCCATATCGGCGGGCTGAATCACCGCGATCACCTCCTCGCCCATTTCATCGTGCGGTCCGCCGACCACCGCGACGTCGGCCACCTTCGGATGGGTGACGAGGTGATTTTCGATCTCCTGCGGGTAGATATTCACCCCGCCCGAGATGATCATGAAGCTCTTGCGATCGGTGAGATAGAGGAAGCCCTCCTCGTCGAGCTTGCCGACATCGCCCAGCGTCGACCAGCCCTTGCTGTTCCGGCTCGACGCGGTTTTTTCGCTGTCGCCGTGATACTCGAAGACATTGTCGCTTTCGAAAAAGACGCAGCCTTCCTCGCCCGTGCCGAGCTCGGTTTCATTGTCCTCGCCGACGATGTGCACCGCGCCGAGGATCGGCCGCCCGACCGATCCCTTGTGGGTCAGCCAGTCCTGGCTCGAGATGAAGGTCATGCCATTGCCTTCGGACCCGGCATAATATTCGAACAGGACCGGCCCCCACCAGTCGATCATCGCCTGCTTGACCGGCACGGGGCACGGCGCCGCGGCATGGATCGCGACCTTCAGACTGCTGTGGTCGTAACGCGCGCGCACCGCCTCGGGCAGCTTGAGCATGCGGACGAAATGCGTCGGCACCCACTGGCTCGCGTTGACGCGATATGTCTCGATATGCGCGAGCGCCGCCTCCTCGTCGAATTTCTTCATCAGCACGACGGTGCCGCCGAGACGATGGATCGTCATCGACCAGCGCAGCGGCGCGGCATGATACAGCGGCGCTGGCGACAGATAGATGCTGTTTTCGTCGATCTGGAACACCGCGGAGGCGAGCATGACGAGGCTGTTCGTCGCCTCGATCGCCGGATCTTCGGGCAGCGGCACGCGGACGCCCTTCGGCCGGCCGGTGGTTCCCGACGAATAGAGCATATCGACCCCGGCGCGCTCGTCCGCAACCGGCGTGGCGGGCATGGCGGCGACGGCATCTTCCCAGCTTTCATAGCCGGAAATCGCGCCGCCCATGGCAAAGCGCTTGATCCCCGTCGTCAATTGCTGCGCGGCGCCGGCAAGGCTCGCCGATACGACCAGAATCTGCGCCCCGGAATTTTCGAGAATATAATCGGTTTCGTCCTGCGTCAGCCGCGACGAGATGCAGACATAGCGCAGCCCCGAACGCTGCGCGCCCCACGTCAGCCCGTAATAATGCGGCGTGTTGTCGAGCATGAAGGCGACGACATCCTCATGTCCCAGCCCGTGCGCGCGGAACAATTGCGCGGCGCGATTCGATGCGGCGTCGAGCTCGCCATAGCTGATCGCCTCGCCCGTCTCGGCGACGATGATCGCAGGCTTGTCGGGGTTGTTTCGGGCATGGACGAAAGGGTGCATCTGGCCATCATCTCCGGAATCGCTGGTTTCTTTATGTCGGAGATCAGTAGCAACCTGAAACTTTCGGTCAAGCAAGCTGGGAGCGGCGACCGGCCAGTTTCTTTCATCTATTCGGGTCGCGAGCGCAGCGCATAGCCCATGCCCTTCACGGTATGCAGCATCGGCCAGTCGAAGCCTCGATCGACCTTGGCGCGAAGCCGCGACATATGCACCTCGACCCGGTTGGTCCCGGGATCGAAATCGATACGCCAGACCGCGCGCAAAAGCGTATCGCGCGATACCGGGTGGTCGGGCACGCGCGCGAGATTGGTCAGCAGATCATATTCGCGCAGCGGCAGGCGAATGAGCCGCCCCGCGCGCTCGACGCGCCGGTCGATCAGGTCGATACGCAATTCACCCTCACCAAGCTGCCCCGCCGCAATGCGGCTGCGGCGCAGCAGGCCGGCAACCCGCGCCACCACTTCGGGCAGATTGTCGGTCCAGCCGACCGCGTCGGCGGCACCGGCGTCGAGCGCCACCATCCGCTCGTCGAGCGAATCGCGATCCGAGACGACGATCAGCGGCCGCCGCCCGACGATCGACACCGCCAGTCGGACGAAATCGAACGGCTCCTGCCAGTCGAGGAACGGGTTGATCAGCAACAGGTCGAAACAACTGTCAATCCACGGACGGAGGTCGTTCGTATGCGGCGGCAAAAGCTGCGCCGCCATTCCCGCGGCCTCGACCGCATCGCCGAGCAGCGCCGCCCGCTCCGTCTGCGGATGATAGATGGCGACAAGCAACTTTCTGTCGCACCTATCCACAATATCCGATGATGCCATCCGCATCCCCCGTCGTCGACGCAACAATTTGTTGCCCCGCCGCCCCACCGGCATTGCACCGCCTTTCGGCTGTGCTACCCCATAGCCATGACCAGTATCGAAATGCTTGACGGCGACTTCGCCACCCTGCCCGACCTCGTCCGTGCCCATGCCGCGGAACGTCCCGATGCCGTAGCGGCTGCCGACCCGTCGCGGCGGCTGAGCTGGTCCGAACTGGATCAATTGACCGACCGAGTCGCCGCGCGGCTGCAGCAGGACGGCTTTGCGAAGGGCGACCGCACCGCGATCGCCGGGCTCAACAGCGTCGAACAGATGGCGGTGATCCTCGGCACACTCCGCGCCGGCGGGGTCGCGGGGCTCGTCACCAACAGCGCGACGGGCGAGCAGATGGCGGCGATGATCGCCGACACCGGCGCGCGCCACCTGTTCCTCGACAGCGCCGCGGCGGCCAGCCTCGAAGGGCAGGTCGTGACAGCGAGCGACCGCATCGCGATGGACGGCAGCGATGCCGGCCCCCCGCTCGACGCCTGGCTGGCGCTCGCCGGGGCCAAGCCGGTGCATGTCGAAATCCTGCCCGAAGACGGCTTCAACATCATCTATTCGTCGGGCACTACAGGCACCCCCAAAGGCATTGTGCACAGCCACGCGATGCGATGGCAGCATATCGTCCGCGGCGCCCCCGCCTATGGCCCGCACGCAGTGACGATCCTCTCGACCCCGCTCTATTCGAACACGACGATGGCGAGTTTCATGCCGACGGTCGGCTCGGGCGGGCAGGTCGTGCTGATGAAGAAATTCGACGCGCGCGGCTTCCTCGAACTCGCCGAGCGCGAGCGCGCAACCAATACGATGCTGGTGCCGGTGCAGTACCGTCGCATCATGGCGCTCGAAGATTTCGGCCGCTTCGACCTCACCAGCTTCATCATGAAATATTGCACCTCGGCACCGTTTCCGGCGTCGCTCAAAGCCGATGTGCTGAAGCGCTGGCCGGGCGGGCTCGTCGAAATCTACGGCATGACCGAAGGCGGTGCGGCGTTCATCCTCGAGGCGCACCAGTTTCCCGACAAACTCCACACCGTCGGCCGCCCGGCGCCGGGCCATGTCGCGAAGGTGATCGACGAGGAGGGCAACGAACTGCCGCAAGGATCGGTCGGCGAAGTCGTCGGCCGCTCGCCCGCGATGATGACCGGCTATAACAACCGCCCGGATGCGACCAAGGCAATGCACTGGCATGATGCCGACGGCAATCTCTTCTATCGCCACGGCGACATCGGGCGGATCGACGAGGACGGCTTCCTGACCTTGATGGACCGCGCCAAGGACATGATCATCTCCGGCGGTTTCAACATCTTCCCGAGCGACCTCGAAGGCATTTTGCTCGCCGACGACCGCGTCGTCGAAGCGGCGGTGGTCGGGATGCCGAGCGAAGAATGGGGCGAAACGCCGGTCGCCTTCGTTGTGCTCAGGGAAGGCGCCGACGCCGAGGCGGTGCGCGCCGACTGCAACGCGAAGGTCGGCAAGACGCAGCGGCTGAGCGCGATTACCGTGGTCGATGAACTGCCGCGTAGTCCGATCGGCAAGGTCCTGAAGCGCGAACTCCGCGACGCCTATTCGGTCAGCCCGGCCGCCTGAATTGCCGCGAGCGCGCTGTCGAGCCGCGCGTCGCCTTCACCCTCTACCCATGCCCATGCCAGTCGCCGCCGATCGAGCTCGCCGATCGCGACCTCCATGAACTGCCGCCGGGCGAGGTCGCTACCGAACAGGCGCGTGCCGTCCTCTTCCCACGGCAGATCCATTGCCGGTACGAGATAGAGATCCGCTACCGCGCTCCACGCATCGATCCGCGGCAAGCGTTGCCCAAGCAGCATGATCGCCCATGCCTGCGTCATCAGCGGATCGGTGTCCGAGACGAGCCAGGCGGGATCGCTCGCCATCGCCGCCCCCGTCGCCGCGATGTGCCCTTCGAAAATCGCGAGCAGGTCGGCCGCGTCGAAATCGGTGCCATTGGCTTCGCTGTAGGCGCGGCCATATTCGGGAACGACCAAGCCGCCCAGCCGCGCGGCGAGACGCGGCGCAAGCGTCGACTTGCCGGTACTTTCGGCGCCGTGCAGGCAGATATGCCGCGTCATGCCGCTACCCGCCGCGGCCCGGCGGCGCGGCGCCACTGGATCAGCCCGTCGATCGACAGACCCAGCAGCACGACGTAGACCGCGCTCGTCGCATAAAGGCCGCGCGACGCGAAGAGCGGGATCGCGATCAGATCGACAAGAATCCACAGGTACCAGCTTTCGACGCGGCGCCGCGCGAGCAGCCATTGTGCCGTAATGCTGAGCATCGCGACGGCGCCGTCCACCCATGGCGCCGCGGCGTCGGTATGGCGATGCATCATGGCGCTCCAGCCCACCCACGCCGCGATGGTCAGTGCGCCCCAGACGGCGCGCGCCTGCTGCGTCATCCAGCCGACGGGGACGCCGCTTTCGTCGCGCGCGCGCAGCCAAGCCGCCCAGCCGTATAGATTGAGCGCGAAGAAAAAGCCCTGCAGCAGCATGTCGCTGTAAAGCCGCGCTTCATAGAAAACGACGGCATAAAGGCTCACCGCAACCAGCGCGAACGGATAGTTCCAGACGTTGCGCAACGCGACCAGCGCGACGTTGATCAGCACCAGCGCCGCGGCGATCCATTCGAGTTGGCTCATGCCTGCCGCGGCCGCGTCCACAACCCGTCGCGGCTGATCCGGCGCTGCGGGGGACGGCGCAGCACCGACCAGCCAGCGCGCGCGACCCAGCCCAATTTAGCGGCAAGCGAGCTCGCGGCGCGGTGGTCCCACGCATGATCGCCGCGCGCGCGCACCTCGCGGGCGATATCGCCGTAAATGCCCGCGGCGGCGAGCACCGCCCAGCGACTGCGCGGCGGCAGTTTGCGGGCGCCCCAGCGCGCCGATGCCTCATATTCCTCGGCCATTTCGGCGAGCCATTTGGCCATCACCGACAGCCGCGGACGAAAGGCAGGGTGCATATGCTGGCCCGGCGGAATGTCCAGTTCGACCATCCACTCGACGGGCAGGTAGCAGCGGTCGGCTGCGGCATCCTCGGCGACATCGCGGGCGATATTCGCAAGCTGGAACGCGATCCCGAGGTCGGACGCCCGGTCGAGCGTCGTTTCGTCGGCGGGGTCGATGCCCATGACGAGCGCCATCGCGACGCCGACCGCGCCCGCGACATGATAGCTGTAACGGAGCAGGTCGCTCTCGCTGCGCGGCCGCCAGTCCTGCGCATCGAGTTCGAAGCCGGCGATGATATCGTCGATCACCCCGCGCGGGATATCGACTTCGGTCAGCAGCAGGCCGAGCGCATCGAAGGCGGCTTCGCCCGTCGGCTCGCCCGCGAAAACCCGGTCGGTCTGCGCGCGGATATGCGCGACCGCCGCCACCGGATCATGCCCCGGCTTCATCGCGCCGCCATGGTCCTGCCCATCGGTCAGATCGTCGGCGGCACGGCACCAGGCATAGAGCAGCCACACCCGCTCGCGCGTTTCGCGGTCGAAGAGCTGGCTGGCGAGCGCGAAACTTTTCGATCCGCGCGCGATACTGTCGTGCGCGAAACCGTGGAGGGCGTGCGCGTCATAGGCCCCCGCTTCAGCCATTAAAGATCGTCGGCCTTCATCGCAAAAATCGGCGCATGGGGCTCGTACGCCGCCATCTTGGCGAGCAGTTCGTCGAGCCCCGCATCGACGATCATGATCCCGGCATGCGCGGCGCGGACGAAGCCGACATCGATCATCTTGCGGTTGAAGGCGATGAGGTCATTATAGAAACCCGCGGTGTTGAGCAGCCCGACCGGCTTGTTGTGATAGCCAAGCTGCGCCCAGCTGATCGCTTCCCACAATTCGTCCATCGTCCCGACCCCGCCGGGAATGGTCAGGAAGCCGTCCGACAGGTCCGTGAACATGCGCTTGCGTTCGTGCATCCCCGAAACGACATGCAATTCGGTGCAGCCGCGATGCGCAACCTCGGCACCTACGAGCGCGTCGGGGATGATCCCGATCACCTCGCCGCCCGCCTCCAGGGCACTATCGGCGACCGCCCCCATCAGCCCCAACCGGCCGCCGCCATAGACGACGCCGATCCCCCGCGCGGCAAGCGTCCGGCCGACGTGGCGCGCGGTCTCGAGATAAACGGGATCCTCGGGGCTCGCGGATCCGCAATAGACGGCAAGGCGTTTCATAAACTCCCCTTACGCGTTCGTGTCGAGCGAAGTCGAGACACCCATCGTCATGGCGACAAGCCCGATGGGCATCTCGACTTCGCTCGATGCGAGCGGAATTATTGGTCCAACATCAATTGAGCCGTCGCCTTCGCGCTGCCGACGACCCCCGGGATACCCGCGCCCGGATGCGTCCCCGCGCCGACGAAGTAAAGGTTCGAAATATCGTCGTCGCGGTTGTGGGCGCGAAACCAGGCACTCTGCCACAGCAGGGGTTCGAGGCTGAACGCGCTCCCCAGATGCGCCGACAGGTCGCGGCCGAAATCGGCGGGCGTGTAATGGAAGCGGGTGACGAGATTGGCGCGCAGCCCCGGCAGCACGCGCCGCTCGACCTCCGCGAGGATCGCGGCGGCAAAGCGCTCACCGAACGCACCGTCCCAGTCCGCCGCCGCCTTGCCGAGATGCGCGACCGGCGCGAGTGCATAAAAGGTTTCGTGCCCCGGCGGCGCCATGCCGGGATCGGTGATGCTCGGATGATGGAGATAGAGCGAGAAGTCGTCGGGGATAACGCCGCCCCGGTAGATGTCGTCGAGCAGCCCCTTGTAGCGCGGCCCGAACAATATGCTGTGGTGCGCGATATCGGGATATTCGCCCTTCACCCCGAAATGGACGACGAACAGCGACGGCGACCAGCGCTTGCGCGACAGGCCGCGCGCGACCTTGGACCCGCGCGAGTGATCGAGCAGGTCGCGGTAGCTGTGCATCAGGTCGCCGTTGCACGCGATCATATCGGCCTCGCCGTGCCAGCCGCTTTGCGTCGCGACGCCCGTCGCGCGGTCGCTCGCGGTTGCGATCGTCACGACCGGGTCGCCGAGCCGCAACGTCCCACCCAGCCGCTCGAACAGCCGCACCATAGCGCCGACCAGCGCATTGGTGCCGCCGCGCGCGAACCACACGCCGCCCTGCTTCTCGATCGTGTGGATCAGCGCATAGATCGCGCTTGTCGTCATCGGATTGCCGCCGACGAGCAGCGTGTGGAACGACAGCGCCTGCCGCAGCCGCTCGTCCTTCACATAGGAGGACACGACCCCATAGACGCTGCGCCACGCCCGATATTTCATCAGCGCCGGCGCCGCCTTGATCATCGACGCGAAGTCTAGGAAGGCGACCGCGCCGAGCTTTACATAGCCCTGCTCGTAGACGCCGCGCGAATAATCGAGGAAGCGGTCATAGCCCTCGACGTCAGCAGGGCAGAGCTTCGCGATCTCGGCGCGGAGCGCCGCCTCGTCGTTCGAATAATCGAAATTCGTCCCGTCGGGCCAGTTGAGCCGATAGAAGGGCATCACGGGGACAAGCTCGACGTCGGCCGCCATATCCTGCCCGGAGAGCGCCCACAGTTCGCGAAGGCACGGCGGGTCGGTGACCACCGTCGGCCCCGCATCGAAGGTAAAGCCGTCCTTCACCCAGTGATAGGCCCGGCCGCCGGGCTTGTCGCGCGCTTCGACCACCGTGGTCGCGACTCCGGCCGATTGCAGCCGGATCGCGAGCGCGAGGCCGCCGAACCCGGCGCCGATCACGATGGCGCGGCGCGTCATTTCCAGTCGAAACGCCGCAGCGCCGCGAGCGCACGGCCGACCGGCACCGGCGGCTTGCCCGACAGGATGCGCAGCTTGTCGGCCGTCCGCGACTGCCCGGCATAGAAGCGCGCGATCAGGCCCGATGGCAGGCGGTAGAAACGCTGGAAGATGCGATAGCGCTCGTCGGGTTCGGCAGCGCGGAACAGCATCGCGCCGAGCATGCGATAGAAGCGCTGGCGCCGCCACGAGGCCGCGGCGCGGGCGCGGAGCACCGCGACCAGATCGCGGCGGTCGGCGAGTTCGGGCAGCGCCGCCGCGGTCCGTACGGCATCGGGCAGCGAATAGCCGGTCGTCGCATGAAAGCTCCCCGCGCGCGTCCCGATCCGCGCGGTGCGGTCGGATTGGGGCCACAGACGATCGAAATCGCCGCCGATCACCACCGGCAAAACACCCGTTTCCTCACGGGTCACTGCCGTCACCTGCCATTGCCGCGCCGCGGCATAATCCGCGATGCGATCACGAATCGCCGCGACGTCGAGATCGCCGCCATCGCTGTAATAAGTATCCTCGACGAACAAGGTCTCGGCGTCGAAGGGCAGCAGATAAATAAAGCGATAGCCGTCGACCTGCTCGACCCCGGCGTCCATCACCACAGGCCGGTCGACGCCGTGCCCGCCCGCGATGGTCAGCGCCTGTCCGACGAATTTCTGCCAGCCGCAATCGAACGACGGGTTCTTCACCGCGCCGCGCGCATCGAGGACATGGCGCGCCGACAATCGCCCGCCGCGCGCCAGCAACACATGGTCGGGCGCGACATGCTTCGCCTTTTCGGCGATGATATGATCCTCGGGCAGCGCCGCCGCGACCGCCTCGGCCAGCGCCTCGCCGGTGATGCTTTTATATCCCATCCGCAGCGTGCGGCGATGCGCGGGGAAAATGACGCCATATTTGTCCCAATGGTAACGCACCAGCGGCGCGACCAGCCAGCGATGCTTTTTCGCAATGTCGCTGTCGAAGAAGGACCAGACATGGTTGCCGCCGATCGGCCCCGGCTCGACCAGCCGCACGTCGAGGTCGGGGCGCTTCGCAGCGAGCGCCAGCGCCGCGAGCCCGCCGGCGAGCCCGCCGCCGACGATCGCGATGTCGCATTTGCCCAGATCCTTCGCCGCCATGGCACAGCCCTAGCCGTCCGCGCGCGCCGGTGCAAAGCCATTGCAACGCGCCGTGAAGCGGCTAGCCTTCCACCGTGACCGGTTGGCCGATCCTTTATTCCGCCCTGGCGATGACGGCGATCGTCGGCGTCCGCTATCTGATCAGCAGCGGCGGCTTCGCGCTGGCGACGCGGCTGAAGCACCCCGGCCTCTATCGCGGCCTCGAAAAGCAGATGCGGCGCGAGATCGGCTGGAGTCTTGCGAGCGCCGCCATCTACGGCATTCCTGCCGGTATCGTCGCCTGGGGCTGGCAGGCGCATGGCTGGACGCGCATCTACAGCGACTGGAATGCCTTGCCGCTCTGGTACCTGCCCGTCAGCCTCTTCGCCTATCTGCTTATCCACGACACATGGTTCTACTGGACCCACCGCTGGATGCATCGTCCCGCCCTGTTCCGCCTTGCGCACAGCGTCCACCACGACAGCCGCCCGCCGACCGCATGGGCGGCGATGAGCTTTCATCCGCTCGAAGCGGTCACCGGCGCGGTCGTCATCCCGGCGCTCGTCTTCCTGATCCCGATCCATGTCGCCATGCTCGGCCTCGTCCTTGCGATCATGACGCTGATGGGGGTGGGCAATCATATGGGGTGGGAGATGTTCCCGCGCGCGCTTGTCCATGGACCCGCGGGCCGCTGGCTGATAACCGCGACCCACCACGAACGGCATCACGCCGTCTACCGGGGGAATTATGGTCTCTATTTCCGCTTCTGGGACAAGGCGTGCCGCACGGATATCGGGCTGGGCGGCTTCGGGGGCAGCCTTGACGCTGCTCACCGCCGCCGCGAGCGCCCCGCCGCCGACAGTTGAGGTCAGCGTCACCGGCCTGCGCAGCATGAAAGGGCAGCTCCTCGTCTGCCTGACCACCAATCCCAAGGCCTTTCCCGATTGCAGCAAGGACGTGGGCTCGGTGCGCATGGCAGTGAAGGCCGCCGACGCGGGCGACTTCGTCATGCACGCGCCCAAGGCGGGCACCTATGCGATTGCCGTCGTCCATGACGAAAACAGCAACGACAAGATGGACGTCGCGATCTTCCTGCCCAAGGAAGGCTTCGGCTTTTCGCGCAACCCGACGATCACCGTCGGCCCGCCCAGCTTCAAATCGGCGAGCTTCGCCGTGGCGGGCGATATGCGCCAGTCGATCAGGATGAAATATATGCTGTAGGAGCCGCCACCACATCCAAGTCCATTTTGGGGTGGGGAGCGGATGTTCGCCCGTTTTGTGTACCCCGGCGAAGGCCGGGGTCCAGGGCGTCGGAATGCCAAGGTTGCGCTATGGCGCTCTGGGCCCCGGCTTTCGCCGGGGTACACAGCATTGATGACCGCTTCCGGCCGAAAGCGGCCGCAACCCACCAGCCTCATTGCCGGTCAAAACCGCTTTCCTAAAATGCGCCGCCATGCTCCAAGCTGGTCGATGAGCCCACTATTGCACGATCTTGCTCGTCATCGTTACCGATCGCAGCGGCTAAATAGCCGATCGCGTGTGAAGTTGCGCAGTGTTCTGCGGTTTCACGACCTCGCTCCGTCCGCTTCTTTCGTCATCCCGGACTTGATCCGGGATCCATTTGGCGCGGCGCACAGCACTGAACCTCGGATCCGCCGTGCTATGGAGATATGTCAATCGCGCGTGAAGTTGCGCAGTTTTCCGAGGCCTCACGATCTCTGCTTGTCCGCTTCCACTCGAAATCCGCCGTCTGCCGGTCCGCGCCGGGTTGCTGCCGTCGTCCAACCGCGCGAGCGCCATTGTGGGGCCGCAGGCGCGGCGCTAAAGCAGCCGGCGTGACCGCGACCTCCTCCCGCATCGCCGCTTTCGCCGACCGCTGGCCAAAGCTCGTCGCCCTGCTCCTCGGAGCCGTTTCGGCAACGGGATTTGCGCCGCTGAGCTTCTGGCCGCTGACCCTGCTTGCTGTCGCCGGATGGATGGCGCTCGTCGCGCGAGCCCCGCGCGGCCGGCGCGCCTTCGGAACCGGCTGGGCGTTCGGGGTCGGCCATTTCGCGCTCGGCCTCAACTGGATCGCGACCGCTTTCACCTATCAGGCCGCAATGCCCGCCTGGCTCGGCTGGGTCGCAGTCGTCCTGTTGTCGCTGTATCTCGCAGTCTATCCGGCAATCGCGGCGTGGGGCGCATGGATGATTCGACCCAAGGCCGACACGCATTTTGCTGCGCCATCCTATCTCCTTGCCTTTGCGGCGCTGTGGGCGCTGACCGAATGGCTTCGCAGCTGGATTTTCACAGGCTTTGCATGGAATCCGCTGGGAGTGGTCGCCGTTCCGCATGTCGCGGCGCCGGCTCGCTGGATCGGCACCTACGGCATGAGCGCGCTCGTCTGCCTGTTGGCGGCGGTGCTGATTCTGGCATGGTTTCGCCGCAGTGTCGCCGCGGCTGCCTTATTTGGCGGCCTGCTCGCCCTTTGGGGTACGGCCTTCCTGGCTCAGGCGGGCGCCGATGCCGCGGTCCGGTCGAAGGGGGCGAAGCGCACCCCCATCACCGTCGTCCAGCCCAATGTCGGTCAGCAGGACAAATGGGAAGGCAGCAAGGCCGATGCCAATTTCGCCAAGCTCGCCCGGCTGACCGCGCCGAGGGATGAGCGGCCGCGGCTGATCCTGTGGCCCGAGGCAGCGATCCCCGACTATCTCGAAACCGGATACCCCTCCTATTATTACGACCGCGCGCCGGCGGCGGCGCGCGGTCGGCTGACGAACCTGATGAACCCCGGCGATCTGATGCTGCTCGGTGCGCTGAAGCTCGAGTTCAACAAGACGGGGGATGCGGTCGGCGCCCGCAACGCGGTGATGACCGTCCATGCAGACGGCACGCTCGGACCGCGCTACGACAAGGCGCACCTCGTTCCCTATGGCGAATATCTCCCGATGCGCCCGATCCTCTCGGCGATCGGCCTGTCGCGCCTCGCGCCGGGCGATATCGACTTCTGGCCGGGACCGGGGCCGCACACGCTCGACCTCGGCGCCTTCGGTCGCGCGGGCCTGCAAATCTGTTACGAGATCATCTTCTCGGGGCAGGTCGTCGACCGCGCGCACCGTCCCGACTTCCTCTTCAATCCGTCGAACGACGCATGGTTCGGCGCGTGGGGACCGCCGCAGCATCTGGCGCAGGCGCGGCTGCGCGCAATCGAGGAGGGCCTGCCCGTCGTGCGCGCGACGCCGACCGGCATCAGCGCGGTGATCGACGCCGACGGTCATATCCTCGCATCGATTCCGATGCATACCCCGGGGCGGATCGATACCACCCTGCCCCCACCACACGCCCCGACCCTTTTTGCCCGCTTCGGCAACGTCCTGCCGGTCGGCTTCGCGCTGCTGTTGCTCGCCGCCGCCATTGCTTTTCGGCGGCGCGGACGCTAACAGCCCCACACATAAAGCATCCTTTATATTTGCTCCAAAGAAGGCTCTCATGCGCAACAGCTTCCTCTTCACCTCCGAAAGCGTGTCCGAAGGGCATCCCGACAAGGTGGCCGACCAGATCAGCGATTCGATCGTCGACCTGTTCCTGTCGAAGGACCCCGAGGCGCGCGTCGCGTGCGAAACGCTGACGACGACCCAGCTTGTCGTGCTCGCCGGCGAAATCCGCTGCAAGGGCGTGTTCGAGAATGGCGAATGGGCGCCCGGCGCGCTCGAAGAGATCGAGGCCACCGTCCGCCGGACGGTCAAGGAGATCGGTTACGAACAGGACGGCTTCCACTGGCAGACCTTCCGCTTTGAAAACAACCTCCATGCCCAGTCAGCGCATATCGCGCAGGGCGTCGACGAAGCGGCCGACAAGGATGAGGGCGCCGGCGATCAGGGGATCATGTTCGGTTATGCATCGGATGAAACCCCCGACCTGATGCCCGCGACGCTCGATTACAGCCACAAGATCCTCGAACGCATGGCCGCCGACCGCAAGGCGGGCATCGCCCCCTTCCTCGAACCCGACGCAAAGAGCCAGGTCACGCTGCGCTATGCCAACGAACGGCCGGTCGAAGCGACCGCAA
This sequence comes from Sphingopyxis macrogoltabida, assembly GCF_001307295.1. NCBI lineage: Bacteria > Pseudomonadati > Pseudomonadota > Alphaproteobacteria > Sphingomonadales > Sphingopyxidaceae > Sphingopyxis > Sphingopyxis macrogoltabida. The sequence continues at coordinate 530,498 of NZ_CP012700.1, read as the reverse complement.
TCGTCGTGTCGACCCAGCATGCCCCGGGCTATTTCTTCCACAACGGCGAGGGCGACGAAGCGAAATATACCGAGCTGCGCAAATATGTGCTCGGCGTGATCGCGGACGTGCTGCCTGCCGAACTGCTGACCGCGAACACCGTCTATCATATCAACCCGACGGGGCGTTTCGAGATCGGCGGCCCCGACGGCGACGCCGGCCTCACCGGCCGCAAGATCATCGTCGACACCTATGGCGGCGCCAGCCCGCACGGCGGCGGCGCGTTCAGCGGCAAGGACCCGACCAAGGTCGACCGTTCGGCGGCATATATCACCCGTTACCTCGCCAAGAACATCGTTGCCGCGGGTCTCGCGCGTCGCTGCACGATCCAGTTGAGCTACGCGATCGGCGTCGCCGAACCGCTGTCGATCTATGTCGACCTGCACGGCACCGGCACCGTCGAGGAAGGCCGCATCGAGGCGGTGATTCCGGAGCTCGTTCGCCTGACGCCGAAGGGTATCCGCACCCACCTCGGCCTCAACAAGCCGATCTACCGGCAGACCGCGGCCTATGGCCATTTCGGCCGCCAGTCGGACGGCAGCGCCTTTCCGTGGGAACGCACCGACCTCGTCGACAAGCTGAAGGCCGCGCTCGCCAGCTGACGCAGGGCTGCTTGCTATCGCCAACCCGATCTGACAGCTAATGCTTCAGGATCGGGGAGGAATGGCGATGGCAAAAACGAGCCTTATCACGAGCCTGTTCGCCGCCGCGCTGGCCATGGCTTTGCCCGGTGCAGCGTCGGCCCAGCAGCCGCTGCCGGTCAATGCCGGGGCAGCATGGGCGCATGCCCATAGCGGCATCGTCATCCCGGCAACGCTCGGCGGCCTCGCGCGCATGCGCGCGACGAGCTTCGCCGAACCCGAACTCGACATCAGCCAGAATTTCGGGTCCAGCGACGGCAACCAGCAACTGACCGTCTATATTTTCCGCAATACCAACGGCGCCGTACCGATCTGGTTTGCGCAGGCGCAGCGCGCGATCAGTTTGCGCGAGGATCTGAAAAACCCGGCGCTGGCGATCGCGCCGGTCGCCTTCACCCCGCCCGGGCAGGCTGCGGCGAGCGGCCTCAAGGCAGTGTTCGCACCCGCAGGGGTCGAGGGCATTCGCAGCACCGGCGTGGCGCCGTTCGCCGTCGGCGATTGGTATGTAAAGATGCGCGCAACCTCGGCGACGCAATCGCCCGGCGAGCTGTCGGCATCCATGGAGGCTGCCCTCTCGGAAATCCGCTTGCCGCAGACCGGTGCCGCCGTCGCGGCAGAGCCGATCGCCGATTGCGCGACCAAGCTCGCCTTCACCGGGAACGCCGCCGATTCGGCGCTTCCTGCACCAACGCTGACAGCCGGGGTGCAGACGCCAGCCCCGCGCCTGACCGCACCCCGCTGGTGCATCGACAGCGTCGTCGGCGGCAATCGCGCCGTCTATCGCCCCGAGGGGACAGCCGACCGCTATCTGCTGGCAATCGGTGACAACGGCAAGGCGGTCGCGGTCCAGCCGCACGCGGCGGGATATTATTCCGCCAATTTCATCGTCGCGGCGCAGATCGTCGCGCTTGTCGCGCAGGACCGCCTGCCCACGCCGCAGCGCGCACTCGACCTTGTTGAAAAGAAACGCGCCGCCGGAACGACGGCGACATGGCCGCCGCGCTGAGCCCCCCGCATCGAGCCGGGGCGCGTTGACCGGAACGCCACCGCTCGGCTAGGGCGCGCGGCATGACCGCTTACAAATCCGGCGATCCGACGACGATCAACCGCCTCTATGGCCGCGCCAAGGGCAAGCCGCTGCGCGCGGGACAGCAGGACCTTGTCGACAAGCTGCTGCCGCAGATTGCCGTTCCCGCGGAAGGCGAAGTCACCGCGGCGCGGCTGTTCGGCGACGCCGAGGGACAGGGGCGCCCCCTGCACTTCGAGATCGGTTTCGGCGGCGGCGAACATATGGCCGGGCGCGCCGACATGTTGCCCGACCATGGCTTCATCGGCGCCGAGCCCTTCGTCAACGGCGTCGCGCAGGCGCTGGTGCATGTGTCGGGCGACCACGGCGAACGCCTGCCGCTCGCCAACGTCCGCATCCATCACGGCGATGCGCTGGAAGTGCTGCGCCGGATTCCCGACGGCGCGCTGAGCTTCGCCTATCTGCTCCATCCCGACCCCTGGCCGAAAGCGCGCCACGCCAAGCGGCGGATGATGAACGACGGCCCGGTCGACCTGATCGCGGCGAAGCTCAAACCCGGCGGCGAATTCCGCTTCGGCACCGATCACCCCATCTATCTCGCCCACGCGCTGATGATCATGCGCCGCCACCGCCACCAGTTTGAATGGCTGGCACAGGCGTCAGGCGACTTCCTCGTCCGGCCGGGCGGCTGGCCCGAAACCCGCTACGAAGCCAAGGCGCGCACGCAAGGGCACGAAGTCTGGTATATGCGCTGGAGGCGTAGATAAGAGTGCTATAGAGTTGAAAAGGCTAGTTTTTTCTAGGCCTTCCCTATGCTATCTTTTCTCCAATTACGCGGCAATTTCCGTCACGGTGATTGCCCGGTGATTGCTGGAAACGCCGTATTGGGAGACCCATTTATGGCACGCGGAAAGATCACAAAACGCTCTATCGATGTTCTCATCGCAAGTAGCGAAAATGACATCCTCTGGGATGATAGCATAAGAGGCTTCGGCGCCAAGCGAACAAAATCGGGGGCCGTTTCATACGTCCTGCAATTTCGAATGGGCGGACGAGAATCAAAGACCCGCCGATATACGATCGGCAGTCACGGCTCGCCTTGGAGCCCAAGCACGGCGAGAGCCGAAGCGGAACGGCTGTTCATTCTAGTCGCCCAAGGCACGGATCCAGGAGAGGCGGAGCGGCAGCGCCGGCGTGAGGCGGTCGATCTGGCATTCGACAATTATGCCGATCGATTTGTCGACTCTTGCGTTGGCAAAGGTTGGAAGCGGCTCGCGGAGCAAGGCCTGAGACTCCATGTGAAGCCGGTGTTGGGCTCAAAGCCCCTGCCGCGGCTTGTTCGGTCCGATATTATTGCGGTGATGGACCGAATGCCGAGGGAGCAGATCGGCAATATCCGAAACGTCTTTGCAGTGATGCGCCGGCTCTTTCGCTGGGCGGTGGGCCGTGGGGACATCGACCGCAGCCCGATGGAAGGGATGGAGACTCCGCCTGCCGTTACCCCGCGCGACCGCTGGCTGTCGGACCAAGAGCTCGCCCGCGTTTGGCTCGCGGCGCCGCACACGCACCATTGCTTCGGCCCAATCATTCGGCTGCTGATCGTCACTGGACAGCGACGAGAGGAAGTTTCGTCGCTCCGCTGGGAGGAAGTCGACCAAGTCGAACGTATGTGGACCTTGCCAAAGGAACGGGCAAAGAATGGCAAGTCGAACCAGATACCACTGAACGATCTGGCCGTAGCCGTTCTGGATCAGGTGGCTGGCGCAGCAAAATGGCCGCGTGCCGGGAAGCTGTTCGCGACGGCGCGCGGAGGCGCTTTCACGGGCTACAGCAAGGGCAAAGACAAGCTGGTTTTGCTCTTATCGCAGGACGGCGGCGAGCCTGTGCCCGACTGGCGTCTGCATGACCTGAGGCGCACGCTCGCAACAGGGTTTCAGAGGCTCGGGATTCGCTTCGAGGTTACCGAGGCTGTGCTGAACCATGTGGGAGGTTCGCGTGCGGGTGTAGCCGGAATATATCAGCGCCATGATTGGAAGGAAGAAAAGCAGGAAGCGCTAAAACTTTGGAATGATCATGTTTCCTCGGCCATCCAGGCAGCAACGAATGCCTTGCGAGCTTTTCCGCAGCCTGCTCCAGCTTCGGACCCGACGGACCGTCAAGATGCTCGCGCCAACGACGCATCGCGCAATGGCGAAATACAACGCCGAATGGTCTCTAACACCAGGAAGGTTGAAAAAGTGCCCGCCCGACGAGGACGCGGGCGGGCAGGAATGAAGGTCTAGCCCTTGCAAGAAAGGCGAGCTCTTCTGGGTCGCCCAGCGCCCTTAGGCGCCGCCCTTGCCTGCCGATTGTATGAAAACGCCAAAAGCGACGCGCATGATGCGGAATGCAGCCCTCAGCGCTGCCGCCGCGCACTCGCGAACCCGCGGTCAGCGGAAATGAAGCGCTCGATCATTGGGACCGCAATCTTCTCGGGCGCCAGCGGCTCGGCGAGGCCCGTGGCCTTCGCGTGGATCTCGGCATAGACAAGCAGATCGCGGTGCAGCCGTCCCGGAACCTCGATCGTCAATTTGACCGGCTTGTCATCGGCGATCGGTCCAAGGCGAAGCGCGCTCATCCTTCGCTGCCCTTGTTCTCGAAGACGAGGTCGCGCGTCACGATGACGCGCAGCGTGTGGCCGGGGCGGATCGTGAGCGTAGGCGGCACCTTCATCTCGCGCTCCACGATCCGCTGACCCGCCTGGTTCACGCTGTCCTGCGCCCCGTCCCGGAGCGCCCGAAGGAGGGCGTCATCGCCGCCCGATCCCGTTTCGACACCGATGCCGAGCAAGGTCGATATCAGCGCGGCGCGCAAGACCCGACCCCAATGATGGTCGGTGCGATCGGCGAGGCCTGCCCGGCCCGACGCGTCGGCCCCTGGCTGGCGATCGAGCGCGAGCGAACGGCCGCCCGGAAGGATGAGCCTCTCCCAGACGAGCAGCACCCGGTTCTGCCCGTCAGCGATCTCGCTGTCATATTCGCCGATCAGCCGAGCACCCTGCGGGATCAGCAGGATGCGCCCGGTGGGGCTGTCATAGACATTCTGCGTCACCTGCGCCGTGACCTGCCCCGGGAGGTCGGAGCGGATGCCGGTGATGAGCGCGGCCGGAATCACACTGCCCGCCTGAACCACATTGGGCGACGAGGGCGCGACGATCCGCGCCGCGCTTTCCGTCGGCCGCGCACTGTCGCCACCGAGGAAATCCCTCCGCTTTCCGGCCAACGTTTGAACGGCTTGGGGATTGCCGGGCGCAGGTGGCAGTGCCGTATCGCCCAAGACCGGCACAGGCGATGGAAGAGATGCCCCGCCACCAAGAAATATCTGGCTGGCCCGAGCACTGTCGCGCTCCTGTGCTACCCTCGCGCGTGCCTGTTCGGCGGCAGCTGTCCGGGAGTCAGTATGCGGCGCGCCTATCGGGGGCATGGGTACCGCCTCGCCTTTCTCGCGCGCCGAGAGAATCGGTCTCCCGAGGTCGCCGGGGAGCGGGTCGCCGAGCTTTGGAATCTTGTCATAAGCACCCGGCGCACCGGTCACGAGTTCGGACCGGTTTGCGCGATCGCTGTTATGGAGGTTTTCTGCTACCTTCGGTTCCGTCGACTGCAGCGCGTAGAGCAGCGCGCCGCCAATCGCGATGCCCGCGGTACCGCCCATGATGGCAAGCGCCTTGCGAGAAAGACGCACGACCTTCGGAGGTTCAGCGCCGAGCCGGAAAGGTTCGGCACCGGAGGGGGGGGCTGCTGCGGGCCCCGTCACAATCGCATCGTCTCGTTCCGGCGCGCTCATGAGCGGCCCCCGCCGCGCGAGGCGCGTTCGATGATCACCTTGCGCGCCGCGCGGCCGGCACCCATCCGCAGTTCGCCGCGCTCGAACAGCCGGTCGACGATCATGTAGCGTCCCTGGACACGGTAGTTGAGAAGCTCCGCCTCTCCTTTCGCACCGGTGGCGAACAGCGGCGGCATCTCACCTGTCGCGATATCGTCGCCGAATTCCACGAAGGTCTGCCGTCCGTCGTCGAAGACCCTTACCGGGCGCCACCCGGGCTTGTCGCCAGAGAGCCGATAGCGAAAGTTGAGGGCGCCGAGGTCGAGCCCCGCCGCGACCGGGGCGGTCCGCTCGCGCTCTGCTTCGGCCATGCGCAGCGCGATGAGCTCGGCTTCCGGATAGGACCAGGACACCGATGCCATATAAGTTGCGGGCGTTGCGCGCAGCTCGATATGATAGGTCCGCCTGCTCGTGTTGATGACGATATTCGTCACGATGTCGGGCCGCGTTGGTTTCACGAGGATATGCACGCGGCGCGCGGAGCCGCTGCCGCTCACCGTGTCGCCGATGATCCAGCGCACCGTATCGCCGGCGGCAACGGGCCCCGGCCCGACGAGCTCCTCACCCTCCTGCAGCACGATATCGGTGACCTGCCCCGGCGATGCGTAAACCTGGTAGAGTGCCCCTTCGGCCCAGGCATATTTCTGGATAGCATTGAGGAAGGTGGCCCGCTCGGGCTGGACACGGGCGGCATCATTCGCGCGCCCGACATTCTGGCGCGGATCGCGGCTTTCAGCGGCAAGCGAAGGCGACGCGAGACCAAGCAAGGCGGCGCCGGCGAGAAGAAATTCGGAGGAAACTGGCTTCATTGATTGAGCTCCTTGGACCATGAAATAGCGGACACAAAAACGCCAAGCGGATTGCGGCGCAGCGCGTCCGGGGTGCGCGGCGGTACATGGGTGACGGTGAGGATGGCGGACCAGCGCGATGTCTCGATCAGGCTGCCGTCCTGATAGCGGCGCTCGGTCCAAGCGATCCGAAAGCTGTTCTTCGAGGCGCGGATCACGCTCGACACATCGACCGCGACCTGGACCTTGCCGACCTCGGCGAAGGGGTCGTTATTGCGCGCATGGTCGTTGAGCGCCTGGGCGCCCGTCGCCGTGGTGAAATCATAGGCCGAAAGCCAGTCCTTGCGCAGCACGACCGGATCGGCGGGGATCGAGCGGACATGCTCGATGAAACGCGCGAGGTGAAAGGCGGTCTGCGGGTCAGTCGGCTTATAATCCCCGTCCGCCGGGGCGACCGCGCGAGCCTCGCCGAGTTTGTCGACTTCGACCACCCAGGGCGTGATCGTACCGCGCGCCGAATGCCAGACGAGGCCGCAGGCGAGACCGCCCGAGAGGAGGAGCGAACCGAAAAAGGCGAGGCGCCAGTTCTTCGCCTGCACCCGCGCCGAACCGATGCGATCGTCCCAGACCTGCGCGGCGCGCTGATAGGGCGTGACGGGCTCCGGCGTGCGGCCATAATGATTGCTGGGTCTTCTGAACATGTTCGATCAGTCCTTTTCGCTGATGTCGGGAGCCGAGGCGCCGCCGTGGCTGTCGCCGCCCTTGAGAGTATGGGCACCGATGGTCGCACCCTGCGTCATCACCTGGCGGCGGCGCATTGTGGCCGCCCATGCGGGAGGGCCGTCGGCAGGCCGGGAAGGCGCAGCGCTCTCGGCGGACCCGCTGCGCCCGGCCTCGAAGTCGGCCCGCAGCTTCTCTGCGGCGCGGCGGAGCGGCGATGCGGCGCCGCTGGCGGCACTGCGCGCGACATTGGCCAAGCCGGAACCGACCGCCCCTGCCCCGCTCTTCCCGGCCTCTCCCGCGGAATAGGCCGCCGAGGCGCTGCCGGCCCCGCGCGCGCTGGCTGAAGCGGCGCCGCGTGCCGCGGTGGCCACCGCGCCGCCGGCGAGCGTCGCGCCGGCCGCACCGGCGGCGAGCGTGGCGCCCGCCGCGACGGCGGTCCCTGCAGCCGCACCGGCGCCGAGCTGCGGCCCGCCCGCGACGATGCCGTTGGCGACGCTGGGGCCGAAGATACCAAGGCCGAGAAGCGTCAGCGCGCCGAGCGCGATCGCCATTGCCTGTTCGATATCGGGTTCAGGGCCGACGCTGGCGTCGAGGAAGCGGTCGAACAAGGTCGTTCCGATGCCGGTGATGACCGCGAGCACGAGCAGCTTGATGCCCGAGGAAATGATATGACCGAGCACGCGCTCGGCCATGAAGGCCGTCCGCCCGAAGAAGGCGAAGGGGATGAGGACGAAGCCCGCGAGCGTCACGAGCTTGAACTCGAGGATCGTCACGAACACCTGCACCGCGAGGATGAAGAAGGCGAGCACGACGATGATCCAGGCGACAAGCAAGATCAGTATCTGCATAAAATTGACGAACAGGCCGATCGGCCCCAACAAATCGGCCGATGCATCGAGCAGCGGCTCGGCGGCTTCGAGCCCGGTCGCCGCGACGAACCCCGGACGCATGAAGTCGCCGATCGCCATGGCGCCGCCGCTCGCTTTCAGGCCCAGCCCAGCGAAACTTTCGAGCATGATCGTCGCCAGGCTCTGGAAATTGCCGATGATGAAGGCAAAGACGCCGATATAGAGCGTCTTCTTGACGAGACGCTGGAGGACATCCTCGTCGGCGCCCCACGCCCAGAAGAGCGCTGCGATCGTTACGTCGATGACGATCAGCGTCGAGGACAAGAAGCCGACTTCACCTCCGAGCAGCCCGAAGCCGCTGTCGATATAGGTCGAGAAGACCGACAGGAATTGATCGATTACCCCGGTGTCGTTCATTTTTCGTCCTTCTCTTGACCAAAGAAGTGGCGGCGCTTCGTTTCCCAAGCCGCCTCGCATTCGGGGTCCGCGACCGTGACGGTTCGGCAGCGGCGGAGCGTCTCGCCAAGCTCGGGCCCTGCATCCGCTCTGGAAATGTGACCAGAAACGGACGCACGCGGCGCGGGCGGGTCGACCGCCGCCAGAAGCGCAAGCGTCAGCGCCATGCCGCCCACGATCGCTCCGGCGACGAGCTTCCCCGCCCGGCCCATCTCAATTGCCCTTGCGGAAGCGACGGAAGCGCTCACGCCCTTCGGCCTCGGCCGCCGCCGCGCGCGCGGCATCCAGCATTTCGGCGCGGCCCTGCGCCGCGATCGCGGCGGCGAGGTCGCCGAGTTGCTGCGACTGGAGCGCGAGCAGTTGGTTGCCCGCCTGCGCCGCCTGCAGCGCGCCGGTCGCCGACTGGCTGGCGGTGACCAGCGTCGAGATCGACTGGCGGGCCGCGCCCATATTGGTGACGACGCCGGCCTGCACCTTCATCGCGTCCTGGAAGGCGCCGACGCTGTTGGTCCAGCGCGCCTCGGCATTGGCGACGAGCGCCGCCTGCGGACCCGACAGCGCCGCACCCTTGTAGCGGGCATCGAACGCCTTCTGGATATCGCCGACGTCGAAAGCGATGCGCTGCGCTTCGGCCAAAAGACCCCGGGTGCGATCGACCTGCCCCTGCAGCTCCTGCAGCGTCGAGGTCGGCAGGCTCTGAAGATTGCGCGCCTCGTTGACGAGCGAGGTCGCCTGGTTCTGGAGTTGCTTGATCTGGTTGTTGATCTGCTCGAGCGTGCGCGCAGCGGTCAGGATATTCTGGGCATAGTTGCGCGGATCATGGACGATCCCGCCGATCTGCGCCGCGGCGGGCGCGATCATCGAACCCGCAGGCAGCATCGCGGCCGCGATCAGACCGGCCAGCGCCGCATAGCGATAGATATTCTTCTTCATCAAACTCACTCCTTCAGGGGGCTGCGATTTCGAGATTGCCGAGCAGGTCGGCGGCCCAGGTGAGGCCGCGGTGGCGAAGCCAGGCGGCGGCGAACTGCTGCTGGCCATGCGCGGCCACCAGCTCGCCGATGCGCATCTGGTCGGACTTCGATGAGGCGGCGGCGAAGGCGAGCGCGATGTCGCCGAGACCAAGGTCGAACAAGCGGTTGCCGCGGCGCGACTGGCAATAATAGTCGCGCTTCGGGGTCGCCCGGCTCAGGATTTCGATCTGCCGGTGGTTGAGCCCAAAGCGCTCGTAGACCCGCGCGATTTGCGGCTCCGCCGCGCGCTCGTTCGGCAGAAATATGCGGGTCGGGCAGCTCTCGATGATCGTCGCGAAACTTACCCGGACGTGGCAATTATCGAGAATGGCATTGTTCGGCCCATAGGCCTTTTCGATCTGGTTCAGCGACTGGGCGATCAGGAAGGCCTTGATCCCGTAGCCCGCCATGAAGGCCAGCGCGCTCTCGAAGAAATCGAGTCGTCCGAGCGCCGGAAACTCGTCGAGCATGAACAGAAGGCGCTGCGGCCGAGCGGCGGGATTGAGCTCCTCGGTGAGCCGCCGCCCGATCTGGTTGAGGATGAGGCGGATGAGCGGCTTGGTGCGGCTGATGTCGCCGGGCGGGACGACGAGATAGAGCGAGGTCGGGGTATCGCCGGTGACGAGATCGGCGATGCGCCAGTCGGACCGCCCCGTCACCGCCGCTATGACCGGGTCGCGATAGAGGCCGAGGAAGGACATGGCCGTCGACAGCACCCCCGAGCGTTCGTTGGCCGACTTGTTCAGCAGATCCTGCGCCGCACGGGCAACGACCGGATGCACGCCCGCCTCGCCGAGATGCGCGGTCGTCTGCATGATCCGCACCGTCGAGGCGATGCCGCGGCGGGGATCGGACAGAAACGCCGCCACCCCGGCCAGCGACTTGTCTTCCTCAGCATAGAGGACATGGAGGATCGCCCCGACGAGCAGCGAATGGCTCGTCTTTTCCCAGTGGTTGCGCTTCTCGAGGCTGCCTTCGGGATCGACGAGCACGTCGGCGACATTCTGCGCATCGCGCACCTCCCACTGACCGCGCCGGATTTCGAGCAAAGGGTTGTAGGCGGATGACGCGATGTTGGTGGGATCGAAGAGGAGCACGCGGCCGTGCTGCGCCCGGAAACCCGAGGTCAGCTGCCAGTTCTCACCCTTGATGTCGTGCACGATACAGCTGCCGGGCCAGGTGAGCAGCGTCGGGACGACAAGACCGACACCCTTGCCCGAACGCGTCGGCGCGAAGCAGAGGATATGCTCTGCGCCATCGTGACGCAGATAGTGCCGGCGAAAGCGTCCAAGGATCACGCCGGCATCGCCGAGCATGCCCGCGCGCCGGATATCGCCCGCATCGGCCCAGCGCGCCGAGCCATAGGTTTCGGCGCGCCGCCGCTCGCGGGCGCGCCATACCGACATGGCGATCGCGACGATGATCGAGACGAAGCCGCCCGATGCGGCGATCATGGCGCCGCGGTAGAAGAGCGGCGGCGCGTAGGCGTCATAGACGAACCACCACCAGAAGAAGGCCGGCGGCGGATAGACCGGATAGTCGCCGATCCGAAACCATGGCGCACCCAGCGCGGGCTGATATCCGAGCGCAGCGGCAGTCCATTGCGTCGCCGCCCAGACCGCGAGGATCACGATCGCGCCGACGGCGGCGATCTGGCCCCAGAGTATCTTGTCGTTCATGCGGAAGCTGTCCTTCTAGATGCCGATGCCCCGGCCCAGCGCCCAGTCGACCGTGCCGCCGGGCGACATGGTGCCGGTGATATGCTGGCCGAGGTGGCGGTCGAGCGCGGGGCGCCAGGGAACGAGCTGGAAGCCGAGCCCGTCGTCGATCATCGCGAAGCGCCCCGATGCGAGGGTGACGCGTTCGCGGTAGATGCCGCTCACATACTCCCCGGCAGCCGAGGGTTTCGCAGTAAGGCCGGTCCGCTCGGCGATCGCGGCGGTCGCGGCCTCAAGCTCGCGCGAGGCGAGCTTGTCGATCAGTCCCGGTGACAGGCTCAGCCGATCGCCGGCGCGCGAAGCCAGTCCTTCGCTCACAAGATAGCGCGCGCGTTCGTCCATCGCCTGGCGGATTTCGAGACCGAAGCCATTGCCGCATGCGACGGGTTCGCGGGCGACGAGCTGGCGGTCGAGCCAGGTCGCGCCGGGCGCGACCACCTGCGAAGCAAGCGGCAGGTCGGAGCGGGTCGCCAGCGATATCTGATCGCGCCCCTTGCCGTCCTGCCACTTGCGCAGTTCGACGATCGCGCCGGGCCGCGCGTCGCCGGTCATCTCCATGTCATCGAAGCGGATATGGTGGGTGCGCCCATCGGCACCGTCGACGATCGCATAGGCACTGCCCGCGAACTCGTCATGGAGACCGCGTTCGACCAACCGGCCGATGACCGGCCCGTCCGGAGCTCCCTCGTGGAGCGCGAGCGCTGCGGGATCGAAGCGACCGCCGCCGCGGGCGAGCGCCCGGTGCATCGTCTTGATGACATCGCCGCGCACCGCGACCTCGCGTAGCGCCTGTTCGGCGCCCGCGTCCATAGTCCAGAGACCGGCGCCGCTTCGCTCGGCAAGCCCCATCGCCTCGAGCTTCGCGGCGCGGCCAATGAGCAACCCCTGCAGGCGCCGATCGTCACCGGCGGATGGGCGCAGGTCGATCATCCCGCCCGTTTCGTCGGCGATGCGCTGCAGCCGGGCGTCGAGGCTCGTCCAGCGTTCGGCATCGACCTCGCGTGCGAGCGCATCCTGAATGTCGAGCTCGCTCCGCGGACCGAGCTCGAGCGTCGCCAAGGCCTCGGCGCGGCCGCGGATGCCGGCGGCGATATAGCCGCGGTCGATGACGAGATCGGCGCCATCGTCGGCGACGCCGCGCACGAGAATATGGACGTGCGGATTGTCGGTATTCCAATGGTCGACCGCGACCCAGTCGAGGCGCGTATCCAGATCCCTTTGCATGTCGGTCAGAAGATCGCGGGTGAAGGTACGAAGGTCGCCGAGTTCGGCCGCGTCCTCGGGGCTGACGATCAGCCGGAAATGATGCCGGTCGTCCTCGCAGCGCGCGGCGAACGCGTCGCGGTCGGCGGCATCGCCATCGGCATCGAACATGGTGGCGTCGCGTCCGTCGCGGGTGACGCCCTCGCGCTCCAGATAAGAGATATGGCGCGCTAGCGGCGCTGCACGAAACCGTGCGCCGCGATGACGGACCACGCGCGCCATGACGGTGACGCGCCGGCTGCCCGGCTGGCTGCGCATCGCGGCCAGAGCCCGTCGGCCGCGCCCATGCGTCCCGGTGCCGCCGCCGCGGCTTCGCCCGGATCGCGAGCGGGTATATCCCGAGCGGGCGGCCGCCCTGCGGACCTGGGCCGCGAGCCGCTTGCCCCTGTCCGCGGAACCCGAGCCGCGATCGCGGCTCCGTCCCGGCCTGATCCGGAAATCGCCGTCGTCACGCCGCATCGGGCGCCCTGCCATACGAAAAGGGCGCAGAATATGCGGGCTCTGTGCGATCCGTATGGCTGATTTTGCCTATGCCATACGCCCAAAGCCGCCGAAAACCGACCATCCCGGGCCCGCAGCTGGCACGGTTTTTATCTTGCGATCCCCCATTTCCCTTCCAGCAAGATCCTGCTGCTCCCGAACCGCGGCATCCAGCAAGGCTGATCCACCGGCGAGACATCAGCGGTCCCGCGCGGTGGAGAGCGAAATGAAGAGCGACGCAGCCGGCGCGGAAGACGGCGCGGCGGCTTCGGGCGCCGATGCGGAATGCGCACCCTCGAGGTCGTCGCGGCGCCCGGCGAAGATCGCCGCATCCCGCCAGCCATGCGAAGGCCTTGGCGCCGCGGCGGCATTTCCAACGCCGTTGACGCTGTCGGCGCCATGTAGTTCGGGGGCGATCTTCGCGACATAGGCGACGGTTTCGGCGGGCAAGCCGCGGCGGCCCGATGCATAGGCATCGGCGCGCCCAGGTCCTGCATTATAGGCGGCGAGCATCAGCGCGATGTCGCCATAGCGGTCCCACATCGCGCGCAGATAGGCCGCACCCGCAAGGATGTTCGCGCGGGGGTCGAAGGGGTCCGGGCCGAGCCGGTGGCGGGCGGTCAGCGACGCCCAGGTTCCGGGCATGATCTGCATCAGCCCCATCGCTCCCGCATGCGAAACCGCGCCCGCCCTGCCCCGGCTTTCGGCGTGCATCACGCGCCAGATCCAGAGTTCGGGAATGGCGAAACGCTGCGCCGCTTCGGCGACCGGCGCGGCATAGGGATGCTCGCCCGGCTGCACCGCGGCGACAGCCGGCGTGCATAAGGGCTGCACGACGAAGGCGCCGACAAGCGCAGCGCAATGCCATGCGGGTCGATTGCCGCGCAGGCGGCGCATGCGCTCACTCGCCGTCATCGCCGCGGATCCACCGGATCGAATATTTGCGCTTATCGGGAAGTCTCTGGGTCAGATGAGCGTAGAGCGGAGCCGGGAGGCCCGGGTCGTCGATCATGATCTCGATGTAGGGATGGCCCGCGAGAGTGCGGTTCCAACCCGCGCCAATTTCGGCTTCGTTGGCCGGATTGCCGACCAGGATGCGCCAATCGGGATCGTCTTCGCCGCCGAAGTCGGGCAGGCTCTCAAGGGTGATATGAGCTTGGTAGGCGACGGTCTCGATCATCCCCGAGAACCCGTGCGAAGCGCTTCCGGTCAGCGTTCCGATGATCATTTTTCGCGCTCCCTTTTGCCGTTGGCAGAATCGTCAGAGGTGTCTCCACCGCGCCTGCGAAGCGGCGCGGCAGCTTTCGAGCGGGTGAAAAGCGGATGCGCGGTGCCGATCAGCCCGGCAGCGGGCAGCGGCCCGAAATAGCGGCCGTCGAGGCTGTCGGGTGCCGCGTTGAGGAGAAAGATCTCGCCGCGCCCGACGGTCCGGCAGCCGGTCCAGACCGGCAGCGAGCGGTTCGCCCGGTCGCGCGCCAACGCGCGGGCAGCCCCCGCTCCGTCGACGGTGACGAAGGTACCCGAACGGCAGACGAGCGCGCCGGGAATCGCGGCGACGCGCTTCAGGAGCGGCACGCCGCGCGGCAGATAGCCGCGCGCGGATAGGAAGCCAGCGAGCGCCGGCGGCGGGTCGATGACGACGAGGTCGCCGACCCGCGGCGCGGCATCCGCGTCGATCCGGTAAAGGCCGATCGGCGCGCTGGCGCTCGCATTCCAGAGCAGGCGCGGCGCGGGCTTCGCCCATTCGACCGCGACGAAGAGCGTGCCGAAAAGCGAGACGGTCGCTACCGTGAAGGACAGGATCCGGCGGTTCATGATCCGACCGCCCGGCGGCGAAGCCACGCCGTGTGGCGTTCGAGCGAATAGGGCCGGAACGGCAGGCCGGCTGCAATCCGGTTGCCGATGTGGCGCCAATGGTCGGGCGCCGCATCGCAGGCGTCGATGCCGACGGCCTCGACCGCATCGATCGCCTCGAGCGCCTTCTGGACCTTCGGCCAGCCGTCGATCCGCGCCAGTATCTCGGCGCCGGGTCTGACGAACGGCAGCGTCGAATGGGACTCGCCCGGCGCGACGGCGAGGGCGATGGCGATGTTCGAATGGATGGTGCCGAAGTCGTTCGACGTCCAGCGGACGAAAGCGAAGACCGCGCCGGGACGGAAGGCCGCGACGCGTGTCCGGCGGCTCAGGATGCGCTCGGCAGCAACGCGGCCGAAGCGGATCCATTGTTCGTGCCGGCCTTCGATCCAAGTCAGTTCGACCTCGGTCGACGCACCCTGCGGCGGCGCCGCAATCGCGCGACCGCTGCGCGGCGAAAGCCCCGGCGACCCGAGCGCCGCATCGAAATCGATGCGGCGCATCAGCGCGGCTCTCGCCGCGCGGGACGCACGATGCCGCTGCCGGGATCGGACGTCGAGGTGCGGCGGCCGAGCTCGACCCAGGCGTCGAGTTCGTCGATCGCGTAGACGACGCGGCCCCCGAGCTTGCGATAGACTGGCCCCGTTCCATAGACGCGATGCTTCTCGAGCGTCCGGTGCGAAAGGCCGACGCGCCTTGCCGCCTCGGGCGTGGTGAGAAAGCGTGGAGGGTGACCGGTCGTCATGGGGTGCTCCTTCCAGCCGCCGGACCTTCGAGAGCGGGTCGGCGGGCGATGTCGCGTCATGGCGCGGCGCAGGACGCACAGGGGAGCGGCTCAATTCCGACGTTACTTTTGTCGCCCCGGCATACCCGCGAGCAGCGCGCGGTAGCCGCCGGCGGCCAGCGACTCGGCTTCGCGGATCAGGCGCTGGGTCCGCCGCCGTTCGGGCGAGGCTTTCCAGGCCGCGCCGCGGCCGATGGTCATGCGCGGATAGACGAGGCGGCAGGCGACCTCATGGCTCGTGACGCGGGCGCCTTCGCGGAGGTCGAGTATCGCGAGCAGCAGGTCGAGCCGCTGCGCCTGGTAGAAGGTCGGCGACGCTGCGGAGGGTGAAGGAGCCGCCCCGCGCAGCCATCGATCGAGATCCTGAACCGCTCGGAGCCGCGTCCCGGTCATGCCATCGAGCGGGATGACGGCGGCGAAAGAAGCGCGTTCCGGATCGCCGCGCAGCCAGATCCGGTGAAGCGCGCACTCATGCTCAAGGATATAATGGCGCCCGCCCGCCGCGGCCCGGTGAGCGACACGCCGCTCGGCGAGGCACGAACCCAATCCGTAGCCGAGAACCGGCTCGTCCGGGAGAGCAGAATCCGCGGCATCGACCATGACGACATAAGGACAGGCGGCCGCCTCCCAGAAGGCCGGTGCCGCGCGTGCCGGGATGCGCGGGTCGGCCGGGAAAGCAGAGGCCCCATCGCCGGGCCATCACCTCCTGCAACGCCGGACCCGCGTCAGGGTCCGCCATCACGCTTTGATAGTCGCGGCGATAGTCCGGGCTGCGGCGCAGAAATTCCTGGGCGTAGCCGGGAAAGTCGAGGCGGGGCTGGCGGTCATCGTCTCGCCTCCCTTTCCGCGCCATGACCGCCTCCTTCCGAGGCAACAGAATGGGCGAGCGAGCCACGACCGCCAATTCCAAGAGGCGGGAATCCCCATCCCCATAAATGGGTATCCCGCCCGGCGGCGCCGGGCGGGTCCTGCGGCTCAGTCGCCGCGCCGCGTCTGGCGGCTCCAGACGAGGTCGTGCTCGCCATCTTCGCCCGCGAAGAGCTGTGCGAAGATCGGCGCGGTGAAGCTCGGATCGTCGAGCTTGACCGAGAGGTAGGGGCGCTGATCCTGCGTCAGCTTCTCCCAGGCCGCACCGACCTCGACATCGCCGATGAAGACACGGTGGCTCGGAGCATTGCCGCTGGGGTCTTTCTCGGGCGTGATGCGAACCGATTTCGCCTGCACCGAGAGGGTGGTGATCTGACCCCGATATTCGCCGGAGACTTTCTTGAACGTGCCGATCCTGGCCATGATGCATTCCTTCCTTGGCTCGGGCCGCACCATCGCGGCCTCGATGCGCATCGACCGTCGGCGGGGGGCCGGGCGGGCAGCCGCAGGCCCGCAGCGAAGCGGAGGACCGCGCCGGCGCGTCTTTCTTGTTTCGCGAGGAACGGCGGCACGCCGGGGGAAGAAAGTCGCGACCGGCGCGGTTGCGCGAGGCCGGATCAGCGAAGCGGCCCGCCGACAGATGGCGCATTTCGAGAGGCCGTGATGATGCGGCTCGGCGGAGGGATGTGTCGCCCGGTCGACAAGCAAGTCGGCGATAGCGAAGGGCAATGAAGACCTAGGCCTGCAACTCCGCTCGCGCGATGCCATTCCCCGGCAGCACCAGATCGCGCCAACTGGCGAGCCCGGTGAGGATGGCGACAAGGACGGAAATGCCGCGATCAGCCCATGGCTCGAGGTCGGCCAGCTCCGCAAGCGCGCCGCCCGCCTGATATCCTGCAGCCGCGGCCGTGCCGGCGAACAGCAAGACGACGCAGAAGCGAACAGCGAAGGGCGCACTACTGCCAGCGACGTACCGACCGAACGCATGGACCGAAAATCCCGCCAGCAATCCCGCGGCCAATATCGTCATTCAGCCAAAGCCATGATCGCGCAGATAGAAGGCAAGCGCGAGGCCGGTAAAGAGCGGCAACGCGTATTTCGCACAGCGAAGGAGCAGGAGCAGGGCGTAGACTATGGCTACGCCGCCCAGGATCAGCATCAGAGTCATGACCGTCCTCCATCCGGACGCGCCCGCCACCACCTCCTCAGCGCAACCTGCAATAAGGACATAGCAAAGGCCGGCTCGGGGTTGAACCCGAACCGGAACCAAGTTGGACGTAATCCCCGGAGGTTAGCGGGCGAACGGGTCATATTCGCAGACGATCGTTTCGGGGTCGCCGTCGAACTCGTCGAGCGGCATGACCGAATAGCCGGCGCCGGTCTCGACGAGGATGATTACGGTCATCATCGTCCGGGCGAGGTTCCAGCCGAGCGATTGGGCGGTGGTAAGCGGCATGGGATCAACTCCTGTCCTTGGGAGCGGGCCATTCCCGCTCGACAGGCGCCCCGCCGGACGGGGACAGGCCGCAATCACCGCGAGCGCAGCCGCGGCCCGAGCGAAGCGTGGGGACCCCGAAGCGGGTTGATTGAAGGAGGCCTGGCCTCGGCCAAGGGATCAGCGGCAATTGAGAGCGGGAATGGCCCGCTCCCATGCGGCAGAGCCCCACGCCTTCCCCGCCCCAGCCGCACGGCCCCGTCCCGGCCCCACCGAGCTTCCAATGGCGCCATAGCGCGGCGCACCGTCCGTCCTGTTCCAACCGACCGGAACGAAAAGCGCAGGAACGAATACACGGGAAGGAAGCCCGGTACCCCCCGCCTTATGGCAGCACAAAAAGGACGGCCCGTCGGACCGCCCTTCGATGTCTTGCAGCGATCGGCTCCGCCCGAAGGCGGAGCCGGGGATCCCGTCAGGCCGGCGGGTTCCAGATGATGACCTTTTTCATCGGGTCGTCGCCAGGGGCGTTGGCGACATTGCCGTAGATGGTCCCGAATTCGGGGGCCGACATCGTCACCGACACATATTCGGCGCCGTTGCTCTGCGAGAAGCGCTTCCAACCGGCGCCCAGTTCGAATCCGTTCTTGCGGCTGAGGATGCGATAATCAGGCTCGTTTTCCTTGATCTTGCGGCCATTCGGCACGATCGCGATCGGCGCGGTGACGTTGAGGGTGGCCAGCGTACCTTCGAAGCTGCCGTCGGCCTTGACGTGGAGATTGGCGATGGTGGGCATGAACTTTCTCCTTCGGTTGCTCGGGGACTTTCCCGATGGCGCCGGAAGAAGGGACCGCGAGCTGCCGTCACCGAGCGGCACGCGAGGGCGAACCCCGCATGGGGTTGACGGCCAGAGGCGAGCCGGGCCCGCAGAAGGGCGACAGGAAGGGACAGGCCTCGAGCGACGGAGACAAATGCCCTCACGGCCATCGAGGGACGGGCACCGACAGAATTGGCGGGCCACTCCCAACTACCGCTCCCGATTCCGTTCGATCAGTCGCAGCGATGCGAGCCCCAATATTTGGCCCACTGCGCCGTGAGACCGCTGCGGACCATCGCGCAGGAGACATCGCCCGAGCGGGGCGACGTGCAGAAGGCGGCGGTACGGGTGCCGCCGGCCCCGCCGCGCGACACACAGCGCATGGCCGGCCCGCGAACAAGAATATGGCCCGTCCGGTTCCGCCCCTGCGGCTCCCCCAGCAGACGGGCGAGATGATCGCGCGCCGCTATGGGGTCGGCATCGGGACAGGGATGGCCTGCGCTGCAGCTGCCATCCATCTCGCGCGCCGCGACGCCCGAGAGACGGACATGCGGCCCTTCGGCGCACCAGATCGGCCCGTCGCCGTCCCACACTGCGAGCGGAGTACATGTGAAGGACTGGCCGGACGGAACGACCGAGGCGAGCAGGAACAGAGCGAACATCAACCCGCCCTAACGCTGAGGATCGACCGATTCAAACGCCCAAACCGACCCAAGCGCCAAAGGATGGCGCGAAGCGCCCACAAGAAACGCGCTCTTGGCGAGCCCGCCGCCGGGCGGCGTGCGCGCGGGCTTGGGGGCCAGCCGCCGCCCGGCAAGGATGGCGAGCCAAGTGCGCTGCGCGGCCAGAACATCGCGCGGCCCCTGGCGCCGCGTGCCGGCGCCAGAGCACGCCCAATCGAGCCGCGCTCGATCCGGCAGCGGCAACTGCCCGGCGTTCAACTCTTGGAGCGAATGACGTGTCGCGGTTCGCCGCACAGGCCGCATGGGGCTTTCAACAATTCGAAGCCGCGAGCACCGCCGGCAGCCTGCGTTGCGGTGCCGGCCTGCGCAACGGACGAGAGATCGAGCCGATCCGCGATGCATTCGTCGCAGAGTGGCGTTCCGTCCATGCGCCGGACCAGCGCCTCGACACGTTCTGCCGTTGTTGATCTTGTAGCCATGCGTGTGCCGTAGAGATGTATCGGGATTCGCGAAAGCCACGAGCGTGCGACTGCTAGTGGCCGGAAGGAGACGGTCTTCTGTGGATGGCTCCCGCGTTGCAAGCATAAATTGACGTTCGGCGTTCTGGTCGGTTGCAGTCGTCTGTCCGGCCTGTTGATGCAGTCGGTAGGGACTGCTGGCCCTGATGGAGTCCGCGAACCGGGTCCCGATCGGCTTATCAGGCTATAGCGCCTTTGACTGTCCATGGGTTGTCCCGGCTCCCGGTCTGACCGGTATCGCCATCACATCGCATCGCGCTTACAACATCGTAAGGCTGATCTCCTCAGCCAAGCTCCTTCTATTATCCTGCCAGCATCGGGGCATGATGGCGCTGATAAACTTGCCCGCGCGTCATGAGCGCCCAAGCGATCCGGGCCATCTTGTTCGCCATGGCGACCGTGGCGACCCTCACCGGCTTGCGGGCCAGCAGGGCGACAAGGCGCGGGTCTGCCGTGTCAGGCTTGTATTTCGCGCGGCGGACCAATGAGGTCGCGCCTATGACCAGCAGTCGGCGCAGATATTTATCCCCCATCTTGCTGATCCGTCCTAGCCGCTCCTTACCGCCGCTCGACTTTTGCAGCGGCGTGAGCCCGAGCCAGGCGGCGAACTGCCGGCCAGAACGGAACTGGTGAGGATCGCTGACCGACGCCGCCAAAGCCGTTGCGCCGACCGGGCCGATACCAGGGATCGTCGACAGGCGCTGCGCGACCTCGTCGCTACGCTGGAGAACTGCCAGCCGAAGCTCAATCGCGTGAAGTCGCGCATGGATATCGAGTGCTTGCTGCGAGAGCATCCCGACGATCATTGCTGCGTCGTCGGGCACCTCCGGGGTGCGCTCGCTGTCGACGATCTGCCGTGCCAGGACCAGCGCTCGATCCCGCCCTTCCGGGATGACGATCCCAAACTCTGCGAGCAGACTTCGGATCATGTTTATCAGCTGCGTTCGCTGACCGACGAGCAAGCTGCGGCTTCGATGCAGTGCCAGCGCCGCCTGCTGCTCGCGCGACTTCACCGCAACGAAGCGCATTGTCGGACGCGTGACCGCTTCACAGATTGCTTCCGCATCGACAGCATCATTCTTCCCGCGCTTCACGTAAGGCTTGACGTAGGCAGGCGGCATCAGCCGCACCTCGTGCCCGAGCGCGACCAGCTCGCGTGCCCAATGGTGCGACGTCCCGCAGGCCTCGATGCCGACCAGGCACGGCCCCGTCTTCGCAACGAACGGCAGAAGCTGCGCACGACGAAGCGTCTTGCGCACAACGACATCGCCCG
The DNA here is from genome assembly GCF_001307295.1 of Sphingopyxis macrogoltabida. Taxonomy (NCBI): domain Bacteria; kingdom Pseudomonadati; phylum Pseudomonadota; class Alphaproteobacteria; order Sphingomonadales; family Sphingopyxidaceae; genus Sphingopyxis; species Sphingopyxis macrogoltabida. Next base: position 509,413 of record NZ_CP012700.1, on the reverse strand, counting down.
CTGCATCAACTGCGTGAACCTGAAAAACATTCTTGGCCAGATCCAGGCCGATCGTGGTAATCTCCATGGCGGATGGCTCCTCTGCTCGGGTTTGCATGACAGCAACCCATCTTGGCACCTAGATGCCGTGAGCGGGAGCCATCCACCTCATCCGCTTTGAAGAGGAAGCTTGGCTTAGCTGACGCACAACATCGACAAATGATGGCAATGAATAATGCAAGCGGTCCTGTGTAACCGACATCCGCAAAACGCTTTTTCGGACAGGAATTAGTCGGCATCTAGCGGTTGAACGACGCTCTTGCGGCGCACTGTCCTGACTACATACGCGATGTCAGTATATGCTCTATCTGCTCCGCCGTCGCCGCTGCTCCAGCCCTGGTCGGATGAAAGGATGCGCCTTCCGGCGGGGCGAGATCGTAGGTCCAAGGTTGCGCTGAGCATGCATCATGGCCGCTTCCGATCGTCGCCATGTCAACCAACACTGCGCCGCTCTGGTGAGCGGTTTTCCTCGTCGCTTCTGCCAATCTCGCGGCCACTCCGAGCGACGACCTGACTTGCTGCTGCGTGAGGTGCAGTGCGTCGCACGTGCCATTTTCAGGCAAAACCGGTGGATAGGTGACCACAACGACCAGCGCTTTGGGCGACCGCCGGCGTATCGCCGCAATGGTCGCCACGATTTCGTTTTGCACGGCAATGAAATCTTGTTGCTCGGGGTATGTTTCGCCACCCGACATGGCTGTGAGCCAGCGCATGATACCGCCGCGATTGCGGTAGCCGGCCGAGACGAGACTTCCGATGTAGCCAATGTCGTTTCCGCCGACGGTGAGGGTTACCAGCCGGGTGTTTGCGTTGATCGGCGCGATCTGCGGGCCTTGGAAAAACTGTCCGCCACCCACCAGATGTTTGACGGTCGCGCCCGAACAGCTCATGTCGACGAGCGATAGACCGGCAGACCGCGCAAGCTGTTGGGGATAGCCGTTGACACTCCGCTGGCATGCTAACGGAGCGCCCGGCGCCAACTCGCCCAGACCGAGTTCCGCGGCGAACGAACTTCCCAAGGCGACATATTCAGGGTTTCCGACCGGCTTGCGATGGCCTTGATACATCATGATCCCAAGGACCGCCGTCGCGCCCAGCGCGAGTAACAACGCCGCTCCAACAATCGATCGTTTCAGACCGCGGGGCATGCTCGGTTCTTTCGCCAATACCGGATGTTCGTTCGTCATAGGGCGGCGCGACACGTGCGACGGCGACCTCGGACGCGCCTAGGCTGCTGATAGCGGAGCGACCGAAAGACAATCCGCGTAACGTCCGCGCAAAGCCTTCTTGTCGATTTTGCCCGTAGCGGTGAGCGGAATGTAGTCGAAAATGACCCGGTCGGGCAGCCACCAGCGCACAAGCCTGGGCTCGAGCCAGGCCCGAACAGCCTCCTCATCCAAGACGGATTCGGGCATGCGCTCGATGACGAGGAGCGGCCGTTCCTCCCACTTGGGATGAAACACGCCGACAACGGCCGCGATTTTGACGCCGGGGCAAGCGACGGCGACATTTTCGATGTCAATCGAACTGATCCATTCGCCGCCCGATTTGATGACGTCCTTCTTCCGGTCGGTGATGCGCATAAAGCCATTCGCATCTACAGTGGCGATGTCGCCGGTATCGAACCATCCGTCGGCGTCGAGCGCACTGACCGACTGCCGGTAATACCGTTCCAGAACCCAAGGCCCACGGACGAGCACGTTGCCTGCCGCGACACCGTCGTGCGGCAAGTCCTGACCATCATCGTCGACAATCTTGAGCTCGACGCCGAACTGGAGCCGGCCTTGCCGCGTCCAGATGATGTCGTTCATTTCATCATGGCCTAGCGCTGCAACCTTGGGCGTCGGCGTTGCGAGCACGCCGAGCGGCGACATCTCGGTCATGCCCCAGATCTGGCGAACCTTGACGCCATATTGGGTCTCGAACGTCTCCGCCATCGCGCGCGGCACGGCCGACCCGCCAATCACGACACGCTCGAGCGTCCCCGTGTCCTCGCCCGTGCGGGCGAGGTGATCGAGATACATGGTCCAGATTGTCGGCACGCCGCCCGAGAAGGTGACGCCCTCGGACTTGATCAGCTCTTGCAGGCTCGCTCCGTCGAATTTGTCGCACGGAAATACGAACTTCGCTCCGTTAATCGCTCCCGCGAATGGGAGGCCCCAGGCCGTCGCGTGATAGAGCGACTGGCACGGCAAGATCACGTCGAAGGCAGAGAAACCGAGCGCGCCCGACAGACCGGCGACAAGCGCGTGCAGCACCACCGAGCGGTGCGAGTAGAGCACGCCCTTCGGATCGCCGGTGGTGCCCGATGTGTAGCAGAGAAAGGCCCCGCTGTTCTCCTCGAGGTCGGGCCAAAGGGTTGTCCCGGAAAATTCAGCGATGCGCCGATCATAGTCATCCCCGGTCAGCATCACGAAATGCTCGATCGTATGGAGCGCGGGTTTCAGCCGCTCGACGATCTCGTGCAGATTGGCGTCATAGAGAAGCACCCGGCTTTCGGCATGGTTGATCGTAAATGCGATATGTTCGTCCGGGAGCCTCGGATTGGCGGTGTGGAGAACAAGCCCCTTCCCGGGCGCAGCAAAAAACAGTTCGAAATGCCGGTGCGTATTCCAAGCGAGCGAGCTGATCCGGTCCCCCGGTTCGAGCCCGAGGCTCATGAGCCACTCGGCCCCCGCCGCCGCTCGCGAGAGCGCACCCGCATAATCGTAACGAAAGAGCTTGCCGTCGCAGTCCTTCGATACGATCTCGCGATCGCCGTGCGCTGTCGCTGCAAAGCGCAATATCTGCGAAATGTTGAGCGGCAGGTTCTGCATCAAACCCGGGATTGTCATCTAGCATGTCCTCAACCTGATCGCGGCCAGCCGCAGTCTACCCATTCGCCAGCAAAGCTTGCAGCCGCGCGACGACCTCATCGGTCGCCTCGGCGGCAGCCGGTATGATCCCGGCAAAATGCACGAAACCATGCGTCAGATGATCGAACTCCAGGAGTTCGGAGCGAACCCCCGCATCTCGCAGGCGTCCGGCGTAGGCAACGGCCTCGTCGCGCAGCGGATCGACCGATAGGACGACCGTCAACGCACGCGGCAAGCGCGAGAGATCGTCTGCCTTGAGAGGCGAAAGGCGCGGATCGGCGGTGTCGGCGCCCTGCGCATAATCGGCGACACACACCGTCAGACTCGCGCGGCGGAGCGTCGGATCAGCGTCGCGAACGCGGGACGGATAGTCATTCTCGCCGGCGTCGAGGTCGACGGCCGGGTAGAGCAGGAGCTGTGCATCAAAGGGCCGTCCCTCTTGGGGCTCGTCGCGCATAGCGATGCAGATTGCGGCCGCTAGATTGCCGCCGGCGCTATCGCCGCCGATGATCGCTGGCAAACTATCACCGCCGAGGGACGACCGATTGGCGGCAATCCAGCGCGCGGCCGCGAGGCTGTCGTCAAATCCCGCCGGGAAGGGATGCTCGGGGGCGAGACGATAGCTGCTGGCCACCACCACCATCGAGAGATCCCGGCATAGCCGGCGGATGGTATGATCGACGGTGTCGAGGTCGCCGATGGCCCAGCCGCCGCCGTGAATATAGTGCAGCGTCCCCGTCGGCTCGGTCGATGGACGGTAAATCCGGAGTGGGACCTTGGCGTCGCGCGTTTCGATCTGCCGGTCTTCGATCGAAGCAACGTCTATGCGGCCGCCCGGCCCAACGATCATCGGGATCATCGCGGCAGCCTGCGCCCGAAGCGTCGGATAGTCGACGGGCCCCGGCGGCACGGAAGGCAGTTGGTCGACAAGTTGCTGCAATACTGGGTCGAGCGCCACGATAAACTCCGTCAATAAGTTGGAATGGAAAGGCCGAGGATGCGCGCCAGCGCATCGACGACGCGGTACACTTGTGGGTCCCTGACGCCGGGTTGGCCGGTGCGGTTGCGGACATAGGCAAAGCTGACACCCGAGGATGGGTGGGCAAAGGCGAGCGAGCCCCCCGCCCCGTCATGGCCGAACGATCCCTCGCCGAGCATCGGCTGGATCGCCCATGGCAGCATGAGGCCCGCGCCCCAGGTCGGACCGGCGAAGTCCTGACCGAAAGGCGTTCCCGAAGACACGGTACGACAGGCGTCGCGAAGGCAATCCTCCGAAACAAGCGGAGCCTGGCCGACGCTACCGATCGCCTTCGAATAGAGCCGCGCGAGCGAGCGCGCGTCGGCGACACCATTTGCGCCCGCCAGTTCGACGCGCTGCACGGCGGGATCGTTCATGGCGTCGGCGAGACCGCTCATCCGCGCGGGGAAAAGGCCATTCAGCGATATCGCGCGCGCTGCGATCGATGACGGGTCAAGTTCGGGCGTGTCATATTCGGCCGGAACCTCGACGGCGGCAATGGGCGACTGCGCGTCGCCGCTGCGGCCAATCTGTATGTTGAGTTCCAACGGCCCAGCAAGATTGGCGCGGAACCATTCTCCGATGGTCTGGCCGGTCACCCGCCGCATCAGTTCCGACGTGATCCAGCCCACGGTGATCGCATGATAGGCGTGTGCCGTGCCCGGTTCGAACAGCGGAGCTTCCGCCGCAAGCCTTGCTGCCATCGCGGCTATATCGGCCAGGCCTGCGATCGTGATCGGTCCGCTTATCAGGGGAACGCCAGCCTGATGTGCGAGCGCCTTGCGGACACTGATATCGCCCTTGCCGTGCGCCGCGAACTCGGGCCAGTAGTGCGCGAGCGGCAGATCGAGATCGATCCTGCCGTTCGAGACCTGCGACAGGACGCACAGTGCCGATATTCCCTTGGTGACCGAGAAAACGGGGACGGCGGTATTGCGATACCAGGGGGTTTGATCGCTGGCATCTGCCGAGCCGCCCCAGAGATCGAGCACCGGCTGGCCGTCACGATAGATGGCGCAGGCGGCCCCGCGTTCGCCGCCCTCCTGGAAGTTCGCTTCGAATGCGTCGCGGCACGCCGCGAATTGCGGATCGACGGTGCCCTGAATTTGGGAACGGTTGGTCAAAATTTTCCCTCCTTGGTTCGGGCATCGATCAACACGGCTTCGCCGAGCGCGACGGCGCCAAGCGGCCCGGCCCGGTCTCCGAGCGCCGGAAGCGTGACCAGATCTTCGGCCGCGTCGCCCGGGACGAAGGGAAGATAGCCAGCCAGGTCCGCGACGACATGCTGCCAGGCGCGTTCGAGCAGAAAGGAGCGGCCCATGCCGATCCCGCCGCCTATCAGGATTTTCTGCGGGCTCGTTACCAGCAGAAGAGCACCGATCAGCTGGGCCAGGTCGTGCGCGACAAACGACCAGCGCGGATCATCTGCCCGTATTTCCTCGCCCGCCCTGCCGAACCGCGCCTGCAGCGCAGGACCCGACAACAGGCCCTCGATGCAGTCGCCATGAAACGGGCAGCTACCCGAAAACTCGTCGCCGTTTGCGCGCCGCAATCGGAGATGCCCGATCTCGGGATGGAGCGCCCCGTGCACGGGGCGCCCTCCGAGCAGCAAGCCCCCGCCGACGCCGGTGCCGAGCGTCAGATAGCAGAGGCTGTCGAGGCCCTGTCCAGCGCCCCAGCGCCATTCGGCAAGGGCCGCGGCATTGACGTCGGTATCGATACGCCACGGGCAATCCGCGACCGCGCCCAGCGCACCCGCGATATCGGCTCCGCTCCAGCCTGCCTTGGGCGTGGCGAGCATTGTGCCAAAATCCGTTGCACCCGGATCAAGCCGCAGCGGACCGAAAGAAGCTATTCCGAGCGCGGCAAATCCTTCGCGCCGCTTCCACCCTTCGAGCGTGTCGACGAGGGCGCCGAGCGTTTCATTTGGCGTCGTCGTCGCAAATCGCGCGCTCGCCAGAATTTCGCTCCCGCGGGCAAGGACAGCCAGCGCTTTCGTCCCCCCCAGTTCGATGCCGGCGATTGTCTTCATAGGGACCATAGCTATCGCGCGATCCCTGCCTTGTCGCCTGCCAGCCACAGATGAACGAACGGCGCAAACGCGCCGCCGAAGTTCCGGTCATCGCCGCCGCTCCAGTCATCGACAAAGCTCGTGACGGACAAGTCGGGCAGTACGAACCAGCTATAGGCCTGCGCCGGCGCGGCTTCGGGATTGGCGAACACCAGCCCGCTACCATTGACCGGGCGCCAGCCCTCGAAGAGCGCGGGGGATACCATTGCGTAGAGCCCGGTCGGGCCGGCAGGCCCCGACGGCGCAAAAACATGACGCTGCGTCGACCAGAAGAGATAATAAAGGCCGGCGTGGAAAATGATGTGCGGTCGCTCGAGTTCGTTGTTGAGCGTGTCTGCGCTGACGATCGGCGGAAGGAGGGTCCAGCCCTGCTCGCCGCATTGTCGGCGAACAATTCCGATGACGCCGTTATATTCGGACCGCGAGCGCGCCTGCGATCCCGCGAACAGCAGATAATCATCGCCTCCCGCCGGATCACGGAAGAAGGCCGGATCGCGGAACGCCTTGATCTTCCCAACCTCGCTCGGGCCGCCGCAGGTGGACATATAATGCTCGAGGTCGATCGGGACGATTTCTTCCAGCTCGCGCCAATCGCCAAGCCTGGGTGCCTCGCCCGACAGGTCGAGCGTCGCCAACGCTGAAAATAAACGCTGCTCGAAGGTCAAAATCTGCTCGCCGCGACGCCCGGTAGCGGTAAAATATAGGGCGACGGTCGCAAGGTCCGCGGAAGCGACGGCCGACCCCGACCATTCGCGGCTACCGGGTGAAAAGCCGTCTGGCATGGCCGGCCCGAGGTGCCGCCATCCTTCCGCGCTGTGCAGCAGCAGGTGGATGCGTGCATGCCCGTGGCGCTCGTCCGGGTCGGCGAAGCGCGGCGCGCCGAGTGCCATCCACAGCTGCCTGCCACCGGCCAGGATGATCGGCTTTCCGGCCTCGTCCTGCACAGGCCAGGCGTCCCAGACGCCGAGATCGGGAGCGATCGGTGCGAAATCTTCCTCGCTGAGCAGCGGCGCCCGCAGAACGGGCGCTGCGTCGATCGCCTCGATATGATCACCCGTCCAGCGAGCCGGAACCATCATGATAATTTCACTCTCAAATATTCGAAAACCGGACGGACGCGCCGTCGAACATCGGAATCAAATGAGGGGGCGAGCGCCGCTGCGCTCGCCCCTCCTGATCAATCGATGGTGGTGCGCAAGCGCAGGCCGATGGTGCGCGGATAAGGTCCGGCGAGCAGCAGACTGTTGCGAACGAAAGACGGACCGCGTTCGTCGGCGAGATTCTCGCCGAAGATCGAAAGTTCCCAGCGGTCCGTGCGGATTCCCGCACTGGCATTGTAGAGCGAGTAGGGCCGGACGACATAGCCGTCGTACATGACCCGGCTGCTGGTGCGGCTGGCCGCACCGTTGAGGAAGAAGCGCAGGTCGCCGCTGCCGAGCGGCCGCTCGAAATCGGCATCGAGACGATAATTATACTTCGCTGTGCTCGAGAGGCGCTCGCCATTGGCGACGTTGGGAAGCGAGGCGGTGACGGCGGGATAGATGTCGCGGAATTCGCTGTCGTTCCAGTTGGCGACCGCGCCGAGATTGAGGCCATCGATCGGGGTGCGCCACCGCGCTTCGAGATCGACCCCCGTCGTGCGGGCTTTGCCGACGTTCGCGAACGCGGAAACGCCGAACGGCGTGAGACCGAATTGCAGATCCTTGAAGTCGATGCGGTAGACGTTGAGCCCGAGCTGGACGCGGCCGTCGGCGAGCTTCGCCTTGATGCCCGCCTCATAGTTGGTGAGCGTATCGGGAGCGAGCGCGATCGAGGACGGAATTCCCGAGGCCTCGACCAGCGAGGCCTGGAACGGCGTCTGGGTAATGCCGCTCCGGAATCCCGTGCTGACCGTCACGAAGGCGGTCAGATCGTCGGTCGGGAACCAGGAAAGGTTCGCGCGCCACGTCACCTTGTCGGGTTTGGTTTGCCCCGAGCCCGTTCCGGTCAGGATCGAGTCCGCATCGAAGCGTCGATTGTCCTTGTAATAGCGGATGCCGACCAGCGGCACGAGCTTGCCGCCGAACAGATCGTAGCTGATTTCGCCGAAAGCGGAATAGTTGCGGGTCCGCGTATCGTTGAACCCACTGATGGTGAGCGCGGTCAAGTTGGCATCGAAGCTGAAGAGCGCCTTAGCATTCTGGTAGAAACCGCCGACCAGCCAGTGGAACGGACCATCGCCGTTCGAGCGAAGCTGGATTTCCTGCGCGAAGCTGCGCGCATCATAACCGTTGAAGAGCGCGCCGGTGCCGAGCGGTCCGAAGGTCTGTCCGGTCAGATAGCCATATTCGGCATCGAGATAGCTGGTCGAACTGCTGAGGATCGCGGCGCCGGCGTCATATTCGACCGACACGCTGTAGAGATCGAAATTCCCGTTCTCATATCCGCGCGTGGTTCCGCTGAACCACTGCTGGGCAGGCTCAAGCTGGTTGATGCTCTGCGTATAATTCTGGCGCGGTTCCCAGTGCGCGGCCTGCGCCCGGATGCGCAGCGCGTCGGTCGGCTGCCAGAGCAGGACCGCCCGCACGTCGCGGTTGGTGACGTCGTTGGCATTCTTGAACGACGGCCCACCGGTCGCCGGCGTCTCGCTGAAGATATCGACATAGCCGGCACGCTTGTCATAGCCGCCGCTGATGCGGATCGCGAGCCGATCCTTGATCAGCGGCACCGAGATCGCTGCCGACACCCCGTAGTTCAGCGCGCTCGCATCATCCATCTTCGCGATCGTCGCCTCGCCGCGCATCTCGAAATTGTCGAGATCGGGCTCGCGCGTATGGTAGATGATCGTGCCCCCTGCCGAACCCTGCCCATAGAGTGTACCCTGCGGCCCGCGCAGGACCTCGATGCGGTCGATATCGATGAAGCGGAGCGGCGGCGCGATCGGCGAATTGGGAATCGCGAAGGGAACGTCGTCGATATAGTAGCCGATCGGCGAGTCGCCGATGCCGCCCGCGGCTCCCACGCCGCGCAGCGAGAAGGTCTTGATCACCGAGCCGACCTGTTCGCCCGGCGAAGCACCCGGGATCGAGTTCACAAGATCGGTCGTCTCGCGGATTCCGCGCTCTTCGAGCTGCTCGCCGCTGAAGGCCTGGATCGCGAGCGGCGTGTCGATCAGCGACTGCGAGCCCTGGCGCGACGCCGTCACGACGATGTCGCTGTCACTGCTTTCCGTCGTGGAAGCTGCATCTTGCGCCATCACCGGAGTGATCAATGCGATATGTGCAATGCCGGTAAAGGCGGCGGCGGTCAGGCGGCGTGTCATAGGTCCTCTCCCCATAAGCTGCGAATCCGCGATGGAATACGCAATCGATTGCGTGCGGTTTACGCAATCGATTGCGCAGTTGTCAACTCTCTGTTACCCGGCGGCAACGAATGTAGGTGGAGAGCACGCATGACAGGACCGACCGACCTTCCGAAAGGCGCCAAAGTCGGCACTTCGACGAAGCTTTATTACGGGAGCGGTCAAGCCGTCGACGCCATCGTCCAGGCGATCGTCAACACCTTCCTCCTCTTCTATCTCACCGCCGTATGCGGGATGTCGGGGGCTGCCGCCGGCAGCATTTTCCTGATCTCGCTTGGCGTCGACGGGTTGCTCGATCCGTTCATCGGGCGGCTCTCGGACAATTGGCGGTCGCGCTGGGGCCGCCGCCTCCCCTTCATGACGATCGCGCTTCCGCCCATGATGATCGCCTCGGCGCTGCTGTTCACGCTCCCCGCCAATCTCGCCGGCGGCGCCCTCTTCGCTTATGTGCTGGCGCTCAACATCGTCCTGCGTGTCGGCCTGTCGGTTTTCGCGCTCCCTCATTCGGCGCTGACCGCCGAACTCAGCGACGATTATGGCGAGCGCTCGATTATCAGCACCTACCGGGCCCTGTTCATCGTGCTGGGCACCGCGGCCGCGCTTCTCCCCGCCTTCGGCTTCCTGTTCGCCGAAGACGGCGCGCTCCAGACCCGGCCGCCCTACCAGTGGCTCGGGCTCATGACCGCCTGCCTGATCGGCGGGTTCGGGTCGGTCTGCGTGGGGGGGATCTTCAAGACCGTGCGCAGGCTGCCGATGCCGCCCGGCGAGGCGACGGGCACCGGCTTCCTGTCGGACATGGCACAGCTGTTTCGCAATCCGTCCTTCGTGCCGATGTTCGGCGGCGCGGTGCTGGTGCTGGTCGGCCAGGGCGCGACGACGGCGCTCAACCTTCACGCGTACCGCTATTTCTGGGAGCTGCCGACCGCCTATATGCAGCTGCCGCTGCTCGTTCTGCCGCTCGGCATGCTGCTCGGAACCCTCGCCGCAGGCCTCTTGCTGCGGCGCATCGAAAAGCGCGACGGCGTCGTCGGCGCGATCACGCTGCTCGGCGTCTACCAGATCGTCATCACCCTGCTCGCCGTCACCGGCGTCATTCCCGCGGGGTCGATGATCGCGGTCGTTCTCGTCGCGATCAGCGGCTTGCTCTTCGGCGGCTGCGGCGCGCTCTGCTTCGTCTGCTTCTACTCGATGATCGCCGACGCGGTCGATGAGCATGATCACCTCTTCGGCGTGCGCCGCGAGGCCCTCTATGCCGCGGCGCTGATGGTCGGAGCCAAGGCTGCCACCGGTCTCGGTGCCTTCCTTTCCGGACTCGGTCTCCAACTCATCGGGTTCGTGGCGCCGGCGAAAGCGAGCGGGATCGTCCCGCCGGATATCGCCACGTCGGTGGGTCTCCTATGGGGCCTCGGCGGCGCGCTGGTCGTGCTCGCGGCCATCCCCTTTCTTCGGCGATACAGGATCGATCGGTCGCATCATGCGGCGGTCCTCGAAAGCCTTGCGGCGCGCAACGCCGATCACAACACGGCACCGAATTTGACGCCGGACCTTGCGCAGGCCTGATCGGCGGTGCAATCGATGGCGTAACGCAGACGGGCGAGTGGAATGGAACTGGAAAAGGTGCGCCCAAAGTCGGGCCGGGCAGTCAAGATGACGGACATTGCGCGGATCGCGGGGGTATCCTCGTCGACCGTGTCGCGGGCGCTTGCCGATCATCCCACCATTCCCGAGGCGACGCGAAATACGATCCAGGCGCTGGCGAGAGAGCATGGCTATGTCGTGAACCGCGCCGCGCGGAACCTGCGCCAGAGCCAGACGCAGACGATCGCCGTCGCGGTCCCGCTTGGCCACGAGCGCGAGCAGCTGATTTCAGACCCCTTCTTCCTGCGCCTGTTCGGACATCTCGCCGACGAGATTTCGCAGCGGCGCTACGACATCCTGCTCGTGCGCGAGCCCTCGCCCGACGCGCATTGGCTAGGGCGCCTCGTTCAGTCGCAGCGCGCCGACGGCTTCATCATCGTCGGGCAGAGCGACCAGCATCAGGCCCTTAACCTTGCGGCCCGCGACTACCGCCCGCTGGTCGTCTTCGGTTCAGAACTGCCAGATCAAATCTATTGCTCCGTCGGCTCCGACAATTTCGAGGGCGGCCGGCTTGCCACGGACCATTTGCTCCGATCCGGCCGCAGGCGCATCCTGTTCCTCGGTCCCGCCGAACTGCCGCAGATCGACCTCCGGCTGGACGGTTACCGGCAGGCGATCGGCGATCATGGCCTGTCGGTCGACGAGAGCTTCGTCCTGCCCGCGCATTTTACGGGACCCTCGGCCCATGACGCGGTGCGCGATCTTCTCGCGCGGGGGGTGGAATTCGACGGCATCTTTGCGGCCTCTGACGGCATCGCGCTGTCCGCGATCCGCGCGCTTGAGAGTGCAGGCATGCGCTGCCCTGACGACATCTCCGTCGTGGGTTTCGACGACAGCGATCTCGCCTCGCAATCCCATCCGGCGCTAACCACCATTCGGCAAGATGTCCCCGGTATCGCGGCGACGATCGTCGATCATCTGTTTCGACGGCTGGAAGGGGAAGGCACCTATTCGTCGACGCTGCCGGTGAGCCTCATCCTCCGGGAATCCGCTCCCGGCTGAAAACACAGATGGCCGAAACCAGACTTTCCGCTAAGCGATGAGGCGACGGCAAAAGCGGCCCATAAGCGCTCGCTATCGCGGCGCGTCGAGCTGGATGATCGTCGCCATCCGCACCAGATCGGACAATGTCTTCGCCTGCATCTTCATCATCGCATTCGCGCGGTAGACCTCGACCGTCCGCGCGCTAATTGAAAGATCGAAAGCGATGGCCTTGTTCGCCTTGCCGGCAACAAGACCGTCGACGACTTCCCGCTCACGCGCCGAAAGCGCGGCCATCCGTTCGAGGATTGCCTGCCGTTCGGCCCGCGCACTTTCGCTCCCGGCCTGCACCGTCAGCGCGCGCCGGATGGCGCCGAGCATGACCTCGTCATCGAACGGCTTCTCGATGAAATCGGCGACACCCGCCTTCATGGCCTGAATGGCGAGCGGAACATCGGCATGGCCGGTGATCATGATGACCGGGACTGCCGCGCCTCGCGCCTTCAGCGCCTCGACCAGCTCGATACCGCTCGTGCCCGGCATCCGCACATCGGTCACCACGCACGCGCCTTCGAGCGGCGGCGAGGCTTTCAGGAACGCATCGGCGGACGCGAAACCCCGGACGCGAATTTCGGCACAATCGAGAAGAAACTCGAGCGAGCCTCGAGCGCCGTCGTCATCGTCGATCACATAGACGATCGGATCACTCGCCATCATATAACTCCTCTTGACCCATCCTCGGCAAGGTGAAGCTGAACTGTGCCCCGCCGCCAGGTGCCGGATCGACCCAAATCTTTCCGCCATGCGCTTCGATGATCGTGCGCGAGATCGACAAGCCCACGCCCATACCGGTCCGCTTCGTGGTTATGAAGGGCTGAAACAATTGCGCCGCGACGGCCGGGGCAATGCCGGGGCCATTGTCGGTCACGGTGACCCGGGCCATGTCACCATCGGCCTCGATCGCTATCGTCAGCTTGCGGTCCCCGGCAGCCGTTTCGGCAAAGGCGTCGACCGCGTTGCGGACGAGGTTCAGCACCACCTGCTGTATCTGTACCTTGTCCACGAGCACCAGATCGACGGCGGTATCGAAGGCGAAGCGAATGCGAATATCATGTTCGCGCGCGCCGACCAGCGCAAGCGCGCTCGCTTCTTCGACCAGCTTGGGCAGGCTTTCGACGGCGCGCTCGGTTTCGCCGCGCGCGACGAAATCGCGCAGCCGCCGGATGATGTCGCCCGCGCGTAGCGCTTCCGCGGCCGCTTTTTCGACGGCGTCGGCCAAGCGATCGTGCGGGACATCGTCGCGCGCAAGCAGCATCCTGCTGCCCCTGAGATAGTTGGCGACCGCCGACAGCGGCTGGTTGATCTCGTGCGCCAGCGCCGATGCCATCTCGCCCAGACTGGTAAGGCGGGAGACGTGGACCAGTTCGTTCTGCAGTTCCTGCAATCGCACCTCGGCCTCCTGACGTTCGGTGAGGTCGCGAATGAAACCGGTGAAGAAGCGCTCGCCGCCGGCTCGCATCTCCCCGACCGATAATTCGATCGGGAAGGTCGATCCGTCGCGCCGTTCGCCGACGACCACCCGACCGGTTCCGATGATCCGCTTCTCGCCGGTCCGGTAATAACGATCGAGATAATCGTCATGCGCGGCGCGATAGGGCTCGGGCATCAGCATCCGGACATTCTTGCCCACCGCCTCTTCTGCCCGCCAGCCGAACATGCGTGTCGCCGCCGGACTGAAATCGCGGATCGCTCCCGCCTCGTCGATCACAACCATGGCGTCGGGGACGGTTTCGAGGATCGAACGCAAATGAGCCTCGCGTCCCGCCAGCGCCGCGGCTCCCTCCTCGGTTTCGACGCGGGCGTGTTGGAACCACTCGCCGCCCAGCGAGATCGCGAGCGAGATCACAAAGAAGGATCCGGCGGCGATCAGGCTGCCGCCCTCGACGGGTCCGATGCGGCTGTCGCACCATAGGCCGGCGGCCGCCCCAGCAAGCGCGGCGAGCGTGCCCGCGCGCAGCCCGGAAAGCGCGCCCGCGACCACGACCCCCGGCACGAAAAAGATGAAGGTCGCGCGCTGACCAAGCTCGGCCGCGAATAGGAGGCGAACCGCCATGCCGGCCGCGACGAAAAGCAGGGCGATGCCAAAGGCGGCCAATACCGGAAGGCGCGGAAGAAAGCGGCTCGTCAGGCGGGCACGGCGGACCTCCGGTAAATCCCTTAGGGGAGATACGGTAGGGACATCATCCAAATTTCCGTGCTCCTCGTTCAGGCCTATTTCGTCTCCATCGACGGCATCTATGAACCCCTGCCGCCGGAACGGAGATGTTCCAATGACTGCACCTTTCATCGATCTCAGCGTCCATCACAACCCCAAGGGCATGTCCGATCGCGTCGCTTATGGCTTCACCAAGGTCCTGCGCTGGTGCGCCGACACCTTTTTCGCCGAGCGTTACGGCCACCGCGCTGTCGTTCTCGAAACGGTTGCCGCGGTTCCGGGGATGGTCGGCGCAACGATCAACCATCTCGCATGCCTGCGCCGCATGTGCGACGACAAGGGCTGGATCAAGACGCTCATGGACGAGGCCGAGAATGAGCGCATGCACCTGATGACCTTCATCGAGATCTCGAAGCCGACGCTCTTCGAGCGGGCCGTGATCATCGGGGTGCAGTGGGTGTTCTATGTCTGCTTCTTCGCGCTCTACCTGATCAGTTCCAAGACTGCGCACCGCGTCGTGGGCTATTTCGAGGAAGAGGCGGTGATCAGCTACACGCATTATCTCGCCGAGATCGACGAAGGCCGCAGCGCCAATGTGCCGGCACCGAAAATCGCGAAGGACTATTGGGGCCTCCCCGCCGATGCGACGCTACGCGATGTCGTCCTGGTGGTTCGCGCCGACGAAGCGCACCACCGCGACGTCAACCACGGCTTCGCCAACGAGCTTGCCGGCCTGCCCGTCGGCCCGGTGGCCGAGTGCCCGCCGCACGTGACGCTGGAACCCAACTGGAAGAAGGCTGCCTGACCGCGGCTCCGGGCAACGGAGGAAGGACATGGACCACCCTGTGATACTCTTCGCGAGCGATCCTGCCCTTCTTTCCGCACTCCGGTTTTCGCTGACGCTCGAAGGGTTCGACGTTCGCGGCGACGCCGAACGCCCCACAAGCCGAATGTGCCTGGTCATCGACCAGGGTTTTCGCGGCGACGGACTGGCATGGCTCGCCAGCCTCCGCGCGGAGGGGAACGCGTCGCCGGCCATTCTGCTTGTGACGCACCCTGACCGCACCCTCCGCGCCTCCGCCGCGGCGCTCGGCGCCCGGCTGATCGAAAAGCCGCTGACGGGCGACGAACTGACGGACGCCCTGACCGATATCCTGACCTATCATCCCGCCGCCTGACAGCCGCGGCACCAATCGAGACAAAGGAACACAGCATGCGCACCGCCTCTCCCCATGCCATGACCATCGTCAAATCGACCGCGCCGGCACTTGAGAAGCATGGCGTCGAGATCACTACCGCCATGTACGCGCGGCTCTTTCGGGATCCCGCCATCGAGGCCCTGTTCGACAAGGCCGCGCAGAGCAGCGGCGAGCAGCCGCGACGGCTTGCCGGTGCGATCCTTGCCTACGCCCGCAACATCGACAAGCTCGCGAACCTTGGCCCGGCCGTCTCGCGAATGGTCGCGCGCCATGTCGAAACCGGCGTCAAGGCCGAGCATTATCCCTATGTCGCCGAAGCCTTGCTTCCTGCGATCCGCGATGTACTCGGCCCCGATGTCGCGACCGACGAGGTGCTGGCGGCCTGGGGCGAAGCCTATTGGATGCTCGCCGACATTCTCATCGCCGCAGAGGCGCAAGCCTATGAAGACGCCGTGGCGGCCTGATATGGAAGACAGGATGAGACTTGAGCTCTCGGAGCAGGACCTCACGAAACTCGTTCCGGAATTTTACGCGCGCGTCAGGGCCGATCCGGTTCTGGGTCCAATTTTCGATGGCGCAATCGACGACTGGGACGAGCATATTGAAAAGTTGCAGGCCTTCTGGTCGTCCGTCATGCTCACGAGCGGGCGGTATAAGGGGCAACCGATGGTCGCCCATCTGCGCCACGAAGGCGCCATGAGTGCGGCCAATTTCGACCGCTGGCTCGCCTTGTGGCAAAAGACGACGGGGGATATTCTCGACCCGGACAATGCAGCCGCACTTCAGGCGAAGGCGGCGCGGATCGCCGAGAGCTTGCAGCTTGGCGTCCAGTTTCAGAGCGAACGATTGGCGAGATCGTGACGAAAGCCTTGCCCGCCGGTCTGCAATCCTACAAGCGGACCGCCACATTCACCGAAGCTACGACACCCGCCGCCTTGATGAACGATCATTCGACGAAAGAGGGCGTCTGGGGCTTGATTCACGTCGAAGAGGGCAGCTTGTACTATCTGGTGACCGATAGCCAGCGCCAGTCCTCCCAACAAATCCTGACATCCGATTGTGGTCCAGGCATTGTGGAACCGACGATAATACACAAGGTGGAGATCATCGGGCGGGTGCGGTTCTTCGTCGAGTTTCTGCGCTGAGGCATCGAGGCAGCGGCTGGCCGATAGCGGACAGGCGGCTTTCTAGTGCAAACACAGGCAAGCGGCCGCTTCAGCATCGACAAGGGCACGGCTCGTCGCGCACATGAGGATGCTTCCTTTCGCTCGGCGCGGCAGTGCCACTCAAGGCGACCGATGTCTTTATAAGAGCTTGGCGGCAGCACTTCCATTGCTGAGGAATGCAAACGACTGCACCAAGTTGCGCGGAATTCGGACACAAGACGACTGCAGTACCGGTCCCTATTTCCCCTTCGGTCTCAAAACGATGAAGCCGCTGGACTGATAGCGCGTGGTTTGCATTTCGGCCGCGATATCCTGTCCCGCGGCGCGCAGGGCCTCGCCAGATGTGAAGTTGCAATTCACATCCATGCCCGGACGGGCGGCCGTCGGTTTGCAAAGAGGTAGGAACACCCGAATAATGCCCCGCTCGATCGAAGCGATGAAATAGCGATATTCTCCTGGCTTCTCGGTTGTCTGCACGAGATACAGGTCCGTTCCTTCGCGAGGCGAATCGAGCGGTGACAACGTAAACGCCATTTCGCGATTTTCAGCGTCTAGAAAACGGAACTCTTTCCCCTGTTTCCGTACGATACGGGCGGATTCAGGCAAACCGTCGAGTGCCATGGTGTAATCACCGGCGATTTCTGGCGCGGCTGCGCCGCTTACCGGCAGAAGTGGCGCGGCCGCCTTCCACTCGCAGCTTCCCAAACTCAGTGAAAATACAAGCAAGGCAACAGCCTTGTACGCACGAGAAATCATCATCGCCCCCATCGTCCAACCTCATCTCCCGATCTATGCGATGGTTTGCAGCGACGATGCAATGTGGAATGACAACGGCGACGCGTGCGCGACGTCATGCACTGGGGGCCGGGACAAGCGCCAGTGAAATGAAATACTGGGTGATGCCAACTCCGCGCATCGAGATTTCCGAGGTTGGGTAGCGCAGGCGCGCACTTCTCTCAGAGACCAAGCCTGCCCGGACGGACGACAACGATTAAGCGCTCCTCCACTTTTCAGGTGACGAGGATCAAAATCTCGCTAGTCGTGGTGCCGAATTCATTGGGGGGAATCAATGAAATACAGATCAGTTATGCTGTGTCTTGCGGTGACTTTTGTCCCATCGGCGGCTCAGGGAGCCGGACTTCGATGCAAGCCGGATACGGGGCAGCAGACGTTCTTCAGCGGCGGCGAAGCGCAGACTATACCTTCCAAAGTCACGGCGGCCGACGGCTTCGAGGTCGTCGTGGACGGAGGCGGCCGGCCCGACATCGTCTGGAACCGGGAACAATGGGGTTTCAAGTCGGCGCGCGCTGGCTCGATCGACATCAATTTTCTGCAGCAAAGCAGTATTGCGGGCGATTTCGGGCTGATCGGAGGGGGTGCCAATCTGAGCTATCTGCTTCACGTCAACGCGGACGACAGCGGGACAAAGCGCTATGTCCTGACGGCCACTACATTCGTCGGCACTTACGCCGTCGTGAGCGAAGCGGGTGTCTGCAGTGACGCCTGATCAGCATTAAGGCTGAAACACAAAAACGAGTGGTAATGATGAAAAGACGAATCCTCTGCATCGCAGCCTGCGCGGTGATTTCCGGAGCGTCAGGAACAGCCTTGGCACAAGGCTCTGCGCCTGCGACCGCCGCGTGCCCCAAGCGTTTTGCGGATCCCGAACCGCGCGGCCAGTCGGGATGGATTACGATGGAAGATTATCCACAGCGCGCGCTTCGCGAAGGACGTGGTGGCCGAGTTCGTTATCGCGTCAATGTGACCGTCGCGGGCCGCGCCGAGAATGTAGAGATATTGGAAAGCTCGGATAGCGATCTCGCTGTCGCGACGACGAGGGTCCTCACTCGGCGCGCGCGATTCACGCCAGCAATCCGCGACTGTCAGCCTGTACCCGGAGAACATGAGGGTTCGCTCACCTGGGCCGCGCCCGAGTAATGCGGGCTACGGCATACTGGGCGGGGTTGCTTGCGTACGGCGCTTTGCTTTCCGACTCTGCATTTGCCCAGACAGCGGCCCCTACCCCCCTTGCCGCGGCGTGCCGCGTGCGCGTAACTGTCCTTGAAAATTACTCGCCCTTCCGTCCTGCCGTTGCAGCCGGCAACAAGCTGCTGGCGGCTGCGGCGAGTGGGGACGTTCGAGTTCCTCTCGCCACATTCGATCGCGCGCTCGCAGCGGCTCTCGATACCGTTCCCAGCGAAGAGGCCGCGGTTTTCGCGCTGACCGATGCAGAGCGGATCGTCGAGATGATCGAGAGATGCGCTGATGCGAGCGGAACGCCCCGCGACAAGGCAGCGCGCGCGGCAATGTCGCTCGAGGCGGCCTATCGTCGCAACCTCGCGACGATGCAGCGAAGCGACTTCGCAGAACGCCTGCTCCGCTCGCCGCGCGCGAAGGCTGTTCTGCTCAGCTCGTCTGGGGGCGAGGCTGTGATGGCTGACGCCCAAGCGATCAAGGCTGCGAACAGCGCGGCGCGGCGCGAAGCGCTGCTGGCCGAGTTTCAGAGAGCTGAAGAACGCCGAGCGCGGATCGAGGCAGAATGGCGTGAGAAGGAAGCACGGCTCGCTGCCGAGAATGCTGAGAGGCGCCGCCTTATCGAAGCGCCGATCCGGGCATCAGAGGCAATTTGGCGGGCCGGCGCCAGTGCACCAGCCGCAGGTGCGCAGCTCTGTGCCGACGACCGCATTCACGGCTACGCGGGGCGCCGCAAGGACGCCGACTGGATGATGCTGATTGAGGCAGAGATTGGACGATGCGCCCGTATCTCCGACCGCACCGACGGGTCCTTTTTCATGGGCCTCGCGCTCGGAACCACAGTGACCGATGAGCAGCTCGCACACGCGGCGGGGCGCGCGCTGATGTGCCTGTCGACGAGCAATGAAAAGCAGCTGCTCGACAATATTGGCCAGCTCACCGACCAATTGTTTACTTCGAGCATCGGCAAGACCGGCATGCGCGCGCAGCCCGTCTGGAGCGAGCGCACCGGTGCGCGGGGCCGGATCGTCCAGATTCGCTGCGATCTGACGATGACGCTGTTCGGCATCGATTTTCACCAAGCCCAGCAGGCGCTCGCGGGCGGCCTCGAAGCCGACGCCTCCTCGTTCGTCGAATATGAACTGGCGAACGGTGTGCTCAGCGCGGTGCGGACGCACTTCGTTCTCTCGGGGACATCGCGCACCGAGAATTGGAGCAATGACACGACCCATTATTGCGATGCATCGCTGAGCCAGGCTGACGCGGTTGCCGCCATGCAGCGGGGCGGCGGCTGGAAGCAGCTGGGCGTCCGCCCTTGGACCTATGCGATCCGAAACGACGCTCTAACCAGAGCGCTGGTCGGGCCTCAGAGCAGCGGAGTGGGTAGCTGGTTCACCATGCAGCGCGGCGCCGTGGTCCTCGACATCTACAATACGCGGTATTCCGGACCGATCCTCGGCGAAAACGGCAATTGCGGAGGCGGCGCGGTCGATCGCTTCGCCATGCTGGCCCCGGTGCGTGCGAAGCGCGTACAGGTCGGGACACCGATTGCTTGGTAATACCGGGGCCGCGGAACTTGGCCGGTGCACGAACCGCTCCGCGGATTGGCGCTAGCCTCGATGTAAAGCGGTCCCGCGAGCGCCGCGCCTGATTGAACGCCGGCGGCCACAGGCAGACCCTTTCGACTCCTTTACCTGAGGAGTCGAACGATGAACGAGCTTATCCAGATTGGCCCGATCAGCCCGCTACGCCAGCGGCTGATCGACGATATGACCATGCGCCGCTTCTCGAAGGAGACGCAGCGTAACTATCTGCGCGACGTCGGGCGGTTCGCGACCTGGCTCGGACGCTCGCCCCACACTGCGAGCGCCGAGGATATCCGGCAGTTCCAGATCGAGCAGCAGCAGGCAGGCGTCCCCGCGCCAACGATGAACAGCATCGTGGGCGCATTGCGGTTCTTCTTCACCCACACGCTCGATCGCCCCGATCTCGCGCGCAAGCTGGTCCGCACCAGGCAGGTGCGCAAGATCCCGGTGGTGCTGACGATGGCCGAGGTGAAGCGGCTGCTCGATGCCACGCGCTCGCTCAAGCACCAGGCCGCGCTGTCGGTCGCCTATGGCGCGGGCTTGCGCGTTGCCGAGGTGTCGGCGCTGAAGGTGACCGATATCGACAGCAAGCGGATGCTGCTGCGGATCGAGCGCGGCAAGGGCGGCCGATACCGCAATGCCATGCTGCCCGAAGGCCTGCTCCTGCTCCTGCGCGACTGGTGGCGCGCTGGACGACAACAGGGCATCCTCGTTCCCGATGGCTGGCTTTTCCCCGGACAGAGCGCCGCGGCGCCGATCAGCACGCGCCAGCTCTACCGTGTCGTCGTCGAAGCCGCGGAGGCCGCCGATATCGACAAGCGCGTCGGACCGCATACGCTGCGCCACAGCTTCGCCACCCATCTGCTCGAGGACGGCGTCGATATCCGCGTCATCCAGGCGCTGCTCGGCCATGCCAAGCTAAACACCACCGCCTTCTATACGCAGGTCGCAACGAAGACCGTTCGGTCGATCGTCAGCCCGCTCGACAGGCTCGCGCTCGCATCGCCGAGCGGGGAGGTTCCTGACGGCTAAGGTCCGTGCGCGCCTCACTCGAGGTTGCCGACATCTTCCGTGCCGCAGGGCCTGCCTATCGCACCGGCCATGCCGGCCACCTCAGCCTGCATCAGCTCAAGATCATGTCAGCGATCGAGCATTGCCGCACCGCCGCGCTCGGCGGACATGTCGAAGCCTGTACCGACTGCGGCCACTGGCGGATCGCGTACAACAGCTGCCGCAACCGGCACTGCCCGAGGTGCCAGGGCGCCGCCGCCCGCACATGGCTCGAAGCGCGCGAGGCCGATCTCCTCCCGGTCGGCTATTTCCACGTCGTGTTCACCCTGCCTGCCGAGGTCGCCGCTATCGCCTATTACAACAAGGCGCTGGTCTATGACCTGCTGTTCAAGGCCGCGGCCGATACGATGCTGACCATCGCCGCTGATCCCAAGCACCTCGGCGCCCGGATCGGCATCACCGCTGTACTTCACACATGGGGCTCGGCGCTCACCCATCATCCGCACATCCACATGATCGTGCCGGGCGGCGGCATCTCGCGCGATGGAACGCGCTGGATATCCGCACGCCCCGCCTTCCTGCTGCCGGTCCGCGTCCTTGGGGCCCTGTTCCGACGCCTGTTCCTCACCCGGCTGCGCGCGCTGCACGACGCCGGCAAGCTCGCCTTCTTTGGCAGCCTCACGCATCTCGCCGAACGACGCGCTTTCCTGCGGCACCTCTCGCCCGTCGGGAAGAAGCGCTGGGTCGTTTATGCCAAGCCGCCGTTCGCCGGGCCCGAGGCCGTGCTCGCTTACCTCGCGCGCTACACCCACCGGGTCGCCATATCGAGCAGCCGGCTCCTTCGGTTCGACGAGGCCGGGGTCACCTTCCGCTACAAGGATTACCGCAAGGCCGGCGCCGGACGGCAGCAGGTCATGACGCTCGGCGCCGACGAGTTCATCCGCCGCTTTCTTCTCCACGCCCTGCCGCGCGGGTTCCACCGCATCCGCCACTATGGCCTCCTCGCCAGCGCACACCGCAAGGATCATCTCGAACGCGCCCGCCGCCTGCTCGATGTCGCACCTCCACCGACCGACGAGCCCGCCGACGATGCAGAGCCCCGACCGACCTGCCCGTGCTGCGGTGGTACCATGATCATCATCGAGGTCTTCGAGCGCCGCTACCAGTCCCGCGCGCCGCCACCGCCATCCCTCGCACCCGGGACACCTGCGCCGTGACCCGGCACGGCCCGTCGCCTTCCTCGTCCTGGGCAGACCCGCGCCCGGAAGCGGACCAGCTCGCCACGGCGCTGCCCAAAAGCAGACGTCGCACCACCAAAATCGGTCCGTCCGCTTTTTGGCGTCCGCTTTTGCGATCTAAATCCAGACGGTCCGCTATCGCGCACGTCCGCTTTTCGGCAGCTCCTAGCTACCCCACGATCTCCGCAAAACAGCTTTCCCCATAGCTCACTCCATGACCACCGCGGTTCGGGCATCGAAGACTTTCCGACGCCTCGCGGCGTCCGAAACTCTCAACGTTTCCAGCCTGTCGGCTTTCGGACTGAAAATGAAAGAAGCAGACATTGAGCTTCGCCAAAGCGTCGTCCTTGCGAAAACCGACATTGGTCTGTGCTGGCCGACGGCGGCTAGCCGGCAGGAGGCCGGGCAGACGGATCGATCGAACCGAATAGCGTTTCCAGCAGCGGGCATTCCGGGGTCTTGCCATCCGCGCATCGCACGACGGTTTCGGCAAGCACCGACTCCATGGCCTGAAGATCCGCGATCTTGGTACGAATGTCGGTCAGATGGACCACGGCGACCTCGCGCGCTTCGGTGCATGGGCGATCGCGGTCCTCGGCCAGCCGAAGCAGCGCGCGGATCTCGTCCAGCGTGAAGCCCAGTTCCCGCGCGCGCCGCACAAAGCCGAGCCGCATGAGATGACCATAGCCATAGAGCCGGTGACCGCCGTCGCTGCGCGCAGGCGCGGAGAGCAGGCCAATTTTCTCATAATAGCGGATCGTCTCGATGTTGCATCCGGTGCGCCGCGACAGTGCTCCGATGGGGAGCCGGGGCGCTGTGTCCTGCAGATTTTTCCGATCCATGCTGAAATACCTCTTGAACCTGTAGCCGCTACAGATCCTATCTAGGGTCAACAACGTGATTCGGAGAACAGAAAATGACCCAGCCGAAAACGGCTTCCAGACGTGGTGCGTGGATAGCGATTGTTGGAGGAAGTCTGGGCGCGCTCGGCGCGGCCTCTTGCTGCATCGTCCCGCTAGTGCTCTTCACACTGGGCGTCAGTGGCGCATGGATCGGCAACCTGACCGCGCTCGCCCCCTATCAGCCCATCTTCCTGGCGGTGGCGATCGCCTTCCTGGCCGCCGGGTTCTGGCGGATCTATCGTCAGCCGCGCGTGGTCTGCGCCGAGGGCGAGTGCGGCACGCCTTCCTCCAACCGCTTGGCAAAGACGGCCTTGTGGCTTGCAACGGCGCTGATCGGACTCGCCGTCCTCTTCCCCTATCTCGCCCCCCTATTCCTCGACCTTTGAACAAGGAGACCATGATGAAGAAGCTTACCCTGTTCGCGGCCGCGGCTGCGCTGTTCGCATCCGGGCCGGCCTTTGCCGCAATCCGGACCACCACCTTGGCGGTCGAGAACATGACCTGCGTGACCTGCGCTCCCACCGTCAAAAAGAGCCTGTCGCGCGTACCCGGCGTGACCGCTGTCGAAGTGTCGGCCAAAACGCATACCGCGACGGTCACCTATGACGACGCCAAGACCAGCACCGCGGCGTTGATCGCGGCGACCACCAACGCTGGCTACCCTTCCCGAGTCCGCAAGTGAAAGTCGTATCATGAGTGATTGCTGCAATCGGGGCGACGGCTCTCAGGCCAAGAAGTACGACCTTATCGTCGTGGGCGGCGGCTCGGCTGGGTTCTCGGCCGCGATTACCGCGGCGGAGCAAGGAGCCCAAGTCGCCGTTATCGGTGCCGGCACCATCGGCGGAACCTGCGTCAACGTCGGCTGCGTTCCTTCCAAGGCGCTGATCCGCGCGGTCGAGAGCATTCACCACGCGAATGCCGCGCCGATGCGGTTCAACGGTGTCGAGGCCGGGGCACGAATGGCCGATTGGGGCAAGGTGATCGCCGAAAAGGACTCGCTCGTCTCGGGCCTTCGTCAGGCGAAATATGCGGATCTCCTGCCTCTCTACAATAATATCGCCTACCATGAAGGCACGGCGCGGCTCGTCGAAAATGGCGTCGAGGCCGGTGGAAGGCGGTTCACCGCTGACCGGATCGTGATTGCGACAGGTACGCGTCCGGCGGTGCCGGCTATCCCGGGCCTTCCGGACGTCGATGCGCTCGACAGCACTACCGCGCTCGACCTGACCGAGTTGCCGAAATCGATGATCGTCCTCGGGGGCGGCTATATCGGTGTGGAACTCGCCCAGATGTTCTCCCGCGCCGGCGTCGACGTGACGCTCGTTTTCCGCAGCCGCCTTCTCCCCGATATGGAGCCGGAGATCGGTGCCGCGCTGACCGACTATCTTTCGAGCGAAGGCATCACGGTTCTGGGCGACCTCGCCTATCAGTCGGCCCACAAGACGGCGGAAGGGGGCACTGCGCTCACCGTCCTGCGCAACGGGGTCGCCGAAACCATCGTCGCGGAGCGCCTTCTCGTAGCGACCGGGCGCGCCCCGAATGTGGAGGACCTCGGTCTCATCGAGGCAGGGGTGAAGCAGACGCTCAGCGGTGCCATCATTGTCGATGACCATATGCGAACCTCGGTGCGCGGCGTCTATGCCGCCGGCGATGTGACGGGCCGAGACCAGTTCGTTTACATGGCAGCCTATGGCGCAAAGATCGCCGCCAAGAACGCCTTGAACGGCGATAGCCTGCGGTACGACAATTCGGCCATGCCGGCCGTCGTATTCAGCGATCCGCAGGTAGCCAGTGTCGGCTTCACCGAAGCGCAGGCTATCGCGGCAGGATATGCAACGCGAACCTCGACCCTCCCGCTCGAGAATGTTCCGCGCGCATTGGCGGCTCGCGACACGCGCGGCCTGATCAAGCTGGTTGCGGATGGCCGGACCCGCAAACTGCTGGGCGCGCATATCTTGGCGCCGGAAGGTGCGGACAGTATCCAGACCGCCGCCATGGCGATCCGCTGCGGCCTCACGATCGACGATCTGGCGGAGATGATCTTCCCCTATCTGACCACGGTCGAAGGACTGAAGCTGGCTGCGCAGACATTCGATCGGGATGTGAAAAGGCTGTCCTGCTGTGCAGGATAAGATTGCTCGGTCGCGTCGCGGCGGTGAGATGACATGAGTAGCCCGCGCGGTTCCGATCCCGCCAGCGGCGCCGGGGATTGGTCGGGTAACTGGCGCACGCTTGTCGGGCTCTGGGCTATTCCCGGCCTAGCCATGCTGGCCGCCATGTGGCTGGAACCTACGCCCCGCGCGGTCATCTGGACCGTCATGCTGGCCTCCATGGGTGCGGCTTGTATCATGAACGCCAGACGGTGCGGCCGGACTCATTGCCGTTTCACCGGACCGTTCCTGATTGGGATGGCGATACTGGTCGTCGCCTACGCGATTGGGATGCTGCCGCTGGGGCCACATGGCTGGGGTATTCTGGGCGGAGTCACGCTTGGCGGGTTTGCCGCTCTGTGGTGGGGCAGCGAACGGGCATGGGGCAAGTTCTCGCGTTCCAAAGATAAGGGCGTTTCTCGCAGCTGTTAGGTTTCGTGGGAGATCGGACGTCCGGCCACTGCTATAATGGCCCATTTGCGAACGACTGGTTTTGGGCCACGCGTCGCTGGCGGTGAATGGCCGGGCTCGGGCGCGAAGCGGTCGCAGTATCCAACATTAAGTAGCAGCGGCGAACTCACCTTCTGCTAACCAGCACCGCAGTTCCGCTATTTCGTACCTTTTGTGCAGTAGTGGCTCCACGCCGACATGAGATGGCGCCGCTTCTCCAGCAGTGCGCCGCGCCGATAAGCCGCCTCTGTTTTATCCTTCACTGCATGCGCCAAGGCCGGTCCATAGGCGGTTCTCAAGGTCGATCTCATCCCAGACCGCGCCCCTCGCCTCTCCCGATCGAACGGCCGTCGCGATCGGGAATTCGAGAGCGAGCCGGCCCATCGTCTCCTTCTCGCGGAGCATCATCAGGAAAGCAGCAACATCCGAATAGGGCATCGCGGCATAGTGCTGGCTGTTCTTCGGTTGCCGCGGAAGGCCGCGCGTGACGGACTTCATGGAAATCTCGGTCTCGCGATATCCTTTTGAAAAAGCCCAATCGAGAACCACACCGTGGCTTTCTCTGGATGCCTCTGATCGTGTGGGGAACACCCCCTGGTGGCAGGGCTTGTATCGAACATGGATATTATATTATTGTTTTTATTATATTTTTATTGTCGATTTGAGGCACCACCCCCACACTCACCCCCACATTTTTGACGATCTAACGCTTGTTCGATTAACCGAGAGATGAGAAAAATCGAGTTTTGGCCGAGCCGTGGACCCATTGCAGACCGAGCCTTTGGCGCTTGCTGCCATTCAGCTTTTCGGCGCTGTGGACACAATAGCAGAGGATTCATCTGAGGCGGTGAACAGAAAGCTTGCCACAATGATGGCAAGTACCGCCCCGAACGCCTACGCGAAAATGAAAATCGCTACGCCATCCGCCGCCTCATGGGCTGCACGGTAGCGCATGCCGGCGTGCCGTCTTTCCCCGTGCCGATGATCGAGATTTCAATTCGGCCCGAGCCGACTGGCGCCTCATCGAGCAATCGCTGCTCGATGTCGTGGATGTCGATCTTCATCCGCCGGCTCCAAGGCGAACTCGGGTCGCCCGCCATCTGACCGACGCAAATATAGACGAACCGGCGCTCCGGACCTTCGCGCCGAACGAGATCACCGAAGAATTTTGGTCCCGGACCGACGCGGATGATGAAATCGAACGTCAGCGGCTCCCCGGCCGCCGAAGACTTGGGGTCGAGCGGATGATTGCGCTTATCCTGCAGGCTATGGAGCACGCCCACCACCGGTTGCTCGATGACGATGCGAAAGGGAATCGCGCTCTGATTGGCCCGGGTCATTGCCGATTTATATCCCGATTGCCGGATGGCTCAATCGCGCCAGCCCGACAATTGTTCGACGCTTTCGACATTCAGGACCTACGTTACAGCACGGACGGCGAGGATGGGTCGCCCCAAAGTGACTGCGCAATTCCCCGCTTGTCGCGCCATTCGATGACGCTATGTCTCGCAACATGCATTCCGTTGCACGCCAGTTCCTCCTGCTTCTTGTCATCGTGGCGCTTGGGGCAACCGGGATTGGCACCTGCGCCAATGCGGCGGCCGCGGAATTGGCGACCGCGGCCATTCCATGCGCGGACATGACGATGGCAGACCAAGACCCTGTTGCCTCGTCGCAACAACAACATCCCGGCCAAAAGCTTCCTGGTTCCGACGGGACCGATGATTGCGCACGCAAGTGCCATGGGCCAGCGTTCGCGGCGCCCCTCCCGCGCCTTTCCGATCAACCGATGATGCTCGCGGTGTGGCACGCGGCACCCCTCTCCCACTTCACCGGGATCGATGCACCGCCCGCCACGCCGCCGCCGCGCTTGGCGTAAACCGCTTCATCAATCACTTTTATTCAAGGAAAACATCATGTTGAATCGTGCCTTCGTGAGCGCGCTCGCGCTCGCTCTTGCCGTGCCTGCCTTCGCTGCCGAGGCTCCCGCAACCGCGGAAAAGCCGAAATGCGAATGCTGCGCAAAAATGGAAGGCGACGCCAAAGACTGTTGCTGCTGCGACAAGAAGAAGGCGGCCGATGGAACCCAGGGCGAGCATAAGGACCATGCCGCCCATTAAGGCGTGAAAAGGAGCAGGCGCCGGATTCCCGGCGTCTGCTTTACGCGCATCGCGCCCGCGCCCGATCGCGACCGGTGCGCTGTTTCGAACCCCATCCCGTGCCTAGAGCGCGAGGTCGGTACCCGCGATCGCCTCTATCACCCGGCATTCGGCGGCCCGCCCGCCCTCGCAGGAGGTCGCGACCTCGGTTAGCGCCCTCTGCAAGGTTTCGAGCCGCGCGATGCGTATGCCGATATCGGCGAGATGCGCCCGCGCGATCGCCGCAGCCTCGCCGCAATCGCGATCGGGCTGGTCCGAAAGCGCCAGCAGCGAGCGGATCTCGGGGATCGAAAAACCGAGCTGGCGGCCATGGCGGATGAAGGCGAGCCGCCGGAGGTCGGCCGGATCATAGCTTCGCCGTCCGGAAGCGGTGCGCAGCGCCTCGGGCAACAGTCCGATCTCTTCATAGAAGCGGATGGTGTTGACCTTGGTGCCGGTCTCTCGGGCAAGGTCGCCGATCGCGAGCCGCTTCGTCATATTGCGCTTGATCCTCCAGTGACTGGAGGATGTATAGGCTGGCCTTGTCCGGAGTTGAAGGCGGCAAAGGGACGATGAGGCGATGACGGCAAGTTCGGAAAGCGGCGATGGCTGTGGCTGCACGGGAGACCCGGTGCGCGCGGAAAAGGACCCGGCCTACCGCCGCGCGCTCTGGATCGTCGTGCTCCTCAACCTTGGCTTCGGCGCGATCGAGATCGTCGGCGGGTTCATCGCCAACAGCCAGGCGCTGAAAGCCGACTCGCTGGACTTCATCGGCGACGGCACGATCACGCTGGCCGGCCTCGTCGCGATCGGCTGGACCGCGCTCGCCCGCACGCGTATCGCCTTAGCCCAAGGCCTGTTCCTGCTGTCGCTGGGCATTGGCGTCATCGGTGTCGCGCTGTGGCGCGCGCTGACCGCGGTGCCGCCCGAAGCCGAGCTGATGGGCGGTATTGGCGTCGCCGCCCTCCTCGTCAACCTCACCTCGGCCGCCGTCCTCTCGCGCTTCCGCGACGGCGACGCCAATGTCCGCGCGGTGTGGCTGTTCAGCCGCAACGACGCGATCGCCAATGTGGCGGTGATCATCGCCGCCGGCCTCGTGGCATGGACTGGCCAGGCCTGGCCCGACTTGGCGGTCGCCGCCATCATCGCCGCGCTCTTCCTGCATTCGGCCTATGAGATTCTTCGCAGCGCGCGGAGCGAATTGCGCGAACTTTCGACTGTGGCCGGACAATAGGGCCAATGCCCTCCGCCCTCCGCTTTCTCTCTCTGCTGATCGCGCTTGCCGCTATCGGCTGCCTCGTCGTGCCGACGGCACAGGCCCGCACTGATGCCGACGAGGTCCAGACCATCTGGCGTCTGCTGGACTATGTTGCGGTCGACTATGGTGGTGCCGTCGCGAATGGAGCGGTGACGAGCACGGTCGAATATGCCGAGATGACCGAGTTTTCTGCCACCGTTCGCAAGGGGATCGAAGCGCTTCCGGTATCCCCGGCGCGCGCTCGCCTTGTTGGCGAAGCGGGACAACTCCAAGCGGCAATCGCGTCGAAGGCGGACCCCGGCAAGGTGGCTGGCCAGGCGCGCGGACTCGCGGCGGACCTGCTCGCCGCTTACCCTGTGCCCCTCGCGCCGCGCAACGCTCCAGATCCCCGGCGCGGAGCCCAAGTCTATCTGGAAAATTGCGCCAGCTGTCACGGCGCGCGCGGCGATGGCAATGGGCCTCAGGCCAAGGGGCTCGACCCGGCGCCTATTGATTTCACCGACGCCGGACGCGCTCGCAAGCGCAGTCTGTTCGCACTCTACCAGGTCATAGGACAGGGGCTCGAAGGCACGTCCATGCCCAGTTTTGCCCATTTGCCGTCCGACGACCGCTGGGCGGTAGCAGCCTATGCCGGTGGATTTGCCTTTCGCGACGTCGCATCCGGCCGGCGTATCTGGAACCAGACCCCTACGGCGCGCGATCTGGTCCCCGACCTGCAAGCCTTTACAAGTCTCAGCCCCGAAGCGCTTGGCCGTGGGCTGGGATCGGAGCAGGCCGACGCGCTCACCGCCTATTTGCGTTCCGATCCCCAGGCATTGACAACCGCTTCGCCCGCGACGCTTGCGGTTGCGCGTGACAAATTGGCGCAAAGCCTTGCCGCGTACCGCAAGGGCAATCGGAGCGAGGCAGAGCGCCTGGCGCTGTCCGCCTATCTCGACGGTTTCGAACCGATTGAGCCGATTCTGACGACGCGCGATTCCGCCCTTATGGCGCAAATCGAATCCGCGATGTCCGATTACCGCGTTTCCATCGCGCGAGGTGCGCCGGTCGATGCGGTCGCGGGTAAAGCCGCCGCCGTCGAAGCCCTGTTCGCCGATGCCGAAGCTGCACTTTCTCCCGATGCAGCGAGCGACGCATCGACCTTTGTCGGGGCGCTGACCATCTTGCTGCGCGAGGGTCTCGAAGCCCTTCTGATCATCGTGGCGATGATCGCCTTCTTGCGAAAGGCCGAACGGCCTGAAGTCCTACCCTATGTCCATGGCGGCTGGATCGCCGCCTTGGCTGCCGGCGGCGCAACGTGGGCAGTCGCGACGTATGCAATCTCGATCAGCGGAGCGAGCCGCGAGTTGACAGAGGGCTTTGGCTCGCTTTTCGCCGCAGTCGTGCTCGTCTGGGTCGGCATCTGGATGCACGGAAAGTCGCACGCGGAGAGCTGGCAGCGCTATATCCGCGAAGCGATGGGCAAGGCGCTTTCGCGTCGCTCGGCCTGGTTCCTGTTCGGGCTCGCTTTCCTCGTGGTCTATCGGGAAGTCTTCGAGACCATCCTGTTTTTCGCAGCCCTCGCCGCGCAAGGAAGCCGCAGCGCGATCGCCGTCGGAGCCGGAACTGCAGTGGTGATCCTTGCAGCAATCGCATGGGTCATGCTTCGTTACAGCCGGGTCCTGCCGATCGGAAAATTTTTCGCCTACAGCTCCGCGCTGATCGCCATCCTTGCGGTTGTCCTGGCTGGCAAGGGCGCGGGCGCGCTACAGGAAGCCGGCCTCCTTGGCATCACACCGCTCGCTCATTTTCCCCGCTTCCCGGCGATGGGGATATTTCCTTCGCTCGAACCTTTGTTGCTCCAGCTTCTCGCGCTTGCAATTCTCT
Source organism: Sphingopyxis macrogoltabida (assembly GCF_001307295.1). Taxonomy (NCBI): domain Bacteria; kingdom Pseudomonadati; phylum Pseudomonadota; class Alphaproteobacteria; order Sphingomonadales; family Sphingopyxidaceae; genus Sphingopyxis; species Sphingopyxis macrogoltabida. Next base: position 478,318 of record NZ_CP012700.1, on the reverse strand, counting down.
GGATCGGCTATCGCTACAACAGTCGGCAACATCGCCGGATCGAGACAGCGCCCGGTCGATGAGGGTAATCATCAAGGGGGTCCGCGCGCTCCTCCCAAGGCTGTGCTGGGGCTTCCGAAAGGAGCCTCCGAGCCAGAGAGCTTACCCGGCGCCCGTTACGCACATGAGTTAGGCCTGCTATCGAGACCCGATGCCCGACACGTCCAACTGGAACGGCCGACTTAGCCTCGGCGACTATCATGCTCTCTGGTCGGGTTCGGTTGGCGATGCCGCCGCGCACCGCCATTTTGCGGCGCAGGCGGTGTTTTGTGCCGAGCCGCTTACGGTGGTCGATGCTGATGGCGCGCGCCTGTCGGGGCGTTGCTTGCTCATCGAACCCGATACCGTGCACCGGCTGCTCCCCGCTCCCGCAGCGGAATTATGGTTCGTCGAGCCGACAGTGGGCTTCGGTCCGCCGGTAGAACTGAAAAACCGGCTGATCTGCTCCGATCCGATTCATGTCGAGACGCCGGGACAGCGGTCCTTCTGGAAAAACTGGCTCATGCGAGGCACCCGCCCCCCGCTCGATCCGCGCATCACCCGCGCCGCCGCCTCGATTGACCGCCTGATCCCCATGGGCTCTGTCCGTCTCGCGGATGTGGCGGAAGAGAGCCGCCTTTCGCTCGGCCGCTTCCGGCATCTCTTTGCCGCCGAGATCGGCATGCCCTTCCAGCGCTTTGTGCTCTGGCGACGGTTGATTATTGCCTTCGACGAATTGGGAATGCGCCGCAGCGCCACCGAGGCCGCACATATGGCCGGCTTCAGCGACAGCGCGCATTTCGCCCGCACGATCAAGGCGATGTTCGGTATTCGGGCAAGCGACCTTTTCATCGAATCATAGCCTCTCCGTTCAAGCCGGTGCGTGATGGCGCCTAGTAGAGGGGCATCATGTCAGACGCACACAGAGACTTCGTCCCGGCACTCGGCAAGAGCGGATCGCTCGACCGCTACGATGCCGCCATAGCCCTCATGACCAGAGAGAAAAGATGGCGAAGCGACTTGCTGCGCTTCGCCGAACCGCGGCCGGGCGAGCGGATCGTCGATATCGGGTGCGGCACGGGAACATTTGCAATCGCCCTCAAGCAGGCGGCGCCGGAGAGCATCGTTCTGGCGGTCGATCCCGACCCTGCCGTGCTGGAAATCGCGCGCGCCAAGGCTGAGGTTGCCGATGCCGAGATTCGATGGTTTGAGGCCATGGGCGACGAGCTGGACGGCATCGCCGCACTCCGGCAATGCGACAAGATCGTATCGAGCCTCGTCCTTCACCAGTGCCCGATGGCCGTGAAGGAAGCGATTGCCGCGCAGATGTTCAGGCTCCTGAGGCCGGGCGGGACTCTCTTCATAGCCGACTATGGCGAGCAGCGCTCGCTGCTGATGCGCATGCTTTTTCGACAGATCCAGCTGCTCGACGGGTTCGAATATACCGAACCCAACGCGAAGGGCTGCGTCCCGGAGATCCTTACAGCCGCGGGCTTCGAGGCGGTCGAAGAGATGAAAGTCATCCCGACGCCGACCGGCTCGATTTCAATCTATGGGGCGAAGCGGTAGTTTCTCGCCCGGCCCGCGCGGCCCCGGCTAGCCGCGCCAGTGACGCCCGCGGTGGTGGTGGTGCATCCGGCGCTTCTGATAACGCCGCTCGTAGCGGTCTCGCCGTTCATACCGGCGATCATAGCCGCGGTAGTAGGGATCGTAGCCACGATAGCCGCGGTCATAGCCATAGTTGGGCACGCCGTGGCGCGAGGAACGATAGTCGCGGTCATGACCACGTGGCGCGTCATGTCCTCGGCTATATCCCCCGCGATCGCCATGGTGCTGGGCAAGGGCCGTGCCGGGGACCGCGAAGGCGAGCATAGCGGCCGCGATCGTCATCAGTTTTCGCATGTCAGTCTCTCCTTTTCGTGGCGTTCAAAATCCTCCTTCATGCTTGAATGCGCAGTGAATATTGGCCCCGATGCCGCCGATCGGACGGTGGCCCGGCGTCTCCATGCGACAGGCCGATCAAGGGCGGAGCCGGATCGTGCTGCAGGATGAGCACCCGCCCCGCGTGGACGAAGGGGACGGGTCCGACCCTCATTTGCCCTTTGCCGCGACCGCGGCCTGGACCTTGGCCTCGACCTGTTCGGGACTCGGCTGGATGAGCATCTCGCCATTAACGAAGAAGGTCGGGGTGCCCTTGACGCCGACCGCCCTCGCGTCGGCGATGTCCTGCTCCATCCACGCCATCGCATCGGCGGTCGGCATCGCGCGCGCCTTCGCGACATTGAGGCCGGCCTTCTCGGCGGCGGCCCAGGCGCCGTCCATCTTGCCGTCGTGCCAGTCGGGCTGCGCCTCGAGCAGCGCCGCCGTTACAGGCTCGAGCTTGCCCTGCACCCGCGCGGCTTCGAGGATCACGATCGCTTCGGCCGAGCCGGGGTGCAGTGGGAGGTAGCGCATCACGAGACGCACATCCTTGGGATATTTAGCGACGATGCCCTTCACCGTCGGATAGAAGGCGCGGCAGGCCTCGCACGACGGGTCGAAGAATTCGACGATCGTGACCGGGGCATTTTTCGGCCCAATGATCGGCGAGTGCGGGCGAATGAGGCTGTCGACGGGTCCCGCCACGACCTTCTTCGTGGGTTCTCCCTCGGCGCTCCCGCTGTAGAGCATCGCGCCACCGGTAAAGGCGAGCGCCGATAGGACAAGCGTGGCCACCACTCCGATACGTCGGTTCATGATTTCAGTCTCCTTTGGAAGTTGAGCAAGAGGGTAAGGATGAGCGCGAATGCGGCCAGCGACAGGAGGGGCAGCGGCACGCCTCCGATTGCCATGCTCTCTCCCGAGCATGAGGGGCCACCGGTACATGGGACGATCGGGGCCGGAATGACACCGACGTAGAGAAGGCTATGATAGAGGGCGACGAGACCACCGCCCGCTCCGAGCGCCAGCCCATAAGGAACCACGGCGCGGTCCGACTTGAACGCTGCAATCCCGAGAATGATCGCGAGCGGGAACATGAAGGCGCGCTGAAACCAGCAGAGATCACAGGGCGCCTGGCCCATGACCTCGCCAATGAAGAGGACGGCGAGGCTCGATACGAGTGCGATCGCCCAAGCCGCGCCAAGCGGGCGCCATTTCTGGGCGGAAAGACGGGGAAAGCTTGTCATCGCCGACCCGTTCGAAACTTGGGCTTCGGCCGTCCCGGTGGCGATTGCTGCTTGCCATATTTGGACTTTAGATAGCTGAGAAGAATTCCGTCGATCGAAGAGAGCATTCTTTCAAAGCTCGTGCGGATGCCGGGAAGTCGAAGCCAGGCAAATGGCCCACGGGACCGATAGCGGTGGGCAAACTTCGTCCCTTCCGGCGTCGGCGTCAGGACATAACTCTCCTCGAAATGAAGGACGAAGCTCGGCCGCACGTCGAGTATCAGCTCTTCTCCGTCGCGCGCGGAGATAATTGTTGCGGGAACTTCAAGAAACTTGGGCCTGCTCGGATCCATGCGTATCGAATAGCGGATCGCGATAGGGTCCCCGGCCAATCGCTCGATCCGGACATAGGGATTCCATATTCCGTGAGTGTCGAAATCGCCGAGGATCGCCCAGATCTGAGCTGGCGTATAGGGCAGAAAATGGTCGCTCTCGAACTCGATCACAGCCTTTCTCCTTTACGTAAGACCGGGCGGCACGCTTGGACTCGCTCAAACGGCGCCACGGTCACGGTAAGCCAGCAAACGAAGCGCGTTGGCGACGACGACAAGGGTTGAGCCTTCGTGCGCGGCGACCGCAGGGCCGATCCCCAGCCCGAAAATCGTCGCCGGCACGAGGACCACGACCACACCGAGGCTGACGACCAGATTCTGGCGAATGATCCGCCGCGTCTGGCGGCTGAGGCCGATCGCGAACGGCAGATGGGCAAGATCATCGGCCATGAGCGCGACGTCGGCAGTCTCGAGCGCCACATCGGAACCCGCCGCTCCCATCGCAATGCCTACGGTAGCGGTCGCCATGGCCGGCGCGTCATTGACGCCGTCACCGACCATCGCGACGGGCTGCTGGGCCTTGAGGTCGCGAATGGCGTCGACCTTCTGGTCAGGCATCAGATCGCCCCAGGCCTCGCCGATCCCCACTTCGGCTGCGATCGATTCGGCTACCTTCTGGTGATCGCCCGAGATCATGATCATCCGGCGGATGCCAAGATCGCGAAGTTTCGCAATCGCAGTTCGCGCAGACTCGCGCGGCGTGTCCATCAGGCCGATTGCCCCGAGGTCGCGATCGCCCATACGGACCACCATGGTCGTTCGTCCCTGGTCGCGAAGCCCGGAGATCGCCGCGGCGACCTCCGCGCCGATTGGGGCAACCCCGTCGGTGCCGAACATTTCCGCCTTTCCGATCAGGACAGTCTCGCCTTCGACCTTCGCGGTGACCCCGCGCCCGGTCAGGCTGTTGAGATCGTCGGCGGTCGGAACGGGCGTCGAGGTCAGCATCTCCTCGCCATCGCGGGCGATGGCCGCAGCGAGCGGATGGTCGCTGAGCCGCTCAACCGCCACAGCGATCCGCAACAATTCCTCCTTGGGAACGCCTGTGGCTGGAATGACGTCGGTGATACGCGGCTTGCCCTCGGTCAGTGTGCCGGTCTTGTCGAACGCGAGCGCAGTCAGCGATCCCAGATTCTCCAATGGACCGCCGCCCTTCACGAGCACTCCTCCGCGCGCAGCGCGCGCGACGCCCGAAAGCACGGCGCTCGGCGTCGCGATTGCGAGCGCGCAGGGGCTCGCCGCGACGAGCACGGCCATGGCGCGGTAGAAGCTATCGCGGAAGGGCTCATCGACGACCACCCAGGCGAAGAGCAGGACGAAGACCAGCGCGAGGACGCTCGGCACAAAGATCCGTTCGAAGCGATCGGTGAAGCGCTGGGTCGGCGACTTCTGGGTTTCCGCCCCGCTCACCATTTTAACGACCTTGGCGAGCGTGGTGTCGGCCGCAAGGCGGGTTACCGCGATCTCGATCGCACCCTGGCCGTTGATCGTGCCCGCGAAGACGCGATATTTCGCGTCGAGCGCATCAGGCTTCGCGGCGGCGGCCGCGCGATCGGGCACGGGCTCCTTGTCGACCGGGACGCTCTCGCCAGTCACCGGGGCCTGATTGACCGCCGAGCGCCCGACGACGACGAAACCGTCGGCGGGCAGCCGCTCATTGGGCTTGACCACGACCGTGTCGCCGATCTGCAAAAGCTCGACCGAGACCTCGCGGCTGCTGCCGTCCGCGGCTTTCACGACTGCTGTCTGCGGCGCCAGTTCGGCGAGCGCCTCGATCGCGCGCTTGGCACGGCCCATGGCATAATGTTCGAGCGCGTGACCGAGGCTGAAAAGGAAGAGGAGCAACGCGCCCTCTGCCCACGCGCCGAGCGCCGCCGCGCCCGCTGCGGCGACGAGCATCAGCGTGTCGATCTCAAAGCGCTTGAGCTTCAGATTTTCGATCGCCTCGCGGACGGTAAACCAGCCGCCGAAACCATAGGCTGCGATATAGAATGCGATCGGCACCCATTCCGGCACCGCGGCAAGCTTTTCAATCGCGAAGCCGATGCCGAGGACGAGACCGCAAAGCAGCGCGAAGATCAACTCGGTCCGTTCGCCGAAGATGCCGCCATGATCATGACCATGGTCGTGGCCATCCTCGCCTTTGTGACCATGTTTGTGGTCAGGCCCATGCGCGTGCCCCGGCCCATGATCGTGCCCGTCCTCGCCGTGTTCATGCGCGGCTTCTGCCGGAACATTCGACGCGACGGCGACCGATTTCTGGGTGACACCAATATCCGAGAGTATCTTTCTGATCGTTTCGATGGAGGTTTCGGAACGCTGGAACTCGGCGCGCAGCGTTCCCGCTACACCGACTTCGGCTTCGATCACGCCCGGTATTCCGCGAAGTCGCAGGCCGATCGTGCGGGCACGCCTGGCGTGGCCGACGCCTTCGAGATCGTCCCAGAAGAGATGTTGATACTGGCCGGTGAGCTCGGCGCCGGCGCTGCGCGCCAGCTGCCGCACCCGTTCGAGCGGCAGAATATCCGGCCGATAATGAATGCACAGCTGCGGCGGCGAGCCATCGCTGGAGCGGACGACATGAACCTTGTCGACGCCGTCGCGTCCTTCGAGTTCGCTCATGAGACGCGCGACGCAGCGGTCAGCGGTATCGGCGACTTCGGGGAGGAGAAGCGGAATATCGAGCCGCAACTGGTCACTCATGATGCCGTCCTTTTCTTTTGCCAAGGTCGAGAGATTCGGCGCGACACACGGCCCTCTCGACAGGATGAGGTGCGGGAGCCTTGGCGCGCGACCCGCTCCCGCACCTCCTTGACCGCCAGTAGCCCTCGACCCGGGTGGCGGGGGCAAGAAGCCAGGGACCCTTGGCGGCCAAGATCTGATCATCCTTCATGCGCGCCGTCCGCTTGGCCGGGCGTATCGGGATCGTACCGTCGAGCGACGGAAATGCTGTTCCAGCGCGTTGTTCGAGCGAGTCAGGAAGACGCGGCAAGCGCGCAGCAAAAAAGGGTATCCGAGCCAGGAGAAGAAGCCACGGCAGACGAGCCGATGCGTCACTTCGACGCCTTGTCCCAATTTCTCGAGGCGGTGACTTTCCTCGATGACGAGGATACCGGGGATCCCCGTTTGCCAGGAGAAGCTTTTGAGCCAGTCGAGCCCAGTAATCCTTCCCTCGGCAGCCAGCTCGGGCCCGCGTGTGCCGCGCGGCGAATAGATATAGTTCACTCGCTCCTCGTCCCCCGGGCGATCGGTGAAGCGCAGCGTCGGGTGCCAGTCGGCGTAGCGCTCGATATCGACGAGCAAGCGCCAGACTCGCCCGATCGGAATCTCCATACGGAGCGAGGTTCCTACCGAGAACATCGGCGAGCTCCTCGCCCCGGCAAGATGGTCCGCGACGCAGGCCGTGGACCTGCGCCGCGGTGAAAACGGGCAACGTGCCGGTCAACTCCGGATATCGTGACGCTTTTCGGCAGATGCATCGGTGCCAGAGCGGAAAGGAACCGGGAATGCAGACACAATCGATCCCATCGCCTTTGCTGCGTTACTGCCGATATCGCCGAACTTTCCATCTAGGTCGGCCCGCCTGTTGCGGTTTTTTCCTCGCTGCGCGCGTCGCGCAGGATTTCGATGCCGCCCTTGATCGCGATCCCTGCGGTCGCGAGGCCAACGAGCAGATCGGGCCAGTTGCTGCCGAGCCACAAGACGAGTGCACCTGCGACAAGAATGCCGCCGTTCGACACGAAGTCGTTGAAACTGAACGTCGTCGCTGCGCGGAGGTTTACGTCGGGTTTCTCCAACCGTTGCAGCAAGCGCAGGCAGATATAATTCACGACCGCGGCAATGGCGGACATGATCATCATCGTCGCGCCGATGGGTTCGCTCCCCTGGAGATAGCGGCGGGCGACGTCAACAAGGATTGCGACGGCAAACAGCAGGAGCATCGCGCCCGACGCCTTTGCCGCCCGCGTCTTCCACTGGTCGCCGCGACCGAGCGCCGCGAGGCTGATCGCGTAAACAGCGACATCGGCGCTATTATCGACCCCGTTCGCTACCAGCGCGCTGGAGTCTGCGAAAAAGCCGCTGACAAAGAATCCACCGGCGATCGCTGCATTAAGCAGGAGAACGATCCATAGCGTCCGGCGTTCTTCCGGGTCATCGGCACCGCCCCCGGCGGCGGCACGATGGGTAGCCCCGGCCATGTCAGTTCGTCTTGGGCGGGCTTTGCGGCACCACCTTCTCGCGCCGAGCCAGCCAATCTCGCATGATGGTGATTTCCTTCTCCTGCGCTGCGACCACGGATCTGGCAATCTCGCGGACTTCGGGATCCTTGCCATGTTCGAGCGCGACCTTGGCCATTGCCACGGCGCCCTCATGATGCGGGATCATCGAACGCATGAAGTCGGTATCGGCATCGCCTGTGAGAACGACCGCCATATCCCTGTGCATCTTGTCCGCGGCCGTCTCGAATGCCTTGGCCGCCGGCGTCGACGAGGCTGCAGCCGCATGCTGCATATCGCCGTGTACGGCGCTGTCCGCGTTGGCGCTCGGCTTCCCGGATGAGCAGGCCGCAAGCAAAAGCCCGACCAGCAATATGGAGGTCTTCATCACTCTTCCTCCCGAACAATCCGATGGCGGCGGCGAGCCGCCATCGGTTTCGTCCAGCGTGACATGAGGAGCCTTATGCTCGCTCATGCCGGTTTGCCGCCCGTGTCGTCGCCGGGCAGGAACACCCGTTCGCCAAGAGCCGTCACGTCGGTATAGTCGCCCGCGACATGCTTGTTATGCCGTCCGCGAAGCAGCAGATGGCTGATCGCAGGGAGGACGAACAAGGTCAGCAGCGTCGAGGTGATCAACCCGCCGATCACCACGATGGCGAGCGGCTTCTGGACTTCGGCGCCGGTGCCGGTGGCGAGCGCCATCGGAACGAAGCCGATCGCGGGCACAATGCCCGTCATCAGCACTGCGCGGACGCGTTCCATGACGCCTTCCCCGATCGCGACATCGACCGGTTTTCCTTCGTCGATGCGCTGGTTGATGCTCGACATCACGACGAGCCCATTGAGCACCGTCACACCCGAGAGCACGATGAAGCCGACCGCCGCCGATACCGAGAAGGGCAGCCCGGTCAGCAACAGCGAAAAGACACCGCCGGCCAGCGCGAGAGGGATTGCGGAATAAACCGCAATCGCCTGCCGCACGCCGCCTAATGCCATGAACAGGATGCCGAAGATGGCAGCAAAGATGATCGGGATGACGATCGACAGCCTTGCCGAGGCGGCTTGCAGATTTTCAAACTGCCCGCCCCACTCAATGAAGCTTCCAGTGGGAAGTTTGACCTGCGCATTCACCTTCTCCTGTGCTTCGGCGACGAAGGATCCGAGATCGTTGCCGCGGACATTGGCTTGCACCACGACACGTCGCTTGCCGTTTTCACGGCTGACCTGGTTCAAGCCTTCGGAGAAGCCGAACTTGGCCAGTTCGCTGAGTGGCACCGATGCCCGCGCGCCGCCCTCACCGGGAAGAAGCACAGGAAGCGCTCCTACCGCGTCGAGATCGTCGCGCGTCGCGCGGTCGAGACGGACGACGATGTCGTATCGCCGGTCGCCTTCGAATACGATCCCGGCCTCGCGCCCACCGAGCGCCGCAGCGACCGTATCGCTGACATCCTGCAACGTCAGACCGTAACGGGCGATGGCATCGCGATCGAACTGGACGTCAAGCACGGGGAAACCTGCCGTCTGTTCAACCTTGACGTCGGCGGCGCCCGGGACTGTGTTCAGGATCGCTGCCACCTGCTGCGCCGCGCGGCCCATTTCATCGAGATCGTCCCCATAGAGCTTGATCGCGATGTCGCCGCGCACGCCGGCGATCAGCTCGTTGAAGCGAAGCTGGATCGGCTGGCTTATTTCAAAGGCGTTGCCCACGAGCGGTTCGAGCTTCTTCTCGACGCGTTCGATCACATCATCCTTGGTCTTCACCCCTTCGGGCCAAGCATCGCGCGGCTTCAGGATGATGAAGGTATCCGATGCGTTTGGCGGCATCGGATCGCTGGCGACCTCCGCCGTACCGGTTTTCGAATAGATGAAGGCCACCTCGGGAAGCGAGGACACGGCTCTTTCCACCTGCAATTGCATCGCCTGAGATTTGTTCAACGATGTCGACGGGATTCGGAGCGCCTGCATCGCGAGATTGCCCTCGCCCAGCACCGGGATGAACTCGCTGCCGAGCATGCCGAACACCAGGATAGCAGCGGCGAAGGTACCACCACCGGCACCGATCCAAGGCCAAGGCCGCGCGATCACGCGCTTGAGCACGGGCTCGTAGCGGGTCTTCACCCACGCGATCGCGCGCACTTCCTTCTCGGCCACCTTGCCGCGAAGAAGCAATGCCACCATCGCGGGGACGAAGGTCAGCGATGCAATGAAAGCACCGGCCAGTGCCAGCAGAACCGTGATTGCCATAGGCGAGAAGGTCTTGCCCTCAACACCCGTGAAGGTGAGCAACGGCACGAACACGAGGAAGATGATTGCCTGCCCGTAGATCGTCGGCTTCACCATTTCGCGCGAGGCTTCGAACACCTCGTGCAACCTTTCACTCAGCGAGAGCAGCCTGCCTTCGTGATGCTGTCTTTCGGCAAGGCGCCTCAGGCAGTTTTCGATGATGATGATCGAGCCGTCGACGATAAGCCCGAAATCGAGCGCACCTAGGCTCATCAGATTCCCCGACGTGCCGGTGATGTTCATCCCTGTTCCCATGATGAGGAACGAGATGGGGATGACCAGTGTCGCGATGATCGCGGCACGGAAGTTTCCGAGCAACCAGAACAGGACGGCTGCCACGAGCAACGCGCCTTCGGCGAGATTCTTCTCCACTGTGCCGATGGTGGCGTCGACAAGCTGTGAACGGTCGAGCACCGGCTTGACGACGATGCCCGCGGGCATTGATTTGGCAACCTCCTTGAGACGTTCGGCTGCGGCCGAGGCAACGATCCGGCTATTGCCGTTCGCGAGCATCAAGACGGTGCCGACGACAAGTTCCTTGCCATTTTCCGAGGCGGACCCGGTGCGCAGTTCCCCGCCGATCTGAACAGTCGCGACGTCACGCACCATGACCGGAACGCCGCCGCGGCTCGCCACGGTCGCGCGACCGATCTCGTCGAGCGTGCGGATGCGGCCGTCGGCGCGCACGAGAAACGCCTCGCCGCCGCGTTCGACAAAATTCGCCCCGACGGAGATATTCGCTCGTTCGAGCGCTTCGGCGAGTTCCGAGAAGCTGATGCCGTAGCTTGCCAATTTGGTCGCGTCGGGCTGGACGACGAATTGCTTTTCATAGCCGCCAATCGAATCGATGCCGGCCACGCCGGATACCGATCGCAGTTGCGGGCGGATCACCCAGTCCTGCACGGTCCGCAGATAGCCGAGCTTGGCCACGTCGTCGGTCAAAATCTCGCCGGTTGGCGTTATATAGGAGCCATCGGGCTGAAGCCCGGGCTTTCCGGGGACCGCCGGCTTGGCCTTCGCGCTGCGATCGAAATCGACAGTGTACATCAGCACTTCGCCAAGTCCCGTCGACACCGGGCCCATTTGCGGCTCGGCCCCGTCGGGCAAGGTTCCCTTTGCCTGGTTTAGGCGTTCGGCGACTTGTTGGCGCGCGAAATAGAGGTCGGTGTGATCTTCGAAGATTACCGTGACCTGGCTGAACCCGTTGCGCGAAATCGAGCGCGAGCTTTCGAGGCCCGGGATCCCCGCCATCGCGGTTTCGACGGGGAAAGTGACCAATCGTTCCATATCGAGCGGACCGAGATTGGGCTCGACGGTATTGATCTGGACTTGCTTGTTGGTGATGTCGGGAACGGCGTCGATCGGCAGCTTGAGGAGCTGCGTCAGGCCGTAAGCGGAAATGATGAGGGTGAGGAGAACCACGCCCCAGCGAAAGCGTATCGACGCATCGAGGAGTTTTTCGATCATCTCAATGCTCCGCCTCGCCCTTGCCGATTTCGGCCTTGAGCAGGAAAGCGCCCTTGGTCGCGATCACCGCGCCCGGTTTCACGCCATCGACGATCTCGATACGGCCGCCGCCACGCTTGCCTGTAACTACGGTGGTCGCTTGGAAGCCCTTTGCGGTCTTGACGAACACCACTTCGCGTCCCTCGACGGTTTGCACCGCCTCTTCGGGCAAGGCGATCAGCGTCGAACCGGCTGCACCGCGCGGTTTGATCCGCGCCCGCAGACCTTGACCGGGCGTCAGGCCACCGATGCCTTCGGGTATCAGAACGATTGTCGCGGTCTTGCTCTCGGGATCGAGGCTCGGGGTTGCCGAACGAACGGTCGCATTCGCGGTTTCTCCTCCGAGCAATTCGATCACCGCCGTATCTCCGGGATTGATCCGGCGTGCATCGGCGGCGAGCACCGAGGCGTTAATTTGGATACGACGGGGGTCGGAGACGCGGAACAATTCGGTGCCGGCGAGCACATAGGAACCGAGCTTGGCATCCGATTTGGTAATCCGCCCCGAGATCAGGCTGGTCACCGCCAGAGTGCGGCCATCGCCGGAGACTTTTGCAGCCGACGCAGCCGATTGCGACCGCCGCGCTTCTGCCTCGGCCTCGGCGAGCGCCGCCGCGGCGGCCTCGAGATCCTGTTTTGCCGTGATACGCGCATCGAATAGCTTCTTCTCGCGCGCGTATGTCGAGCGCGCGAGCGCCAGCCGAGCCGTTGCCGAACTGCGTTCCGACGCGATCGCTGCTGCGTCGCGGCTTTCCATCACCGCCACAGTGTCACCCACTTGAACATAATCACCAAGCCGCCTGTTGATGCGGGTGATCGCGCCATCGGCGCGCGCCGTCAGCACGGCCTCGCCCTCGGGCGTCGATGCCACGACGCCCTGCGCCAATATCTCAGATCCGAGCCCACCAGCCTGGATCGTCTCGGTGACGATGCCCGCGCCCTTGGCGCGCGCCTCGTCCATCAGGATCTGGCCCTCGACATGACCTTCTTCTTCTTCGGCGGGTGCCGCTGGAGGTGCGGCCGCCTCGGGCGCGGACATCGATCGTCCGATCAATATCCCGCCGCCGCCCAGCACGAGCGCCCCGACCGCGACGGCGGCCATGAGGCGATTCTTGTTCTCGAAAAATTGCATGATGTTCAGTCCCCTATTGCGCGTTCGCGCGGCCCAGCGCCGCAACGGCGCGGGCGCGATCGAGCTCGGCTTCGATGAGTTTGAGGTTGGCGCTGGTCAGCGCCTCCTGGGCGTCGATCAATTCGATGAGCGTGAACTTGCCTTGCTGGTAGCCAATCTCGGCGACGCGCGCGGCCTCGTTCGCCTGGAACAGGCCTGCTCCCGACAAGGCCAACACCCGTTCGGTGGCGGCAGAGAGCATCAACTCCGCATCGCGTCGCGAGAGACGCGTATCAAGGCGCGTCTGCGCGAGCTGTGCTTCGGCCGCTTCGCCATTGGCGCGCGCTGCGTAGATGTTGCCACGATTGCGGTTGAACACTGGCAGCGGGATCGAGACGCCGACGATGAAGGCGGTGTCCTTGCTTTCGCGGAAATTCCGCACACCCCCCGACGCCGTGATGTCGGGAACGCCCTCCGCCTGAGCCAGGCGCACGCGCGCCGAAGCCGCATCGCGCTCCGCCGACGCAAGCCGTTCGTCGAGGCTCTGTACGTCAGCCGGAAGCGCCGGCGGTACCGGAAGGTTCTGCGCGACCGCCGACAAGTCGGGATCGTCGCTCCCGATCAGCAGCGCAAGCTCCTGCCGCGCCGAGAGCAATTGAGCATCGGCCCGTAGGCTTTCCGCTCTCGCCTCGGCGAGCAAGGCGTCAGCGCGCAGCTTGGTCAGCGGCGGATCGCGGCCCACGTCCACCAGCGTCTCGGCGATTCGCGCCAGTTCGACCGCTCGTGTCAGGACGTTGCGCGCCAAAACGGCGCGGTCTTCAGCGGCGCGGAGCTCGGCATGCGACACGATGATGTCGTAGGCGAGGTCCGCTTCGGCCCTCCGCAGGGCGATCTGCGCAAACTCGCGTTCGGCGGCCGCAACTTCCTTTCGGGCCCTTCTTTTGCCGCCGAGTTCGAACGGTTGCGACACCGCGACGGTTGTCTCGGTCTGGCGGAAGGTCCGATAGGGGCCGGTTCCGCTGAAATTCTCGACTTCGGCGGACACGGTGGGGTTGGGGCGCACGCCTGCTTGCAGCGCGCGGCCTTCGGCGGCCTTCAGCTCGGCTTTGGCTTTGGCAATTCGAGGGGAGACGTCCTGCCCGCGCGCGAGCGCATCGGACAGGGAGACAGGCTCGGCGAATGCCGGTTGACCTGCCATGGCCAGCATCCCTGCGAACAGCAGGGTGCCAAATGATTTGGACATAAATACTCCTGATCAACGCAAAACGACGCAGGCAAAAGCCTGCGCGAAGCAGTGATCAGGCGGCTGGAGGCTGTGTTGGTGGCGCGATCACGCGCGACGCGAGCGCCGCAGAGGCGCGTGACAAATGGCTGTCGCGCGCGAGCACAGCCGAGGCGGCCAGCGCGGAGTCTTCCACGATCAGGCCGGCCGGGCAGTGATGATGATGGAGCAGCTCGCTGCCGCTGCCGGTCGGGGAATTATCGTCCGGCGCGCCGTCATTCGAGACCTCGACACACGTCTGATGGTGCGCCTCCACCAGCGTCGCCGGCACATTGTCGAAGGCCATGGCAGGCATATCTACGCCCGCCAACAGCGCCGCAATGAGCAACATAAACTGGATGAGGCCATTTCGCATCACCCGCCGGTTAGCAGCCGTGCGAGACACAGGCAAGCTGGAGATCATGGCGCATCCGCCTGCATATATCGCTGCAGATCCTCTGGAACAGGCATGGGAGCGAAGGCACTCACACGCGCACGGCCCGTATTTCCTATGGGCAGGCGACCCATGAGCGCGCCGAAAGGGACGAGGCCGATCCGGAACAACTGCCCGAAGGTCTCACGAATATCTCCACGAGAGATAGCGAATTTCAGCATCTCGACATGCGACGACAGGTGAAACCACATCAGTGGCTGGGAAAGGATATGGGCGCGTTCCAGATGGTGCCAGGCGGCACCGATGTCGCAAGCCTCCCGGGCGCGACGATAAAGTGCCAGTTCCGTCGCAATCGCCTTTCGCACGCCAACGCCTGCGCCAGTGGCGTCTGCTTTTGGCTGCGTTGCTGGACGGCCATCGGACATTGGATCCCTCTCGATAATGTTCGAGTCGGAAGGCTATCTACACTCTGTAGCTACTACAGGGTCAAGAGCGATGACGGGAGAATCTTCGCGGCCACCTGGAGACTCCGCTGCGAGCGCACGCATGGATCTGCGTTCCTATTCGGTAGAGATGTCCCGCGGGTGCCTGTCGGTGCACGATTACGTCGCTACAAAATCGGGGCCCAGCTATATTCACACCACCGATATGCGAAATGGCAAGCTGGGAAAGCTTAGTCGGAAGGCATCACCAGTTCGACGGAAAGTTCAAGGGCCGGCGGTATTAGTACCTCGGGTCGGGCGTCCCTCTCGGGAAAAGATAGTTCTTTTCCCCGATGGCGAGGCTGTCCTGTCGGATTGCGTGATTGCGTTGCAGACCATACCTCCCGGCCGTGAAGACGCACTAATGCAAGCGCTGATTGAGAACTGGGAGTGCTTTAAGCTAGCTTACGGCGGGAGCTGCGCTCCGTACACAACCCTCAAGAGAATTGCGGAAGCTCTGCTGCGCCTTGGGATTCCAAGCTCAGTTCGTGCGGAAGGTGGCCTACCTGGCGCGGATGCAGGCTTAAAGCCCGCGGATATCCCGGCCAAAGCGATCGGAAGCATTCGCTAGATCGCCGGCCGGTTACCGGCATCTCTACGGCGGCTTTCAGCTGGACTTGATCTGGAGCGTAACGTCTGACTCCGGGCGCGAAGCGGCCATGTCGCCAAGCAGCTGCAAGATCGAGACTATTGGGATGCCGGTCTCGCCGCTCGGTCTCTGTTTCTCTTGTCGGCGACAAAGCTCTGGCCGCCCTCACCCTTGACGATCTCGAACAGCCCAGTCGCCTCGAAGAGCGCTGGAAAGTTCTTGGCCCCATAATTTCTTGGGTCGATCGGCGCCTGCCGCTTAACTGCGCTACCGGCCGAGGACATCGACGCCCATCCGTCGTCGCGCGCCGACGCCTCGACCGCTCCGCGGAGAATCGTCACCAGTTTGGTGTCCTGCGCGAGTTTCTTGTTGGTCGCCTTAGCGGGCGGCGTACCAGCCTTGGCCGGCTCTTTCGCTTTTGGCGCCTTCGCTACGGCTGGCTCGGCTGGTGTGGTCGGCGCGTCGATGCCTTCGAGGTTGTCGAGATAGAGGAAAGTCGTGCAGGCGTTGACAAAAGGGCTTGGGGTTTTGCGTTCGCCGAAACCGTAGACTTCATGGCCGTTGGCCCGGAGCTGCATGACGAGAGGTGTGAAGTCGGCATCGCTCGACGCGAGGCAGAAGGCGTCGAGCTTTTGCGTGTACAGAAGTTCCATCGCGTCTATCACCAAGGCGATGTCGGTGGCATTCTTTCCGGTGGAATAGTTGAACTGCTGGATCGGCCGGATCGCAAATTCGTGAAGCTTGTCCTTCCAGCCCTTGAGGCTGTCGCTTGCCCAGTTGCCATAGGCGCGCCGAATATTCGCGGTTCCATATTTTGATAGTTCAGCCAGCATGGCTGCGATCTTATTGTGGGAGACATTGTCGGCGTCGATCAGCAATGCGATCTTGCGATCCGCGACTACGCGAGCGCGATCAGATCCATCAGGCGTATCGGTCATCGGCGTAGCGCCTCCTCCAATGCCGCGATCCGCTCCGAGCAGATAGCAAGCACTGCGCGGCCAAGTTCCACGACACGGTCCGACAGCCAGAGCAGGTCTTCACCGCTGATCCTATAATGCTTCGAATAGCGCGCCTTCACATAGGCCTCTTTCAGCTTTTCAAAGCGGGCCCGATCGGCCTTCAAGTCACGTGGCCATGCATCGACGAGACGCATGTCGATCCGCTCTGCCTGCGTCCGGAGAAATCCGAGGTTGTGCACGTGCGGTGTGTAGAAAGTGCAAACCAACAACGCGCAGTGGTAGAGAAATTCCGCAGCTTGGTGGGTATCGAAGGCGGACTCCCGATAACGGCCTTGGCCGCGGGTATAATTCGCGGTGTCTAATCTTCCAGCCGCTGCCGGATACCACTCGTCGAAATACTCCCGCGCCATCGCCAGCGCCTGCTCGGGCGTCTTCGGCTTCGGCTGGTGCAATTCCTTGTCGTCATATTCGTAGAGCGCGATCCCGTCGCGCGCGACGTCCATGAAGAAATAGCGCCCGTGCGCGAGCCCGTCGTTCACCTCCTGTAGCGTGTGGACGATGAAGTTCACCGGCGTGTGCAGCGTCTTGTCGATCGCGAGCTCGCGGGTCAGCCGGTCGTCGAGCTTCGCCCAGAAGTCGACCTTGTCGGTCAGCCTCTTGTCGTTGACGATGATAAGGAGATCGAAGTCCGAGCGATAGCCCTTGGCGGTGTGCGGCTCGTCGACCCAGCCGCCGCGCGCATAGCTGCCGTAGAGGATGATCTTGTCGATCCGCCCCTTCTTCTTCCAGCTCATGGTCCCGAGCGCCAAGGCATCCTCGAATTCTTCGAAGATGATCGCCTTCACGCGCTCGAGCTCGCGCTGCTTGTTGGCCGGGAGATGATCGAGATCGGTACGCATCGCTCGTTCCTTCTGTGGTCACATGCTCGCCCGATGGCAAGCGCGGTCAGGTCCAATTCGGCACCTCATGGTGCCTCGCGGATACGGAAATCCCAGACCGGGATGCCGAACGCGCGCGCCTTGTCGACGAGATTGTCCTGGATGCCGGTGCCCGAGAAAACGATGAGCCCGGCGGGCATGGCGTCGATCAGCCGCTCGTTGCGCTTGAAGGGCGCGGCCTTTTTGTCGCGGTTCCAGTCGGGGCGGAACGCGACCTGCGGAACCTTGCGCGCGTCGGCCCAGCAGGCGGCGGCGCGCTCGGCGCCGGTCGGGGTCGCGCCGTGGAGAAGGACCATGTCGGCATGGCGGGCATGCACCCGGTCGAGCGCCGACCAGATATGCTGATGATCGTTGCAGGAAGGACCGCCCGAAAAAGCGATGCGCGTGCCCTCGGGGATCAAAGCCCTGGCCTTTTCGCGGAGCCTCTTGTCCATGAAGTCGCGGCTGTCGATCACCGCCGCGGTCATCGTCTGGTGACGGATGCGCGAACCGGTGCGCGGGACCCAGGCTTTGCGGGCATGGATGCGATATTGCTCGGCGGCGCATTCGCGGAAAAATTCCATCGCGTCGCGCCGCTCGATGAGGGTGATGCCTTCGGCGATCGCACGCTCGAGTTCGACCGAGCGGATTTCGCTGCCGTCCTGGCCGCGCTGGAGTTCGCGCTGCGCCGCCTCGTTGCGGTCGAGGTCGCGTTCGATGCGGGTGCCTGCGCCATGGAAGAGATTGACGACGCCCCAGAGCAGATCCTCGAGATCGGGTTCGATCCGTGTATCAACAAGACAGCCCGCGAGCGCATCGAAGATGTCGGCGACGGCACCGCTCGCGAGCCGATCGTCGGGAAGGGGGCGACCGTCGGGTTCGTCCTCGAAGGGGCGATAACCATGGAGCTGCATTTCCTCGAGAAGATGCGCGCTCGCGCCGGGTTCGAAGGACGTGTCGGGATAGGGATGGTCGGCATCGTCGGTCATGGCGCTTGGTCTCCGGTTGCGGCCGCGCCTTTCGCGGCCTTCGCGGCGACGCCTCGCGGCACGCGGGGCGGGCCCGCACCGCAAGGGGGCGAGCCCCCGCGCGGCCGAAGCGCCAGCGGAGGATGGCGGCCGAAGGCTATTTTGTTTCGCGATGCAAAGGGGCGCGAGCCCCGGCGGAAAATAGCCGCCCGGCAAGACATTGCGGCGCCCGCCCCCGCGTGCCGCAGTCGCCCTCCAGCGAAGGCCGAAGGCGCGGTCCGGCACAGGGCGATCATGCCGCTACCATGATGTCCCCGATCGCGGCGCCGTCACCGTTCCCGGCGATCGGCAGGCTTCGGGTGATCGGCGGAAAAGGGGCCATGATGGCGGGACGATGATTGCGATGATCGCGGTGATCGCGGTGATCGCGATTATATGGCGATGCCGTGATCGCGCGATGATGCCGATGATCAAAGCGACGTCGACCCTCATGAGCGCGAGCATTCGCTGCTATGGAGTGGATCGTCCGGACAGCCGGAAGTCGTCTTCAAGAGCTCGCTGCGCGCGCCCGGCTAGAGCGCGCCGCCGATCCTGTCGGCGCGCGCGGCGACGAGTGCGGCGAGGTTGTCCAGCACCGACGCTTCGCAGCCCTCTGCGGCAAGGGTCGCGGCAACAGCGGGCGCAGCGTCGCGTATACGGCCTGCGAGTGTGTATACGCGGCGGCGGACGAAGGGGACGCCAAGCTGCATGTCGGCAGCGAAGCGCGCCCATGCGTCCGCATCGAGATTTTCGAGCTGGTTCGCGCGTCCGATGGGCATGGCGAAGCGGGTCGCCACTTCGGGATAATAAGCGGTGACCATCAGGTCGTAGAGCGGTGCCAGATGCGTCGCCGCGTCGCCTTCATCATCTGCGTAGAGAAGGCTGAAATTCTTGCCATGCGCGTCGGCGTTGCCGATGACCGCATTGAAGATGGCGGCGTCGAGCAGACGCAGCAGGTCGCGCGCGGGCGTCGTGCAGGTCCGGCGGACGAGGTCGAAGCAGGCGGCAAAGCCCGGCCCGCCCTCGATCGCATATTTATTCTCGGGCGCGATACCGAGCGCCTGGCAGAAGTCTTCCTGGTGGATACGGCGAATGATGCCGCCCTCAAGGCGCCGGTCGAAGCGTTCGACGAGGAGGTAGGCGATCGCGCCCGCCCGCCGCGGCTCGACCCGGGCAACGTCAAGATCGACCGCCGCCGCGAGACGCATCGCGAAGGCCTCGGTTTCGACGCTATTCTCGAAGCGGGCGATCGCGGGCTTGACGATATGTGTCGTCGGCTGCCCCGGCGGCGGCAAGGCCGGCGCGCCATCGACCAATATGACGGGAAGCTTCGGCTGCGCGCCGGCGAGCGACATGCGGATGCCCTCGTCGCCGACGAGAAAGGGACGGCGCGGAAGCTCTTCCAGAAGCGCCGCCAGCGCGTCCTGATCGAGAGCTTCGGGTGCCGCGGCCGACGGCGCGGGCACCGCCTCCGCTTCCGGCAGAATGACGAGCGCACCGGCGACATCGCCGCCAAGGGCGTCGAGCAGCGCATAGTCATTCTGCCGCGAGACGCCCGCGGCCCGGGCGGCGGCCTCGCGCTGCCCCTCGTCGGGGAGAAGGCCAGCGAAAAAGGGCCGGGTTTGGGCGCGGGTAAAGGCCCCCTCTTGCCGGGGAAGCGATGCCGAAATGGAGCGAAACGCCGGATCGGCGAGCCATTCGTCGTCATAGCGGAACAACATGGTGCCCTCGCCATTGCGGGCCAGATTGCCGACCCGCACGCCATCCCAATAAATGATGAGGACACTCATCCCGTCAGGCCTTCGCTACGCGTGGTCAGCGCAACGACGATGCCGAGCGCGTCGAGGACATGCAGCACCTTGCCGACCTGGAGAGTCGGCTTGCCGGCTTCGAGATCGACGATGAAGCGGATGCCGACGCCCGCCGCGCCCGCGAGTTCGTCTTGGCGGAGCCCTGCCCGCTTGCGCACGCGGCGCACCATCTGCCCTATGCTACCGATATCCATAAATCTTCCCGTTCGGGAATTTTGTAGCAGAGGAGGACCGTCTCTTCAAGTAATTTTACCGATCGGGAATATTATGACTTTGAAAGCGAATGGGGCCTATATAATTCCCGATCGGGAATATCGCACCGCCCCATCTCCGCGAGCCGGCTTCGAGCTGACGGCTCACGCCCGGCAGGCCGATCGATCGCACGACACACAGGAAGGTTGCTACCTAGAGGCGTTGCCACCCCGAGGCAGACGGCCGCAAGGACGGGATCATGTCAGAAGCCCCCTATCCTCGGGCGCGAGTTGCTCCCTCACGCCGACAACAAGGCCCATGATACCAACCGCCATGAGGTCCTCGTTGAAATCGCCGTGGCGCGGATCGAGCGGCAGGACCGCGACGCCTGCCGAGGCCGCGCGTGCGCCGAGCGTTGCCAACGCAGCCGCCCCAGCCGGGTCCCTGTCGCGGGCGACATAGAGGCGGCGCAGCGATTCCGGAAATTCGATGGCAGCGAGATGTGCCGCCGACAGCCCCGCGATCATCGGCATTTCGGGCAGCGCTTCGCGCAGCGACAGGATGGTTTCGATACCCTCGCCGGCAGCCATGACCTCGCCGGCAGCGCCGAAGCGAACGCCGTGCCCGAGAAGATGGCCCAAGGCGCGGCGCGGATCGGCGACGGGCGCCTTGCCGCCCGAAGGCGCCAGCCAGGTGCGATGGACACCGACGACGACGCCCAGATCATCGGTCACCGCGGCGATCATCGCCGGCCAGGCCGACGGCACGTTGGCAGCATCGTCGCGCGAGGCGCGATAATAGCAGCGCGGATGATAGCGCAGCGATCCCGCCGCGGATTCAATGCCAAGGCCGCGCGACGCCAGATAGGCCGAGGCCAGCGTGCCCTCGGCCGTTTTCGATGCCGCCCAGAGCCGCCGCGCCGCCGCTTCCGTTCCCTGCCGGACCTTGCGAGCGCGCAGCGCAGCGCTATCCGGCAGCGGCATGGGCAGGCTCAGAAAGCGCCGCGCCTCGGTAAGCGTATCACGCATCGAAGCGTGGTCGCAGCTCGCGGCGATGATGTCGAGGAGATCGCCATGCTCGCCGCTCGCGGCATCGGTCCATTTGCCGGCCCGACCGCGCGCACCGCTCTCACCGGACAGGAGCACATAGAGGCTGCGACCCGGCGTGCCGCGGATATCGCCGACGAGCCAGTAGCGGCCTTCGCGGCGGCCGTTCGGAAGATAGCGGCGGCAGACGGCCTCGGCATTGTCGGCAAGGCGGACGACGATATCGGAAATGCTGTCCATAAGGCTCTCCGGCGACGAGCGCGGGACGGCGGTCGCCAGCAACGACCGATCCTCGCAAACGGCGCCGGCAGCCCCTGCCGGCAGAGCGGAGGATGGCACAGAGCGCCCGCCCGTTTCAACAATATGCCGCGACGCGCGGCACGCGCCGATCGCCGCGAACGAAAAAAGGGCGGGACGACCGAAGCCGCCCCGCCCAACGCTCATTCGGCGGCCACGGGCATCTCATCCCAGTCGCCGTCACCGTCGCCTTCCCCACCCAGGGCTTCGGTCCCGGTCACCGCCTCGTCCGTTCCAGGAACGGCATCGGCGTGGCCCGCATCCGCGTCACCGCCAACCGCTTCGAGGGCGGGGGTCCGCATCGGCTCGGGGACCCAGCCCGAGTCCTCGAGCAGCTTTTCGGCTTCGCGGGCCATGTCCGGCTTCTTGAGATGGTCGATCATGCCGGCGAACTCGGGCCCGCGCGCTTCGGCGACGTCGGCGAGAAGCCGCGCCTTCGTCACACCCCGGAAGTAACCGTCGGCGGTCGGGCGCCAGCCGGCCGCGACGACATCGAGGTTCACCACGCGCGCGAGCACATGGCTGTGGACGATCCGGCGCTCGACGCCGTGCGCCGAGATGCGCCCGTTCGGATATTTGGGCAGGATCTCGGCCTGCGCATTGACGCCGAGCGAAGCGCAATGCGCGAACAGCATCGCCTGCTCATTGGCATCGAGGGCAAGCAAGGCGTCCCAGAGGTCGGCGTCCCCGGTCGGCAGCTTCTCGCGCCAGGCGGCGTGCCGGGCCTCGATCGACCGGGCGGGGGCGCAGTCGCGCAGCCCGGCGGGCTCGTTGGTGAAATAGACCGTCGATACCGACAGCTTGAGGCAGGTCTCGTGGCTGGTCCGGTAGAAGATCGACAGGACGAGCGCGTGGAGCACCGCGGCGAAGGCGGCCTGCGGGCTGGCCGCAAAGGCATCCTGCAGCGCGAGCGTCCGCCAGGCCGTCAGGTCCGACACGATCCGCTCGGGCAGCGGTTTCAGCGTGTCTTCTTCCGCATCCGCGCCCGACCCATCGCACTCCTCGCCGCCTGCATCGGCGCCGGCTTCGCGATCGGGCTCGTTATCGTTGCTCGGCTCGGCCGCATCCGCAACCTCTTCCTCCTCGGCGGCAGGCTCATCTTCGGCCCGCACGAAGCCGCGGTCGACCCGGATCGTCCCGTCATAGTCGATCGAGACGAATGCGCCGGCGAGCGCCACCTCGGCGTCGTCGAAGATCTGCGGCCGATCGGCGAGCGCACCGATCTCGCATTCGATCGCCTCGAGGCGCGCATGCACCTCCTCGGGAACGTCGGGCTCGTCGGCCCATTTGTGCGACAGCGCGTCCGCCTCCGCTTCGAGCGCGACGACCTGCGCCGCTTCCTCCTCCGTCATCGGCACCTCGCTGCTGCCCAGAGCGCGCAGGCCCCGGGTCGCGCCATAGGGAAAATCGACGAGAGCCTCGACCCACTTCCAGCCTTCGCCGCCGATGCGCTCGGCGATGGCCGCGAGCTTTTCGGACACGAGCCGGTCGAGCAGCGCGGGGTCGGTCAGCCAGCCGCCATCGTCCGCCTCGAAGAGATCGCGCACGATACTGCCGCCTGCCGCAACATAGGCGTCGGCGGACACGAAGCGAACGCGTTTGTCGGCGGCGCGCACGCTGTTCTCGGTCAGCTTGCTGCGAATGAAGGCCGGGGACTTGTTGAAGCTGTGCGCGAGCAGTTCCCAGGTCTGGACCTGCCGCTCATGGTCGTCCGATACCGTGAAGGCCATCAACTGATCCAGGGTCATTTCATCCTCGGCATAGAGCTCGTGCAGCGCCGGGGCGACCGAGGCGAGCTTGAGACGCTGGCGAACGACGGCGGGCGTCGTCATAAAATACGCCGCGATCGCCTCGACTTCGGCGCCCTTGTCCACCATCGCCTGCATCGCGCGGAACTGGTCGAGCGGATGCAGCGCCTCGCGAACGGCGTTTTCGGCATAGCTGTCCTCCTCGGCGAGAATGCCGGCGGTCTGCTGGACGATGCAGGGGACCGGCGCATCCTTCGCGAGCCGCTTCTGCTTCACGAGCAGTTCGAGCGCGCGATAGCGGCGGCCGCCCGCCGGGATTTCGAAGAAGCCGGTCTCCGCGCCTTCATCGGTCCGCTGCGGGCGCACATTGAGGCTCTGCAGCAGGGTGCGGCGCGCGATGTCGTCGGCAAGTTCGCCGATCGACACGCCCGCCTTTACGCGCCGGACGTTCGCCTGGCTGAGGACAAGCCGGTCGAACGGGATATCGCGCGACGGGCTGAGGGTGATCTTTCGTTTTGCACTGGCCATGGCCATTCTCCATGACGGGCCGCCGCGGGACACTCCCTCGGCTGTCAAGCCCGTCACGAGGCCCCGGCCTTCCTCTTCCTCGCGGGTCCGCCACCGGCGGACCCGAAGATCATCCGCGTCACGCGCGCCCCGAGAGGCGGCGCTCCGCGGCAGCGAGGCGCCGCTCGCCCAGCACGACCGAACCCGCGGCGCGGGCCGCCGCGGCGTAGACCGACAGCGGATGCTGGGCCTCGAACAGGAGATCGCGCTCGATGCCGAGCCCGAACGGGAGCCGGACCGCCTCGAGTTCGGCGAGCGAGAAACTTCCGAGTTCGGGGCAACCGAAGCCGAGATCGGCAAGGCCGAACAATATGCCGTCGGGGTCCAACTCGGTGGCCAGCCAGGTCGCGGCGCCGACCGGATTGAAGAAGCGGACCACGGGCCTCGGGTCGGGCTCGCGCAGGCCGCGCCGGACCGCGTCGATGCGGGTGCGGGCGTTGGCGGTGAGCCGGGCGGCGATGTCGGGCGTGAGGAGGCTCATGCCGCGATCCTTCCGCTGACCATGCGGCTCTCGACCCCGTCTGGAAGGACGGACGGTGTGGCTGTCGACGCGGCAGCGCGATGAGCCGGCGGGCCAGCGCGGAAGGCGAGCAGATAGTCGGCGGCCTTCGACGCAGCACTGGCGGTACGCAGGATTGCGCGATGATCCTCGCGGATGATCGCAAGCCAGGAGCCGATATAGTCGGCGTGGCGCACGCTCGGGCTGATACCGAGCGCGGCGCAGACGAACGCGCCCGCCATTTCGGCGATGAGTTCTTCATGACCATAAGGCTTCGAGCCGAAACTGCCGCTCTGATCGCGGCCCAGGCGGCTCTCATGGCCCGTCCAGTGACCGAGTTCGTGAAAGGCGGTCCGGTGCCAATCAACCGGCGCGTAGAAATCCTGCGGATGCGGCACCGCGACGAAATCGTGGCGCGGGCTGTAATAGGCCGATGCGCCGCCGATGCGGACTTCGGCCCCGGTGGCTGCAATCAGCTCGGCTGCCTGCGGAAGGATCAAGCCTTCGGGCACGGGCGGCGCGGCAACATGATATTTGTCGGGCAGGCCATCGCACTGGTCGACCGAAAAAACAGTGAACTGCTTCAGGAAAGAAAAGCCGCCCTTGCATTCGCCCGCCCCGCCGCCGCCGGGCTCGGACGCGTCGGCTGCCGCGCGCCGGGTATAGATGACCCCGATCCCGCGCTCGCCGCGGCGGACACTGCCCCCCAGCGCGAGCGCTTGACGAAAAGTCAGGAAACCATGGCCCCGAAAGCCCCGGCTCATAACCGCATGCCAGAGGGTGAGGATGTTGATGCCGCTGTAGCGCCGGTCGCTCACCACATTATAGGGGAGACCGGCCGCGGCCCGGCCCGCATCCCAAGGCTGAACCCAGGGCAACCGCCCGGCTTCGAGCTCGGCGATGATCCGGCTGGTGATCTCTTCGTAGAGGGTCGCGCGCGCGCCGCGCTGGCGCGATGGTTTGACAGAACAAGACATATCGGTTCTCCGCGGCGGACCGGCGGCGAGCCTCTCTCGCCGCGCCCGATCCGTCCCGGCGTCCGGGCTCCCCTCGGGCTCGCGTGCGGCGGCATCGCCGCCGCACGGCCGACGCTGCCCGACCGTGCATCGCTCGCAGCCTTGCCAAAATGTTCTTCCTATGTTCTCTTTGCGGCATGGATAAAATCGATACCGCCCGAGTCGCCGAAACCATTCTTGCCGCCCCCGGCTGGGCGCGCGTCGGGATTACCGCACCGACGAGCCATATCCGGGTCGAGGCGGCGTTCGAACTTGCCCGCGCAATCGTCGAGAGCGTTCGCGCGGGCGCGGAGCCCGCGAGTCCCGACCAGCTCGGGCTTTCGCTGTGACGTGGGCGGCTGGACCAAAGAGGGGCAGCCCCGAGCAACGCACATCTTCGAGGCGGCCGCCTGGTTTCGGGCGATCAAGCCCGTCTGCCGCTGCGGACACAGCGCGACCTTCAACCCCTATGGAATCTGGTGGCGCTTCCAGTGCAAGATGTGGGACGATGATCTCGGCAAGGCACGTGAGAAATTCTGGTGCGTTCGCTGCGGCGCCCGGACCGGCAAGCGCGTTCGCCCGGTGCGGATCGAGCTGGTCGATCCCGGTCCCGACGATATCGCCTTGCCCATGCCCGACGAACGCGAATGGAAGCGGGCGCTCAGCCGCTTCCGTGCATGAGGATTAAAACCCATGGATATCGAAAGCGATGACGCACTCGTCGGCATCGGCAAGATACACCGGGTGATGGTGTGGGACGGCCAGCGCGAGCGCGAGAAGGAAATGCTCTGGGGCCTGCACTCGCGCGACGCCGACATCTTCCAGATTCCGCTGCTCAAGTCCGAGACCGCGATCATCGACCGGCCCTGCCTGCTGCTCGCCAATGCGTTCGGCCTCGTGAAGCGTGGCAAGACGATATATGCGGCCAGCCTGATCACCGACGAGCCCTTCTTCTGCATCGCGGCGGTCTGGCGGCCAGCGCACCGCCTTTGGCCAGAAAGTTTCGCCGCGCTCACCGTTCCGGCCTATGACGATCTGGCGCCGCACAAGGACCGGCATGTTGCCGTGGTGCGCCCCGAGGACTGGTTCGATTGGCTGATGGGGACGCGGCCGCCGCTGGACATATTGCAGCCCTTCCCCAAGAACAGCTTCAGCATCATGCCGCCGATTCAGCAGAATTTCGACGAGCTCTTAGGAGCGGCCTGACCGGAAACACGGCAAGGAGGCGCGATCATGTGCAATCTGGTGACGCTCAAGGCCTCGGTCGACGAGGTCGCGTCGGCCTTCGGTGCGCGCCGCCCGCTCACCAACGCGCAGCCCGGCGACGTCTATCCCGGCGGGCAGGGGTTCGTCGTGCGCGAGGATGGCGGCGCGCGCGCGCTCGAGGCGATGACCTGGGGGTTTCCGGTCCGGCTCAAGCATATGAAGGCGACCAGCAAGCCGAAGCCCGTAAACAATGCGCGCGACGACAAACTGATGAGCTTCTGGCGTACCTGGTTCACCAACCCGGCGCAGCGCTGCCTCATCCCCTTCACCGCCTTCGCCGAGGCCGAAGGCGAAAAGGGCCGGATGACGCAGACATGGATCAGCCCCACTGACCAGCCACTCGCTGCCTGCGCCGGTCTCTGGCGCCCGAGCGACGAATGGGGCGATTGCTACACGATGGTGATGGTCGATGCGACGAAGGAGCTTTTCGATGTCCACGACCGGATGCCGGTCATCCTGCAGGCCGCCGATCATGACCGATGGCTGCGCGCGGAACCCGCAGACGCCATGATGCTCGTCACCCAATATCCCGCAGAGCGGCTTGCCGTAGAACGCACCGACATTCCCTGGTTCAGCCGGAAGCCGCCGACCGGCTCACCCACGCTCTTCTAGCGGGCTAAGAATAGGCTATTTTATCATGGAAGGCGTAGCGTAAACCGCATGTTGACTCTTCCGGATTACCGGCTAGCACCCACCAACTTTCGAATCGTTGACTGCGACCCAAGACGATTCGAGGGGGGGACGATTTTCGATGCGGCTCCTTGCCATCGAAAGCCGGGAGGGCCTCGCCGAAAGGCGAGGCCTTTTTCGTCTGTCCTACAATGCGCATCCCTGCCATGCCGTCCCGATGCCTCGCGAACCCAAATGGAAGCACCGCGCCATCGCGATCGAGTTCTGGCTGCTGACGACGCTCGTCGCGGGATCGTTCGTCGCCGGGATCGTCGGCGCGATCCGGGCAGTCGCCCGTATTTGAACCCGGTTCACTAGCGCGCCCCGGTCGGCAGTATGGCACATGAAGTGTCAGACTGGATCCATCTCTCGGGCCTCGAAGCTTTACGCGGCTTATCTGGATGTTAGACCATCTACGCCGATCGATTGTAGCGCCGAGGCCGCGAAAACAGCGACCCGCCGCGCAATGTCAGGACCCGTCGGACCATTGTCGAACCTCGTGCGCCGCGGAGAGGAACCGCTGGCGCGCGACCCAAGGGAGCGGACCGCGGACAGCCGGGTCGGGAACGCGTCAGCGGCCGATGATCGATGTGAAGCATTTTCATCTGACGGAGGAGCTCGCCCACGAAATTTCAGGCGCGGGACAGCAGGAACAACTTTTTGCAGCGCTGGCGAACGCGGCCGAGCGCATGGGTTTCGACCATTTCGCTCTCGCCTTCGACCGGCGCGGCGGCGAGGCCGCATCGATGCTCGTCCATAATTATCCCGAAGCCTGGGCCAAGATCTACATCGGCCTCGACCTCAGTGCGACAGACCCGATCCGCCGGGCCGGTGAACGTGCGGTCACCGGGTTCGCGTGGCGCAACGTCGAGCACTATATCCCCCTCTCGCGCAGCGACCGGCAGTTGATGAACGTCGCGCGAGCGAGCGGTGTCGGCGACGGCTTCACCGTTCCGCGACACCTGCCGGGCGAAGCCATGGGCTCCTGCTCCTTCGCGGTCGGCCCGCACACCGATCTGCCGTGCCATATGCTCAACGTCGCCGAAATCATCGGCGCGATTGCGATCGCGAGAGCGCGCGACTTCATGGGTGCGGCAGCCCCGCGGCCGCGATCGGTCCTCACCGAGCGCCAGCGCGAATGTGTGCTCTGGTCGGCGCGCGGCAAGACGGCGGGCGAAATCGCCGACATTCTCGGGATCAGCCAGGAAACGGTGGTCCGCCACCTCAAGATGGCCCGCGACCGCTATTCGGTCCACTGCCGCTCGATGCTGATCCTCTGCGCTCTGTACGACGGCCTGATCGGCTTTTCAGACGTCTATGACTGGTGGCGTCCCGACTGAGGCGAGCGCCAAAAGGCGAAAGGCTTGCCCAGAAATGGGCATAGCCGACCCGCGAGATTGATGGTCTGACTCGGGCATCCAGCAACCAAGGATGACCTATGACCGATCAATCCACGCGGGCGCAGGCTGCGCCCGGCGACGCGGCGCTGCGCGCCATGTTCGCAGCCCGAAAGCAGGTTTTCATCGATCTTCTGAAGTGGGATCTTCCCGCTCTCGATGGGCGTTTCGAGCTCGACCAGTTCGATAATCCGCATGCTCGATATCTGATTCTGCTTGATCCGGACGATCTGCGCCACCGGGCATCGGCGCGGTTGCTGCCGACGACCGCACCGCATCTCCTCGGCGATCTCTATCCCCATCTCTGCCCCGACGGCGCGCCATCCGGCGAGGCGGTCTGGGAAATCAGCCGCTTCTGCCTCGACCCCGCGCAATCGGCCGCCGAGCGTCTCGACGCCCGCAACCAGCTCGTCAGCGCGCTTGCGGACCATGCCCTCCACAATGGCATCCGCGAATATGTCGGGATCGCGGAGGCGCGCTGGTTCGCGAAGATCAGCGGTTTCGGCTGGTCCTGCCGCGCGCTCGGTCCCGCTCTCCCGGGCAGCGCCGGCCCGATCCTCGCGTTCGGCATCCGGATCGACGCCGACACGCTTCCCGGCCTGCAACGAACGGGGACATGGACGCCGCTCGGGCTCAAGCTCGAAGGTGGGGAACTTGCACCATGACGGCGGATCTCACCCAGGCCGACCTTTCCACCCGCCTCGTCGGCGAACTTCGCGGCAACGGCTTTTGCATCCTGCATGAGCGGGCGAGCGCGACCGTACACGCCCTCGCCAGCGATCTCGATCCGGTCTTTGCCGAGACGCCCTTTTGCGAGGGCGACTTCTACGGCCGGCGAACGAAGCGGTTCGGCAGCCTGCTGCGGCGCTCGCGGCACGTGGCCGATCTGGTGCTCGACCCCGTCATCCTTTCCGCCGTCGAAGCAATCCTCGGGCCGGGATGCGAGCGCATGCAGCTGAACCTCGCCCAGGCGATCGAGATTCACCCCGGCGAAGTGCGGCAGTTCCCGCACCGCGACCAGGACATGTGGCGCGGCGCAGACGGAACCCAGGAATATCTCGTCAACATCCTCTGGCCGCTGACCTCCTTCACGAAGGAGAATGGCGCGACACAGATTTTCCCCGAAAGCCAAGGCGTCACCGGCATGGCGAAAGAGGATCCCGGCCCTCCTATATATGCCGAATGCGAACCCGGCGCGGCGATCTGCTTTCTCGGATCGACCGCGCACGGCGCCGGCGCGAACCGTAGCAAGAATGTCCGGCGCGGCGTGCTCGTCAGCTACAGCCTTGGCTGGCTCAAACCCTATGAAAATCTGTGGCTGGCCTACCCGCCCGACGTCGCGCGGCACTTCCCGCCGGAGCTCGCGGCGCTCGCAGGCTATGCGCAGCACCGCCCCAACCTCGGCAACTATGAAGGCCAGTGCCCCTCGATCCTCCTGCAAGGCGAACCGTCCGGCCCGATAGGCGCGGTCGACGCGCTGCGTCCCGACCAGGCCGATGCCGTCGCCGATTTCGCTGCGACCGAAAGGAGCGGCCGATGAGTCCCGCGCACGTATTCGAGCCGACCTATGAAGCAATCAAGCGGCGCCTGATGGGGGGTATATGGCCCACAGGCGCGCGGATCGAAGCCGCGCGGGTGGCCGACGAGCTTGGCGTCAGCCTCACACCGGTGCGCGACAGCCTCTTTCGGCTGGATGGCGAACGCATGGTCGATTTCAGGCCGGGAGAGGGATTTCACGTCCATTATCTTGCCGAGACAGAGTTTCGCGACCTGCTCGAGCTTCACCTGATCCTGCTGCTCGCCGCCGTCGCGACCACGCCCAAAGGCTTTGCAGCCTCGGTGTCGGCCGACCAGCCCTATCCCGACCGGTTCGCTGACCTGTTCCTCGCCATCGCCGAACGATCGTCGAACGGCGAAATCGTCGCGAGTATCGCGGCGATCGGCGACCGGTTGCAGTTTTCGAGGCAATTCGACGCGGCGATCCTTTCGGAAGTCGAAGCCGAATATCAGCGGATCGAGACCGCGGTCGCCGAAGCCGCACCGCAAGCCGAGCTTCGGGGCCTGCTGCTCGGCTATCATGAAAGGCGAGCGCACGAATCGGCACGCTATGCTCGCGCGCTCGGCAACCATCCGGGGCGCGATGTTTGAGCAGTCGGAGCCATCGCCCGATCCTTTTGCTTGTCAGCACCGCCCGAAATTGACATGATTCCAGAGCGGAGGAGCATGTCTGGCAGCTCCTTCGCGGAATATTTCGCCAGTCATCAATCACGCCAGTCCCTGACCGGACCGGCGGCCCAACCGGACCATGGCCCGCGCGAGCGGCCAGACGGCGGCACAGCACTGGAAGAGCAAGCCCGGCCGCGGCCGGACGCTTTCGCTCGTGCCGGCCGGGACTACCGCCTTGTCTTCCTGTACCTGCCGCGACCGTGCGCCGCCGCGTCACCCCTTTTCACCGTCCTCGGCCTGCCATGTGCATCCGGCCGACCGGCCGCCGCAGTGCAGACAGCGGCCAGAGGCCGGCCAGGATCTCGAGGCGGCCTATCGTGCGCACCGCATGTCGCTCTTTCATTTCCTGCGCCGCAAGGCGGGCGCCGAGGAAGCGCCCGATCTTGTTCAGGAAGTCTTTGCGCGCGCGGCGGGCAGCGAGCAGCGGTACCAGCTCGCCAATCCGGGCGGTTTCCTGCGTCGTATCGCCCAGAACCTGCTTATCGATCGCGCCAGGCGCCAGAAATCGTCGCGCGCGACCTTCTTTCCGCTGCGCGATGAGAGTGAAGGCGCCACGCCCGCCGCGCAGGAGTGGGATCTCGAAGCCGCCGATCTGCTTCGGCTCTATGAAGCGGCCGTTGATGCCCTGCCGCCAAAGACCCGCCGCGTCTTCCTCATGCACCGGGTGGACGAGCTCTCTTATCGCGAGATACATGAGGCGCTCGGCATCAGCATCGCGACGGTGGAATATCATATGATGAGAGCGCTCGCTCAGATCTCGAAGGTGGTGGACGAGGGTCAATGACCAAAGCAGGTGACGGCGACTATTCGCTCGACGAGATCGCGCGCGCATGGCTGATCAAGATGCGCGGCGAAGATGCAGCCGCGCTCCGCGGCGAGTTCGATGCCTGGCTGAACGGGTCGGCCGAAAACCGCGAGGCCTATCGGCGCGCCGAGCAGCGCATGGCGGCGCTCGCCATTCTCAAGACATCGGAGCGTCACGGGAGCGCGCATGCCGAGGCGCGGCGCGGCCGGATCAAAAAGTGGCTGCCGTGGGGCGCAGCAGCGACGGCGCTCGCGCTCCTGATCGTCGCGATCGGTGCCGGGGGCGCTCCGCTTCCCGGTCAGCGGGGCGGCAGCTCGGCCGCCTTTGCCGCCGAGCCGCTGGAGACACGGCGCGGCGAAATACGGACCTTCCGGCTTGCCGACGGGTCGAGCGCGACGCTCGACACCGACAGCCGGCTCGACGTCGCCGTGGGGACAGACGCGCGAAGAGTGCGTCTGGTCAGGGGCCGGGTTCGTCTCTCGGTGGCCGGGCAGGACGTCCCCCTGCGCATTGACGCCGGACGCGGCACCGCAAGCGCGAATGATGCCGAGATCGACCTCAGTCTCGACGAGGCCGGCACGGTCACCGCAATGCTGCGGCGCGGTGCGGCCGAGGTCCGCACCGATGCGGTGGCGGACCAGGTCACGCCGCTTCGCGAAGGCGCGGCGCTGGCCTATCGGTCCGACGGAACATTGGCGCCAAAAGCCGGACCTCCGCCGGCCCTTCCGGCACACTGGCCCGATGGCTGGGCCGAATATCGCTCGATCCGGCTCGACCGGCTTGTCGCCGAAGCCAATCGCTACGCCGCGGTTCCGATCATGATCGAAGACAGCGCGATCGCGGCGCGCGAGGTATCGGGGCGCTTCCAGATCAGCAAGACCGAGCCATTCGCGGAGCGCATAGCGACCCTCTTAGATCTGCGGGTCGAGCGCCGAGCGGACGCACTCTTCCTCCGCCGCCGATAATTTTTTCACCGACTGGCTAAGGGCACCTCCTTCGTCCCGTCAACTCACCCCCAACTGACCGCCTTGCCCGATGCACGGCGGAATTTTTGGGGGAGTGACTATGTTGATCAAGTCTCGTTCGCTGGCCGCGCTACTCGCCGGTGTTGCTGCCTGTTGTTCGCCAATCGCCGCGATGGCGACAGAGCAAGAGCGCCAGTCTTACGATATGCCCGCGCAGGATCTGGGCGAGGCTCTGCGCCGAGCCGCCGATCTCGCCGACATCGAACTCTATGCCTCTTCGCGCGACCTTGAAGGGAAGACCGCTCCTGCCTTGAAGGGCCAGTTCACGCCGCGCGAAGCCGTCGAGACCCTCCTTGCGGGAAGCGGGCTCATCGCACGCTTCGACGACCGCGCGGTCATCATCCGCAATGGCTTTTCGGCTGAAATCCCGTCTTCGGCCGAGCCGGAAACCATCATCGTCACCGGCTCGCGCATCGCAGGCGCGCCTGCGCCGGCGCCCGTTATCGAAGTGACGGCGGAGGATATCCGCAACGCCGGCCATGCCGATCTCGGCGAGGTTGCGCGCAGCCTGCCGCAGAATTTCGGGGGCGGCCAGAACCCAGGGATCGGGTCGGGGCAAGGAGTCCAGAACCAGAATGTCAACGTCAACGGCGCGTCGACCTTCAACCTTCGGGGTATCGGTCCCAGCGCCACGCTGACTTTGCTGAACGGAAACCGTTTTGCCTATAGCGGTACACAGAGCGTGATCGACATCAGCGCGATCCCGACGGCAGCGGTCGAGCGGATCGAGGTCGTCACCGACGGCGCGTCGGCCATTTATGGCGCCGACGCGGTCGCCGGCGTCGTCAACATCCTCCTCCGCAAGGATTATGAGGGCATCACAACGAGCGCGCGGATCGGCGGGTCGACCGACGGCGGCAATTTCCAGCAACAATATAATATCGTCGGCGGGGCCAAATGGTCGGGCGGGGGCTTTCTCGCCACCTATGATTTTTTCGACAACAGCGCGATCCTGGCGCGGGACCGCAGCTATGCCGTGACCAGCAATCCGCTCTCTACTTTCTATCCCGAACTGCGGCGCCATAGCGCCTTGTTCAGCGGCCATCAGGACCTCGCACCCGGCCTCGGCATCAAGGCCGACCTGATCTACAAGCGCGGCGACATGACCTCGGTGCGCGGACTGTTCGCCGACCGGCCGATCACGACGCGCGGGATCGTGGTGCATAATGAGTTCGAGACCTTCGGCGTCGCGCCGACGCTCGAAGCTTATCTTGGCGGCGGCTGGAGCACGCGCGTTTCGGGCTTCTACGGCACGGACAAGACCTATGGGGTCACGCAGAATTTCACCAATGGCGTTGCGCCCCCTTCGATCCGGATCTTCAACAATCGCAGTCTGAGTATCGAGGCGGGGGTCGAAGGCCCGCTTTTCGCGCTGCCGGCGGGCGATGTCCGCCTCGCGGCAGGCGGCGGCTGGCGCAGCAATCACCTTAACGCCCTGATCGCGGGCCGGGCCTTCGCACCCACGCGCGAGAACCGCTATGCCTATGGCGAGCTCTTCGTCCCGCTCGCCAGTCCCGATCAAAAGCTGCCCTTCGCGCACCGCGCCTCGATCACGGCAGCAATGCGCTTCGAGGATTATTCCGATTCCGGGAGCATCGTCGTGCCCAAGCTCGGCTTCGTCTATGCGCCGGTCCCGGAGCTCAGCCTCGGCATTTCGTGGGGCAAGTCGTTCAAGATGCCGACGCTCAACCAGCAGTATAGCGGATATACGCCGGTCCTCCTGTCCGTGACCGGCTATGGATCGATGTTTCCGGCCGGATCGACCTATGTCTATCTCGGCGGTCCCAATCCGGATGTCGGCCCCGAGCGATCCG
Organism: Sphingopyxis macrogoltabida; assembly: GCF_001307295.1. NCBI lineage: Bacteria > Pseudomonadati > Pseudomonadota > Alphaproteobacteria > Sphingomonadales > Sphingopyxidaceae > Sphingopyxis > Sphingopyxis macrogoltabida. The sequence goes on along the minus strand of NZ_CP012700.1, from coordinate 443,682 downwards.
AGAATGTGACATTGAGCGCGACCTTCCGCCCGTCGAGCCGGTTGCAGATCGTGACAAGCCTCTTCCGGATCGACTATCGCGACCGGGTCGCGCCGCCATTCGGATCGCCACTCGGGGTTCTCACCAATCCGCTGTTTGCCGATCTCGTCACCTTCAATCCGTCGCCGACGTTGCTGGCCGCCGCGATCGCGGGGGCCTCGGACCCGCTCGGCAATGCCACCACCGGACCCTATGACCCGGCCAATGTCATCGCGCTGATCGACGGGCGCGACCTCAATATCGCCTCGCAGCGCTATCAGGGCGCGGACCTGTCGCTGCGCTACCGCGCACCGATCGGTGCGCAGATGCTGACACTGATCGCAAGCGGCACCTGGCTCGACAGTCGGCAGCAATTGTTGCCGGGCCTTCCGGTGACCGATCTGGCCGGCACCATCTTCAATTCGCCGCACTTTCGCGCGCGGGGTGGCGCAACCTTCGGAAATGAGGACTTCACTCTCGCCTCCTTCGTCAGCTTCACCGGCGGCGTCACCGATCGGCGCCGCACAATTCCCGTCAAGGTGGCGTCGGTCGCGACGCTTGACCTTTCGGCGCGTGTCAAAATCGGCGCATTGGGCGAGATCAGCGTCAACGCCCTCAATATCTTCAATGCAAAACCCGAGATGACGGCAGTGGCATCGCCGAGCGACACCCCCTTCGATTCGACAAATTATTCGGCGGTGGGGCGTTTCCTCGGCATCACGATCAGCCGCGACTGGTGAGGAGGATGTCCATGCGGAATAGCCTCCGAGCCGGCCTCCCGGCCGCGGCGATCCTTGCCGTCGCGGTGCTCTCCCCTGTCGCCCCGGCAGGGGAGAGCAAGGGCAGGCCCTGGACTCTCGAGGACATCCTCACCGTCCCGGAGGTGAAGGACATCGCCCTGTCGGAAGATGGCAAGCTTGCCATCTACGCGGTCGAGATTGCCGACCTCGCTGCCGACAAGCCGCGATCCCATATCCGCATCCTCGACATCGCTGCCACCCGGCAAAGAACCATAGTGACCGTCGACAGCGCCAAGTCGCTGCGGCGCATCCCCGGCACAGCGGACTGGAGCGCCCTCCTCGACCTCGGGGCGGGCCTGCAGCTCTATCGGATTACGCCCGGCGGCATGGTGCAGCCGCTGATCGTGAACCCGGCGACCGTTCCTGTCGGGAAAGCGGACATGTCTTTTCCGATCGGCGGCGGTGTGCGCCCGTCATCGGTAGGCGTTCTAGACTATGACTGGTCCCCCGGCGGCGCCTGGCTCTGGTATTCGCAGCTCAGAGCATTGCCGAACGCGCCTCGCGTCCGATTCGACGCGGAGGTCAGCGCTCTGAAAAGCCGGCGCCGGTCTACGATAGACGTCGAGATCGACTATTTCCTGCGCGGACCCGACGGGAAAACCACCCTGATGCTGAGCAGGCCATCGAAGGACCGGATGGCGACGCGTGGCGGGGGGCAGATTCTCTGGCGCGGCGATGAGGTTCAATTCCGGGTGGAGACACCCGATGGCTCGGAAGGCGGTCGGTTCGAGATGCGCGCCTGGAATCGGCTGAGCGGAACGATACGCACGCTGGGTGTCGAGCATAATCTGGAGACAATCGCGCTCCTCAGGGGACCGCGCGGCGGCGAACTCGCGACGAGCGGCCTGGCGAAAACGCTGGACCTCGTGGAAACGGGCCCGGACGGGGAACGGCACAGCTACGGTGCGGTCGCATTCACCATAGGCGATCCCCGCGCGGCTGCGCCCCAGGCGAGCCGCGACGGAAAAAAGCTGGTTCTCGGAACCCGCGATCTCGATGCGGCCCGCTACGGGCTGGCCGTCGTCTCGAGCGATGACGTGCGAAGGGTGGAGAGCGAACACAGCCTCACTCGCTGCGCCTATGATAACGCGCTTCTTTTCGCGGTCTGCGTCGAAGAGGGAATCGCCACACCGCCGAGGCTTGTGAAAATCGACCTGAGGGATGGCCGCATCTTCCGGCTCCTGTCGGTCTCGGCGGAGCATGACGCGATCGCTCCCCTCACCATCCTTCCCCGGGTCTGGACCAACCGCGATGGGTATGAAGCCCGCGGCTTTGTCGTCCTCCCCCGCGGCTACCAAAAGGGAAAGCCCTACCCGGCCGTCATCGTTACCCATGGGTCCGATGCCGACGACCGGTTCGCCGCGCCCGGTTTCCAATGGAACTACCCGGTCCAGCTGCTCGCCGAGAGAGGTTATGTGGTGCTGCTGATCAATGACCCCTCCCCCCTGCAATCGGAGGAGCTGATGGCGGCCAGCAAGGCATGGGTTCGCGGCAGCGGGCCGCCGGATTCAGAGACTCTGCAGCGGTTGCTGTGGATCGAAGGCGTCCACATCTTCGAGGATGCCGTCGACGAAATGGCCATCGAGGGTCTCGTCGATCGGGATCGGGTGGGCATCGCCGGCTACAGCCGCGGCTCGCAGATGGTCAATGTCGCGGTGACCCGGTCGCCCCTGTTTCGCGCCGCATCGAGCGGCGATGGCGGCTATCTCGAACCGGCGGGATATGCGACCGCCGGCTCGAGCTATGATGCGGTTTATGGCGGCGCACCGCTGAGCGACGCCATAATCAGCTATCGCCGTTTCGCTCCGTCGCTGAACGCCAACAGAGTTTGCGCAGCCCTGCTACAGCAGGTTGCCTCGGCATCGCCGTCGCAGATCGAATTGTTCGAAGCGTTGCGCGCGGCGAAAGCGCCGACGCAGATCAGTCATTATTCCGGCGCTACGGCAGCGTCTGACGAAACCCATGTCTTCTACCGGCCGTCGAACCGGTCGCTCGCGATGCGGGAGAATATCGCCTGGTTTAACTATTGGCTTCTGGACAAAAATGATACCGACGGCCCCTTCCCGAACCAGGCCGAAAGCTGGGGCAAGCTCGCGCGCGATCGGCCCGATCGTTGCCGCGCGGCGAACGGGCCCGGTTAGGATCCGCTCCACCAGCGCACCCAATTTTCGGCGGCGGCGAATTCGAGGATACGCTGAATTCGCTCGACGCCGCGCCAGGTGGGATCCTCGGCGCGATCGAGAAGCGCGGGATCGAAAATACCCTCGGAAGCCAATAGGCCGTTGCGGAGGCGGTCGTGAAGGCGGTCCCTGTTGCGGCGGTATATCAGGAGATCAAACCCGCCGGGACCGCCCTTGCTGGTGCGGGCGGTGACAAGCGACGTAAGCGCGCTGTCGAAGGCGCGGCGCGCGACCGCGCGATTCCGTCCGCCGGATACCCACATCCAGGTCGGAATCGACAGACAGAGTTCCATCAGGGGCTGCGATATGAGCGGCGCGACATGGGGCGGCGACACCGCGCGCGGATAGAGCTCGATGCTCTTTTGGGTTCGCATCAGATAGGCTGCATGAACGGTCTTTCCGGGCAGAATGTCACGCGGCGGCCGGAGCCAAGGGTGCGTGGCCCCGGCGGCCCGTGCCACCCTCGCGGCGTCCGGCTGCAGCCCCGCTGCGTTGAACCGGATCTGATGCCGTCCCCCGTGGCGGCGATGGCGATCCCAGGCATGGCGCAGGACCGTGCGTCGGTCGGCGCCGGTCAGCAGGCATATGTCGCGCAGCGTGGTTCCGAGCCGTGCGGACGGGCCCTCCGCCAGGACGCGATCGAGAAGGGGAATGGTGCTCCGCAGGCTGCACAGAACAGCGTCGCCGCCATTGCCGGTAAAATAAGCATCTACCGGCATTTCTCTGGCTAACCGTTCGTGGATCGCCTCGTTCGTCTGGCGCCCGATCGGCACGATCGGCCAGGGATGATTGGGCGCGGAGGCGCGGCCGACGTCGATATCGCCAATTTCGCGCTGCACTTCGCGAATATTGAGCCCGAGATGCGTCGCCATGGCCAGCGCATATCGTCGTTCGTCGCCATCGGCATCGGGCCCGAACAGGGTCAGACACGTCAGCCCGCGCGCGGCAGGTGCGGCGCCGGCGGCGACGATCGATGAGTCGAGACCTCCGGATACGCCCAGCAATATCGACGAGAAGCAGCGCGACCATGTCCCCGCGACCCCGCAAACGATGTTGCGCAGGTCCTCAGCGAAAGTCTCGAAGTCCTTGTTCGCGCGCGGCGTGACATGGTCCCATGGGGTCCACCAGCTCTCGAGTGCCACCTTGCCATCGGCAACGGCAAGGCATTCGCCGGCTATCAGTTCCTCGATCCCCTCGATACATGTGCGACGCCCGCGCGCGTCGCCGCTTGAAAGCACGCGCGCGACTTCGCCCAAATCGACGGCGCCGGAACCCGGCGAAGCGAGTTCCGTGATATCGCCGGCGATGCTTATTCCGTCGGCCTCCCGTTTTACGTAGCAGGGCAGCGCGCCGGACGGGTCCCGGAATATCGTCACCGCCCCGTTCCGGCCGATATGAACAAAAACATAGCCGCCCCAAAAATCCGTCAGCAGCTTTCGTCCTTTTTCGGCCGTGAGGACTTGGCCGGGGCACTCAATGGCAGGCGGCACCGCGCTAAATTTTTCGAACAGGCGACCAATGATGATGCTCCGCGCATCCACGTGCTGCAGCGGCTCGCGCGACCAAACCGCCACATTTCCGCAACTGAAATCAGCCGCACCGCGAGCTTGCGAGCGACGACGCAAACCATCCTCTGCGAAAGCGATCTCGATGCGAAATCCACCGGTCATCAGACCGCCAAGATCGGCTTGTAGCGAAGGATGACATCGAGCGGGTCGGTCAGCACCGCTTCGCCAGCCTGAACCCAGCAATGGGCAGCAAAGGGCAATGTCACGCCAAAGACAAGACGGGCGTCGCACCTCGCGCGCGCAAGGATCCGGCGCATCGCAATGCCCCGCTCGAGGCACCGATCCGTGGCAAGCGCGTAACGCCGGGCACGGTGAAACGCGGCGGCGACACGAATATAGGTCTCTTGCCGACTCTCGGGAGAATGTTTTTCGAGGCGCTCACCCATCCGCCGCGTGATCTCGAAAACCGGAATACGGCCAATGTCAAAGCGCGCTCGCCTTTGGGCCGCAATCGCCCTGAGGGTATCGAGCCAAGGCGTATCGGGGAGAGGCTGGTCGATGAGGCTCGCTGTGACGGCCGGCGGCAGGGGCAGATTCCCGATAGCCAATCCGCCAGCGGGACCGATGAGCTGCTGATCAAGCAGAACAGCCTGTTCGTCGTCGCTGGCGCGCTGGTCGAGGAAATGCGCAAAAGCTTGCGACGTCCGCCCCTGGATCAGGAAATAGCGGCCAGCAGGCAAGTCCAGAAACACATATTCGCTTTCGAAGCGGCAAAAGTGCAGCCCTGGCCGGATGTCGTAAGATGGGTCCATGCGATGGCTGTGCCAGAGGTACGGCGCGCCGCAGCGCGGCGCGCCGCCCTGAGGGTCAGTCTTCAGCGGTGATGCCGCCGACGAGCAGGAAGTGCTCGTTGGTATCTTCATCGCGGGGACCGACCGGTTCGATGCCTCGGGTCTCGACGCCGACGGCGCCGAGGTCGATCAGGTCACTGCTGTCCTGCTGTTTCATCACATCTTCCTTCCGAAATCGCGACCGAAATGAGTCGCACTTGGGAAGTTATGCCTCGGAAATTCCGGCCGCTATTTAATAATCTGAAAATAATCGAGCATCGTTTTCAAAAAAAGAGTGACCGCGCAAAGGAAACGCACATCGGGGCACGAACCGCTACCTTTAGCTTGCGCCTGGACATACGTAGCGGAACCCGGTCACACGCCTGCAAATGTGGCGTGACCGCGATCATGCGTTTGATCGGGAGATGTGCAACTCCAACTGGCACCGGAACTGGATGTATCTTTGCCGCACAGGGTTACGTACAAACGCCGAGGCGCGCATCGAACCTCGGTCCCGAAAACGCCTCTGCGATCATCAAAGGAAGCATGATTTCGGCACAGGCCCGTTTTGACAACGGCCAGTTGCGCGCGTCCTTTCTGACTACCGACGATGGCAAAGAACGCAGTGCTGCCGTCCATCATCGGTACGCCGGCGAACCGGGCGGACATGCCGGATGCTGACCTGAGCGACTGGATTTCGCCCCAGGCGGCCGCTCGCGTCGTCGCCTTTCTGCTTTCAGACGAGGCGGCGAGCATTACCGGAGCCCAGCTCAAACTCTCCATGGGGCAATGAGCCAATCGCACGGCGGTGTGCCGGTTTGGCCGGCGCAGCGGCGCGATCAAGCCGCATCGATCTTGCCGGGAGTGCGAGCCTTGCGCGGCAAGGTCAGAGCTTGGCGGCGATCGTCATCAAAATGGCGCCCCAAACGAGGAAGGTGACGGCGTAAACCGCAATACAGTCAGCCTCTTGGCGCAGTCTGGCGCGCATGATCTTCTCTCCTGCTCCTTGCCCCGCCCTTGTTTCGGGCGGTGGCTTCACACAATGCCGTCATCGCGCGGAATCTGGCTTCGGATGCGGGATTCGAGGCCCGCACCAAAAGCGGTCATCCGGAGATGGATCGGCGGATTTCTTCGCTCTGTTCGCCTATCGCCGGGGCGACCTTGCCGGCTCCTCCCAGCGATACGCCAAAGCGGACAGGATGCCCCATCCGGAAGCACCGTCCTTCGGTGGGATGCTCATAGGCTTCGAAGAAGCCGGTGGCGGCAAGATGCGGATCATTCATGATGTCGGCGAGGTCACGGACAGGCTGAGCCGGGATTTGCGCGGCATGGCAGCGCGCAACGAGGTCGGCGGTCGTGAAGCCTGGCGTCAACCTTGCTATTTCGCGGTAAAGGAGCGGGAGATTGCGCCCCCGCGCCTTGCGGGTTGCGAACGCGTCCTGATCGAGGAAGCCCGGATTGCCAAGCAGTTCGAATATCCGCGACCAGCTTTCGTCGGTGTAAGCGACGATGCTCACGTAGCCGTCGGAGGTCGGGAAAGGCTGGCGATCGGGATCGATCTGGCGAAAATAGCCAACCGGAGCATTGGGAGGGTCGAAGGCCAGACCGCCGAGATGCTCAAGCAGCATGAAATTGGTGAAGACCTCGAACATCGGAATTTCAACGAGCTGACCCTCGCCAGTCCGCATGTGATGGATAATGGCGGCGAGCACCGCGTGCGCCCCATGAAGACCGGCGACCTTGTCGGCGATCAGCGAGGGCAGATAGCGCGCGCGCGGATCGCCATCGACGCGGGGGAGAAGCGTTGCCGTCCCCGACGCTGCCTGGATGACGTCGTCATAGGCCTGTAGATCGGCATAGGGGCCATCCTGACCGAAGCCGACGCAATGCGCATAAATGATATCGGGCTTGATCGCCTTTACCGCTTCATAGTCCAAGCCGAGACGTTCGGCGGCTTTGCCCCTGACATTGAGAACGAACACATCCGCATCCGACAGAAGCTTCTTCATCGTCTCGAGGTCGGCAGCGGTCTTGAGATCGAGGGCGATCGATTGCTTGCTGCCGTTGATTGCCATGAAAGCAGGCGCCATGCCGTGGGTCGCGGCCGCCTTGCCCGACCAGCGAAAAGAGTCCCCGCTTCCCGGCACTTCGACCTTGATGACGTCGGCGCCGAGCTCAGCGAGAATATGGGTGCAATAGGGTCCGAAGACGACGGTTGTGAGATCGACGACCTTCAAGCCCGTAAGCATCGCCTTGCCGTCCGCCATTCCCATCATATGCTATTCTCGCTGCCATACCGTAAAGTCACAGCATTTTAATTACCCAATTAATGATGCGCGATCAAGCTGAACCGTCGCGCCTCCCGGCGTGACATGCGCCGAAACATGACGGCACGGAGCGCGACCGACGCTCAGCGAGCGGAGTCGATGGCGCGCCAGACCAGATTCTTCTGAATTTCCGTGGTCCCCCCGTAGATCGTTTGCGCGCGCTCGAAGAAATAGGAAGCCGTGGCGACCGCGGCAAACTCGGGAATGAGCGGCGTCGCCTCATGCCAGTCGGAACGAGAGCGATCGAAAAAGGGCGCCGCATGCTCCCCTGCCCGGTCGATATACAGCTCGGTGATCAACTGCGCGGCCTGCGTGCAACCGATCTTCAGACTTGCGACGGTGGCCGCATCGCTTCCATGCACAAGCGCCTTCAGAACCTGCTGTTCGAGCACCATCACCGTAAATTCTGCATCGGCAAGCCGCCGGGCGAAGGCGCGGTCGCCCGCGACCATCGTGCGGAGGGTCGCAAGGTCGCGCTTCTTGCGGCCAACATGCGCGTAAGAGAGGCGCTCATTCTTGAGAAGGACGTTTGCATAATGCCACGCGCGCCCCTCCTCCCCGATGCGGTTTGCGGCGGGAACACGGACGTCGGTAAAGAAGACCTGGTTCAGCTCATGCGCGCCATCGATCGAAACGATCGGCCGCACGCTGATGCCTTCGCAATTCATCGGGGCGCAGATGAGCGATATGCCGTCCTGCTTTCTTTCTTCGTGCGAAGTCCGGCAGAGGCAGAAAATCCAGTCCGCGATGTGGGCGCCGCTTGTCCATATCTTGGAGCCATTCAGAATATAATCGTCGCCATCGCGTACCGCCGAAAAGGCGAGACTGGCGAGGTCGGACCCCGCGTCGGGTTCCGAATAGCCTTGCGCCCAGAAGGAGCGCGACGAGAGGATGTCGGGCAGCCAGCGCTGCTGTTGTTCGGGCGTGCCGAACGCACAGATGATCGGCCCGATATAGATGAGGCCCATCGGAATCAGGTTCGGCGCGCCCGCCAGCTCCATTTCCTCTTCGAACAGATAGCGTTCGACCGGCGTCCATCCCGTGCCTCCGAACTCGCGGGGCCAGCTGGCAGCCAACCAGCCACGGGCCTGGAGCGCCTGCTGTGCGGCTTCATAATCCTGACGGCGGAGAAACTGACCGGTGCGAACCTTGTTCAGGACAGAAGGCGGGAACTCGGTTTCGAAGAAGCGGCGAACCTCGGCCTGGAACGCCCTGTCGGCGCGGCTGAACTGCAGGTCCATGGCCTCACTCTCCTCACTTTTTCAATTGCGATGGACCATCAATTAATCGCATAGATAATTTCAGGCAAGCGTCGCGCAGGCCATCTATATCTGGCGAACGCTGTGGAGGTTATCGCCTGGACCGGCTGGCAAATAGGACCAGCGCCGCCGCCACAGGGCGTGGGAATATATTGTTCAATCAATTAATTTACGCCATATCCGAACGGCTAGCCGCAAGCTGCGGCGGGCCGATTGCAGGGGATGGTCGTGCCGGGACGACCACAGGGAGTGACGAATGAAGGTGCAGATCGAGGCGGAAGGCGGTTCGTCGACAGCGGAGTCTCGCGAGCGACTGCTGGAAGCGGCGGGACAATTGATGGCCGAGCGGGGTACGACCGATATTTCGTTGAGCGAAATTGCTGCGCGGAGCGGGGTCAATTCTGCGCTGGTCAAATATTATTTCGGCAACAAGGCGGGCATGCTGATGGCGCTGCTTCGCCGCCGGCTGGGTCAGGGAATGGCGGACCTGCAGCAGCTGCTGAAAATGGATATTTCGCCGCAGGACAAGTTGCGCATCCACATCAGCGGCATGGTCAACACCTATTATCAATATCCCTATGTCAACCGGCTGATGCACGAGCTGGCCAACGAGCCGTCGGGCGATTATGGCAAGCAGATCGCCGAGGAAATCAGCCTGCCGGTCGCCAAGGCGCAGCGCGCGATTCTGGAAGAAGGCCGGGCCAAGGGCATCTTCCGCGAGGTCGATCCTCTGGTCTTCTATTTCATGATCGTCGGGGCCTGCGACCAGCTGTTCCATTCACGCCACCAGGCGCGACATGTGTTCGGCCTTGAGGAGATCAACGACGATCTCAAACGCCGCTACGTATCGGAGCTCTGCAACAACCTTATCAGGGGAATCTCGGCCGACCCGCGCGCGAACTGACGGCGCGCCGCCCCGGTTGAGCTGCGCGGGAAGGACGCAAGGCGCCGCGGCCCAGGCGTGGCGCCTCCAGCCGCAGCCGCACGATTCTGCCCCCTCGCGCCGAGACCGACGCCAAGCTCCGCTGGACCTATTTGGCGATCGTAACCGTCTGGGGCACCGTGAACTCGAGCAGTCCCTCCTTGCCGTTCTCGACGCCGATCCCCGATTGCTTGTGACCCGCGAAGGGCGTCCAGGGCATGATGTAGAGCGTGTCGTTGATCCACACGGTTCCCGTCTCGAGACGCGACGCGATGTCCGCTGCGGCCTCCGTGTCGGCTGACCAGATCGAGCCGCCGAGACCATATTCGCAGGCGTTGGCACGAGCGACCACCTCGTCGATGTCGCGGAACTTCAGCAGCGGGAGGACCGGGCCAAAAGCCTCCTCCTGCACCACGCGGCTATCCTCGGGTGGGTTGTCGACGATCGCGAGTGGAACGAAGAAGCCAGTTCCTTCGGGAACGTCGCCGCCGGCAAGGAAGCGCAGCCCCTGCTGCTTGGCGTCCTCGATGAGATTCTTGACACGTTCGAACTGGGGGCGGTTCTGGATCGGTCCGAAATTGCTTCCCTGGTCGAGCCCGTCGCCGACCTTCGCGGCGCGCGCGCGCGCGACAAGTGCATCCGCCACCTTGTCATACACATCTTCGTGCACATACATCCGCTTCGTCGCGATGCAGATCTGGCCGCTGTTCGCGAAGGCCGAGAAGAAGAGCTTGTCGGCCACCTCATCCAGCGCCACATCGGGCATGACAATTGCCGCATCATTGCCCCCGAGCTCGAGGGTCACCCGCTTGAGGCCTTTGGACGCGGTTTCCATGACGCGCTTGCCAGTCGCGGTCGAGCCTGTGAAACTGATCTTGTCGATGCCCTCATGCGCGGTCAGCCAAGGGCCAAGGCGATCGCCGCCGCTGATCACGTTGAACACGCCTGGCGGAAGATGCTCGCGAAGAAGCTCGGCCAACTTGAGCATCGTGAGCGGTGTAAAGGGCGAAGGCTTGAGCACCAGGGTATTGCCGGTAAGCAGCGCCGGTGCGATCTTCCATACGGCGAGATTGACCGGGAAGTTCCAGGGTACGATGCCCGCGACCACCCCGAGCGGGACGTGGCGCGTTTCGGACCGTTTTGAAGCGCTATCCTCGGTGACGGTAACCGGAATGTCCTGCTTCGATACCTCATTGGCCCAATAGGCGGCGAAGGCGATCTCCTGCGCCGCGCCGTCGAGCGGGCGTCCCTGCTCAAGCGTAAACAGACGGGCGAAGTCGGCCTGGTGCTCGGTCAGAACCTCGCCAATCCTGGCCACCGCGCGCCGCCGCTCCTCGATCGGTGTAGCACGCCAGCCGGGAAAGGCCGCGCGGGCGGCGGCCACGGCGTCATCCAACTGCTTTTCCGAGCAGTCGGGAGCTTTGGCAACGATCTCCTCGGTTGCCGGATTGATGACATCGATCGTCTCGCTCGACGAGACGGCCTTGCCGCCGATCGTCATCGTGAAGCTATCGAAAAAGCTCATCCGGATTTTCTCCCATCAGGTGGCCGCAAACAATTGGCTCTATTTAATCATTCAATTGATTATGCGACGAGGCAAGCGTTTTTTGCATGCAGCCTCGCTGCCGGTCGGGCTCCCGAGCCCTCCGTCCGCACCGACCAATTCGCTTGATCGAAGCGAGGGATTAAATTAATCGCTCGACTAATTCTGGATCGGACCAACTTCTTGCAAGGATGCTTTCATGACTGAAGCCTATATCATCGACGCCGTCCGCACCCCGCGCGGGATCGGCAAGCCCGGCAAGGGCGCGCTTTCGCACCTTCACCCGCAGCATCTTGCCGCGACGGTGCTCGCTGCGATCCGCGACCGCAATAATCTCGACACATCAACGGTCGACGACATCGTCTGGTCGACGTCGAGCCAGGTCGGCAAGCAGGGCGGTGACCTCGGCCGCATGGCGGCGCTTTCGGCGGGCTATGACATCAAGGCGAGCGGCACGACGCTCGACCGCTTCTGCGGCGGCGGCATCAGTTCGGTGAACTTCGCGGCGGCGTCGGTGATGTCGGGTATGGAAGATTGCGTGATCGCCGGCGGCACCGAAATGATGAGCTTTACCGCCAGCCACGCCGCTGAGCAGGCCAACGCCGGCCTTGCCCCCCAGATGATGGGATCGGGTCATGAAGCGCTCGACACGCTCCACCCGCAATCGCACCAGGGAATTTGCGGCGACGCGATCGCGACGATGGAAGGCATCAGCCGCGAGGCTCTCGATGCGCTCGCGCTCGTCAGCCAGCAGCGCGCCGACAAGGCGATCAAGGAAGGCCGTTTCAGCAAGTCGGTCGTCCCCGTCCTTAACCCAGACGGCAGCGTTGCGCTCGACCGCGAGGAGTTTCCGCGCCCCGAAACGACCGCCGAAGGGCTTGCCGCGCTGAAGCCCAGCTTCAGCGGCCTGGCCGATTTCGATCTTGGCGGCGGGGTGACCTTCCGCAAGCAGATCAACCGCCGCTATCCCGACCTCGAAATCCAGCATTTCCATCATGCGGGCAATTCGTCGGGCGTCGTCGACGGCGCCGCGGCGATCCTGCTCACGTCGCAAGCCTATGCCGAGAAGAACGGCCTGACCCCGCGCGCGCGCATCGTCGCTTATGCCAATATCGGCGACGACCCGACGCTGATGCTCAACGCCCCGGCCCCGGCGGCGAAGAAGGTGCTCGAAAAGGCGGGGCTGACCAAGGACGACATCGACGTCTGGGAAATCAACGAGGCCTTCTCGGTCGTTGCCGAGAAGTTCATCCGCGACCTGGATCTGGATCGTGAAAAGGTCAACATCAACGGCGGTTCGATGGCGCTCGGTCACCCGATCGGCGCGACCGGCTCGATCCTGATCGGCACCGCGCTCGACGAACTCGAACGCTCGGGCGGCCGCTATGGCCTGGTCACCATGTGCGCCGCCGGCGGCATGGCGCCGGCGATCATCATCGAAAGGCTTTGACGTCGAAGCTTTGGCTGACGGATTGGAGCCGATAACAAATAGCGGCGGGCGGCGCATTCGCCCGCCGCTATCCATTGCTGATGATGTCGTGCCCCTGAACCCAGAAGATGGGCGAGTTGGGAAGGTCGATGAACCTTTTCTCGTCGGCGAGCAGCAGCCTGCCTGCGGCGCGTCCTGCCTCGGTCATACCCGCCGCTCGCACGGCAGCCGCGCTATCGTACCAAAGCTCGGCAATACCGTCGTAGGGCGGAAGCTCGCAGCCGCGGCCAGCCAAAGCACGGGTAAGCCCGTCGTCGTCAAGGGCGTGCGACTGGACATAGCGGCGGATGCCAAGCGTCTCGGCAACGCTGCGAACAAGCGGTGCATGTTGATTGAGCCAATAGTCCTGAAATTCGGACAATGTGAGAGCGGGCAACCGCCGCAGGCAGAATTTGATGGCAATCATGGTCAGACTTTCTTGTGAAAGGGTCGCCGCGCGCCCCGGATGGGAATTGGCTCTGGTCGCTGTCCCGCGCTTAAGGAGATAGGATATGAAGAACCGCCAATGGATATTGAAGCGCCGTCCGCAAGGCGCGCCTGGCGCTGCGGACCTGGAACTGCGGGAAACGCCCATAGGCCCGCTCGCGGACGGAGAGATATTGGTTCGCAACCTCTATCTTTCGCTTGATCCGACGAACCGGCTCTGGATGAGCGATCGCGACCAATATCTGCCTCCGGTCGGTGTGGGCGACGTCATGCGCGGCGGCACGATCGGGGTCGTCGAGGCTTCGCGCTCGGACCGCTTTCGCGTCGGGGACCTCGTCCTGCCATCGACCGGCGGTTGGGAGCTTTACTCGATAGCGAATGAGCGCGGATCGCGTCGTATCGCGCCGCAGGCTGGAGTTCCGCTGACGGCCTATTTGTCGGTCCTCGGGGCGACGGGACTGACGGCCTATTTCGGGCTGCTGGACATCTGCAAGCCTCGGGAAGGCGAAGTCCTGGCGGTGTCCGCGGCGGCGGGTGCCGTCGGCTCGATCGTCGGTCAAATCGGCCGCATCAAGGGCGCGCAAGTGGTCGGGATTGCCGGCGGCCCGGAAAAATGCGGCTGGCTTACCGAGACGCTGGGGTTTGATTCGGCGATCGACTATCGCAACGAGGATGTCGGTGTCGCGCTCGACCGGCTGTACCCGACAGGTATCGACATGAATTTCGAAAATGTCGGCGGTCCGATCATGGATGCCGTTTTCTCGCGTCTCCGCAAGGATGGCCGCATGGCGCTGTGCGGAATGATCTCCGCCTACAATGAGGACGGGCCAATGCCGGGGCCGCGCGACTTCGGGCGAATCCTCATGCAGCGCCTGACCGTTCGAGGCTTCATCGTGATCGATTATCTTCGCCAGGCGCCTGGAGCATTCGCCGACCTCTCGTCGTGGATTGCCGAGGGCCGGCTTGCCTGGAAGGATCATGTCGTCGACGGGCTCGAGGAGGCGGTGGCCGCGCTCGACCTGCTGTTTACAGGGGGCAACGACGGAAAGCTCGTCGTCAGAGTTTCGCCGGAGCCCTGACGCCTGACGCCTGACGCCTGACGCTGCGCACAGCCCCTTCATCGCATCGCTTCAAGTCCGACATCGCCTTCTGCGAACTGGAAGAGCGCCTCCGGCAGCACCTCGCCGGTGAGGCCAAGCTCGCCAAACCGGCAAGCTTCCGCGGCCAGCCTCTCCCGGTCTTCGTCAGTGGCCGTCAGGCGCAGGATCGCGGACACCGCGGCGGTCGAACGGCCGGCGAACATGCCGGCCAATTCGAGGGCACGATCGAGCGCACAGGGGACCACTTCATCGACAAGGCCGGCCGCCAGCGCCTGGCTGGCCGTCATGACGTCGCCGCGGAGCATGAACAGGCGGGCCCGATGGCGTCCGACCAGTCGCGACAGCCGCTGCGTTCCCCCTCCGCCGGGGAAGATGTCGAGGCGAATTTCGGGAAGGCCGATCGCGGTGGCGGCGGGCGATGCGATCCGCATGGTGCAGGCGAGTGCAATTTCGAAGCCGCCGCCCATGCACAGGCCGTCAATCGCGGCGATCACCGGCTTTTCGGCGGCGTCGAGCATCGCGCCGAGTTCGGCGAATGCGCTGGTCGCAAAGGCTTGCGGATCGACGCTTCCCATGCCTACGCGTTCAAGCGAAGTTGCAATTTGCCGGACGTCGGCGTGGCGGATGAAGATGCCGTCCTGACCGCCTGTGAGAATGATCGCTCGTGTTTCGGCCGCCGCGAGGAGGGGCCTGATCGCCGCGACAAGGTCCGCCGCACCGCCGTTCGAGACGGTGCCGTGCGGCGGATTGGCGAAGCGCACGACGGCTACGTCTTCGGCGCTTTCGACCTGAACGCGAAGCGGCTTGCCTGTCATCCGCGGACCTTTTCCATTGCTGATCCGGTGAGCTAGCATCCCCCGACCGGGTTGCACAATCAATTAATCAATCACATAATAAGGCTGGGGCGGGTTCTTCCGGTCTAGCATGAGCGGGGATGGAGCCCGGGCACCGGGCGATGACGCCAAAGTCGAAGGGAATGGCGTCACAGATTGGAAACCCGAGACTGGTTGATAAACGCGGCGCACGGGCGCACCTTTTTGTGGGATATCATATGACCGAGACTGTCGTGATCGAAGAGGACCGGCTGGTCGCACTTGCCGGCGGCCAGAACTTTCGGGAGGTCGGCGGCTATCCGGCCCGCGATGGCAGGGTTTTGAAGCGACGGCTGATATGGCGGTCCGCCCGGCTGGACGAGTTGACGAGCGACGATATCCGCAACGAATCGCTCGACGCGATTTCCACGATCGCAGACCTGCGCCTGGCCAGCGAGCGCGCGCTCCATCCGACCGTTCCGGCTTTTGCGGAAAAGCGCACTACCTTGGTCTGGGACGAGGGCGATATCGATCTTTCAGGCGATCAGCGGTTGTTTGCGCGCGACCTCAAGCCCGATGATTATGCCGAAGCAGTGCGGCATTTCTACCGAAGCCTGGCCGACAGGCACGCGACGCATCTCGCCAGCCTGTATCGCCATATCGCCGCAGGCAGCCTGCCGGTGCTCATCCACTGCTCGGCCGGGAAGGACCGCACCGGCATCGCCATCGCACTATTGCTCGATCTCATCGGAATTCGCCGGGAATATATCATCGCGGACTATTGCAAGACGGCCGAACTGCTCGACTGGAAACGCCTGACCGCGAGTGCGGCGGCGGCGGGCATGCAAGGAAAGTGGATGGAACGCCTGGCGCCCGATGCGCTCGAAATCCTTATGCGCGCCGATCGCAGCTATATCGAGGCTGCCTTTCGCGAACTGGAGTGGCGGCATGGCTCGATATCCAGCTTCGCGAAGGACGTCCTCGGCCTCTCGGATAGCGATCTTGGCCGGCTACAGGACAACCTCCTCGAAGGCTGAGCGGTCCTTGCCTATCGCGGCGGGACAGTGAGGGCGTCTGCCGACGCGTCACCGAGCACAGAACCTCCGTCACAATCGAGAATTGCTCCGGTGATATATTTTGCATTGGGGGTGCAAAGAAATACCGCGAGATCGGCGATGTCGCGCTTGACGCCATAGTCGCGCAGCGGAATCCGTTTCTTCAACGCCGCGGTCGCAGCCTCCGATGGGGTCAGCCTGCGCATGCCTTCAGTATCGCCGATCGGCCCCGGAGCGATGGCGTTTACGCGAACGCCGGTTGGCCCCCACTCCATCGCGAGCGTCTGGGTCAGATTGTTGATCCCTGCCTTTGCCGCGCCGGCATGCGCCTGGAACATCGTCGGGCGAATGGCTTGTCCCGCCGTAATCGAGATGAGCGACGCGCCAGGTTTGCGCAAATGGTCGAACGCAGCGCGCATCACGTTGAAAGTGCCCAGAAGGTCGATGTCTATGACCGTCTTGAATGCGTTTGCGGACATGCCAATCACCGGTGCCAGAAAATTTCCAGCAGCACCGGAAACGACGAAGTCGATCTCCCCGAACCGTTCGACCGTCGCAGCGAAGGCTGCGTCCACCGCCTCGAAATCGCGAACATCGGCGGCGAGCCCCATTGCGCGCGCACCACCCGGATCAATGCTCCTGGCGGCTGCACACACCCGCTCGGCATCGCGGCTTATGAGGCTTATGTTCGCCCCGAGTTCGGCGAATCGCTCGGCAATCGCGAGATTGATGCCACCTGACCCTCCGGCGACGAACAATGTCCTGTTCTTGAAAATATCCTCACGAAACGCGTCCCCGGCCACTGTCACTCTCCCTCACACTCTTCGCGTCAGCGCCCATCACGAGCATCAGAGAATTTCATTAGTTGATTGATTATTTTTTTGCCAATTGATAATTCCACGCGAGCAAGGATCGCCGCTGCCCCTTTCGACAATGGACGAACGGCGACGGCGCATGGGAGATGGAGCATGGCCAAGCAAGCATTCGCCGCGGTAGCCCGCACCCCGGGGGGGCGGTGGGATATCGAGGATATCATGCTCGAAGATCCGCGGCCGGGCGAGATATTGGTCCGCATCGCGGGCGTCGGCCTCTGTCATACCGACCTTGCCTTTGGCGGAAGTCTCCAGATCATGAAGGCGCCGGCGGTGCTTGGCCATGAAGGGTCGGGTATCGTCGAGCGCGTCGGCGAGGGGGTGTCGAAGGTGCGCCCTGGCGATCATGTCGTACTGACCTTCAACAGCTGCGGCGAATGCCCCCGGTGCGATGAGGGCCGGCCGGCCTATTGTGTTCGCTTCGCACAAATGAACTATGGCGGCTGCCGAGTGGACGGAAGCCGGACGCTCTGTGTCGGCGAAGAACCCGCAAGTGCGAACTTCTTCGGCCAGTCGTCATTCGCATCCTATGCACTTGCCAATGAACGCAACACCGTCCGCGTCGACCCAGCGCTGCCGATCGAGTTGCTTGGCCCGCTGGGTTGCGGTGTCCAGACGGGCGTGGGCGCGGTGATGAACTCGCTCGCCTGCCCCAAAGGCTCGTCGCTTCTTGTGATCGGCGCCGGCGCGGTGGGGCTGAGTGCGGTCCTCGGCGCCAAGGTCCAGGAATGTGCCACCATCCTCGTTGTCGAGCCGCGGGAGGAACGCCGGGCCCTGGCGCTCGAACTTGGTGCGACGCACGTCATCGATCCGGCCTCCGCCGACTTTGCGACGGCAATCCGCGAAATCGTCCCGGTCGGGGTCGATTATGCGTTCGACACGACAGGCCGGCGAGAGGTCATCGAATCCGCGATGACTGCATTGGCGCCGCGCGCGACCTTCGGACTTGTCGGAATCGCAAGCCCCGCCGACGATCGGCTGGGTCTTTCGATCAACCAACTGGTCGGTGCGGGTCATATCGTGATGGGCATCATCGAAGGCGATAGCCTACCCGATATGTTCATCCCCCGCATGATCGAGCTCTACAAGGCGGGAGAGCTGCCTTTCGACCGTCTCGTTCGCAGATATCCGCTATCGCAGATCAACGAAGCCATTGCCGACCAGCACGCCGGACGGTGCGTGAAGGCCGTGATGATCCCCTGAGAGGACGGACACTATGCATCCCTCGATCCATGCCCGCTCGACGCCCCACAAGCCCGCCCTGATCATGGCCGAAACGGGCGAGGCGCTGCGCTATTCCGATCTCGACCGCCGCTCGAACCAGGGCGCGCAGCTATTTAGGGCCCTCGGACTGGCTCCCGGCTCGACGATCGCGATGTGCCTTCCCAATTCGCCCGCTTTTTACGAGATCGCCTGGGCTGCCCAGCGTGCAGGCCTCTACTTCGTCACCATCTCCAACAAGCTCCAGGCTGACGAAGTCGAATATATATTGCGCGACAGCGGCGCCCGGATCTTCATCATTTCGGCCGCGCAAGGCGAGGTCGCGGCGGAAATCGCGCGGCGCGACCTCGATATCGACCTGTTCGCAACAGGCGGCCGGATCGCGGGCTATCTCGATTTCGAGTCCGAGCGCAGCGCAATGCCCCCAGTCCCGGTCGCCGACGAACAGGCGGGCTATGACATGCTCTATTCGTCGGGCACGACGGGACGGCCGAAAGGCATCAAGCCGAGCCCGATCTGCGGCGAGCCCATCGACAAGCCGGACTCGGTCGTCATGGTGGCGACGCAACTCTACGGCGCGTCGGCGGACAGCATCTATCTCTGCCCTGCCCCCATTTATCATGCGGCACCGCTCCGCTGGACGATGGCGATGATGCGCCTTGGCGCCACCGTCGTTCTCATGGAGCGCTTTGCCCCCGAGACGGCGCTCGCCGCCATCGCGCGATACAAGGTGACGATCGCGCAATTCGTGCCGACTCATTTCATCCGCATGCTCAAGATGCCGGAGGGCGAGCGCGCCGCCCATGACGTCTCGTCGCTGAGCACCGTGGTCCACGCCGCCGCCCCCTGCCCGGTCCCGGTCAAGGAAGCGATGATGGACTGGTTCGGTCCGATCATTCATGAATATTACAGTGGATCCGAAGGCAATGGCGGGACCTTCATCGGGCCTCAGGAGTGGCTCGCTCACAAGGGCTCGGTCGGCAGGCCCCTGACGACGAAGCTCCACATTTGCGACGAAGAAGGACAGGAGCTTCCGCCTCGGCAGGAAGGCACGATCTATTTCAGCGGCGGGCCGCGGTTCGAGTATCACAACGACGCTGCCAAGACCGACGAGTCGCGGCATGCGGAGGGATGGACGACGCTCGGCGACATCGGCTGGGTCGACGAGGAAGGCTATCTCTATCTCACCGACCGCAAGAGCTTCATGATCATCTCGGGTGGGGTGAACATCTATCCGCAGGAGATCGAGAATCTGCTGGTGACACATCCAAAGGTCGCGGACGTCGCCGTGATCGGCGGACCGGACGAAGAGATGGGC
This sequence comes from Sphingopyxis macrogoltabida, assembly GCF_001307295.1. NCBI lineage: Bacteria > Pseudomonadati > Pseudomonadota > Alphaproteobacteria > Sphingomonadales > Sphingopyxidaceae > Sphingopyxis > Sphingopyxis macrogoltabida. Next base: position 424,002 of record NZ_CP012700.1, on the reverse strand, counting down.
GAGCGCGTGATCGCGGTCGTTCAGCCCGTCCACTGGTCCGACGCCGGTGACGCGCTTGCGGCTGAACTTACCGCGCTCGCGCGCGAGAAGCTCAGTCACGTCAAGGCACCTCGTCAGATCGACTTCTCGAAAGCGCTCCCCCGGCTCGACACCGGCAAGCTCTACAAACGCCTCATCCGCGACGAATATTGGGCCAGGGACAAATCTGCCGGAGCCACATCGCGATGACCGCCGCGCCGAAGGATGCCTCGCTTCTCGCGGGCCAGTCTGCGATCGTCACCGGGGCCTCGTCGGGGCTCGGCCACCGCTTTGCCAAAACGCTCGCAGCGGCGGGTGCCGCCGTTACGGTCGTCGGCCGACGTATCGAACGCCTCGAAGCGCTGGTCGCCGAGATAGAGGCGGCGGGCGGCAGAGCGACCGCCGTCGCAGCCGATGTCGCTGACCCGGGGCAAATCGTCGAGGCTGTCGATAAGGCGCAGGCGGCTTTCGGAACAACCGGGATCCTCATCAACAACGCCGGCATTCCCGATGCGCAGCTCGCAACGCGCATGCCGCTCGATCTCATCGATCGCGTGCTCGACGTGAACGTGCGTGCGCCCTTCCTCTTCGCGCGCGAGGTTGCAACGCGGCTCATCGAGGCCAGGCAACACGGGCGGATCGTCAATATAGCCTCGATAGCGGCCTTTGTGGCGCCCAGGCAGGGTGCCGCCCTTTATGCGACGAGCAAGGCTGCGGTCGTGCGGATGAGCGAAGCCCTGGCGATCGAATGGGCGCGCTTTCATATCAACGTCAATTGCATTGCCCCGGGCTCGTTCGATTCCGAGATGATGGACGGGATGCGGTCACGGACCGGCGACGCCTTTATCGGCACCTTTCCGCGCAAGCGGCTGGGTTTGCCGGAGCAACTTGATTCAAGCTTGCTCTATTTGGTGTCGCCCGCCTCGGAAGCGGTCACCGGGACGATCCTCAAGGTCGACGACGGCCAGTTTCTGCGCTGACCGGAGGCTAACGCCCCCTCCGGAGCCAAAGCGGGAGAGGCAAGTCGCAAGGATGTCTTATAGCGATTGTCCATCATCGACGGTGATGACCGTACCGGTTATCCCGAGCGATGCGTCCGAGCAGAGAAACAGCAGCGGCGCGTGGAGATCGCTCGCCGGGCGCAAGCGGGCGCGCGGAAAGGAAGCGATATAGGCCTGCCCCGCTTCACTTCCGACCATCTCCGCCGTCATCTCGGACTCGAAATAGCCAGGCTGGATGACATTCACATTGATGCCGCGCCGCGCCCATTCGCGCGCAAATGCCTTGGCCATATGGCGCGCAGCGGCCTTGGTCGCGCCGTAAACGGACGCCGCGGGCAGCGCCCGCTCGGCCGTGATAGAGCCGATGATGACGACTCGGCCATGCTCGCGCTCGCGGCTTCCCGCTGCCACGAGCCGCCGCGCTCCTTCGGTGGCGGTCAGGAAGGCGCCCCGGACGTTGACAGCGAGCAGATCGTCGACATGCGAGGCGGTGAGGTGCAGGGCGGCGTTGTCGCTCGCGATACCCGCATTGGCGACAATCGTGTCGACAGTTCCGAAAGCTGCCTCGGCTGCATCATAGGCCGCTATTGTCGAGGCTTCGTCCGTGACATCGAGGGCCACGGCGAGCGCCTCGCCGCCCTGCCCCCTGATCGCATCGACCTCTGCCTCGAGCCGGTCGACACGCCGCGCCGCAAGGACCACCTTAGCGCCGGCCTCAGCGAGCACGCGCGCAAAGCCCGCGCCAAGTCCGGACGAAGCGCCGGTCACGAGCGCCACGCGCCCGGTCAGATCAAAAGCTGTCGCCACACCCATTCCCCCTCTCCTTCCCGGCAGACCCCGAGAAAACCTATCGGCCCTTCCAGACCGGTGGCCGCTTCTGGGCGAACGCGAGCGGCCCCTCGCGCACATCGTCCGACCGGAAAAGCGCTCCGATCGCCGGATATCGCGTCTGGTTCCCATAGGCGGCCGCGAGGTCGCTTTCGTCCAGGCCTTTCATGACGGCCTCCTTGGAAGCCCGGATCGACATCGGGCTGCACGCGGCGATGTCATCGGCCCAACGCCGCGCCGCTGCGAGCAGTTCGTCTTGCGGCACCACTTCATTGACGAAGCCAAGCGACAGACCTTCAGCGGCCGATACGCGGCGGGCGGTGAGGATCATGCCCATGGCCTGCTTGAGGCCGATCTGCCGCGGCAGACGGTGGAGCCCCCCCGCAAGAGCGGCGAGGCCAACCTTGGGCTCGGGAAGAGCGAAAACGGCGCCTTCGGCCGCGATGATGAGGTCGCAGGCCAATGCAATCTCGAAGCCGCCACCCATGGCAATACCATTTACCGCGGCGATCACGGGCTTGTTGTTGTCCCAGCGCGCGGTGAGGCCGGCAAATCCCTTGGTCGGTGTCTCGAGCGGCAACCCCGCAGCCATCGACTGCGCGGTGAACTTGAGGTCATTGCCCGACGAAAAGGCTTTGTCGCCGGCCCCCGTCAGGATGGCCACCCACTGATCGGGATCAGCCTGGAAGTCGTCGAAAACCTCGGCCAGCTCCTCGTTCGCATATGGCGTCAACGCGTTCATCGCGTCGGGGCGATTGATCGTGACCAGAGTGATCGGCCCGTCGCGTTCGACGAGACAGAAGCGGTGCGGCGCCGCGCGCCGGTCGCGCTTCTCGCCTACCTCCCATATTCGGGCGCCAAAGGCATCGATGCGAATATGGCCGGACGTGCCGATGGGATTGGCGTCGAGCGAGGAGAGGACCAAGATCGATCGATCATCGTCACGCCGTACCTTCGCGATCGTTCGCTGGCCATCTGCGGTGCGCGCGATCACGACGCCGTGGAGGACCTCGCCCTTCGGCGTATAAATGATCGTGTGCGTTTCGACGGTGGCAGCGCCCTCATAGGTCTCTGTAAATTCGGGCACGGAGCCGCGCAACGCGTCCGCCCTGGCCTGAACCGAATAGTCCGGCCTCAAAGTCTTCTCCGGTGGCCGCGTCGAGATCAACAGCGCATGATGTTTGGATACGACGCCGCCCTGGCCGTAGAGAAGGCCTGTGGTTCCCTTTCCGGCCCGCATCTCCCGGACCATCGCGCAGACGCCGTGGCTCATATAATTGTTCATCGGGCCGCCAAAGAAGGTCAGCCCGCCGGTCACCGTCGGCTTGACGTCCGGCCGCAGCTTCAGCGTCTCGAGCGCCATCTTGGGCACAATCGGAAAGCAGCTGTACATTTCCGCCAGATCGATCGCGGAGGCATCGCCGCCAGCGATCTCGACTGCCTGCTCCAGAACCACGCGCTGCGCGGTCGACTGGTCATAGCGGTCGCGTTCCAGATAATCCCCGGGCTCCTGCGCTGCCGCGCCATCCCAGATATAGATCAGCCGCTCTTCGGGAATCCCGTTGGCGAGGGCCCATTCGAGGCTTGCCACGACGATCGCGGCCGCTTGGTTGACCGAAGGGTTCGCGACCATCAGCTTGGGATAGGGAAAGGCCACCAGCCGGTTGCTCTCCGAAGGCGTGCCGATCTCTGCCGCTCCCGGCGCGGAACGCAACCATGCGGTTTCATTGGACGCGGCTACCTTGGCATAGTCCGCCCAGAGTTCGGCGGCAGCGGCGCGGCCCTCGGCCGGGGTCTGCCCGCGGGCGGCTTGGAAGGCGTTCTCATAGAGCGGGTAGATATGAACGGGCGCAGTCATTCCGAGCTTTTTCGAGGCCTTGCGCATCGGAAGCGAGGCGAAGTCGACCGCGACGGTTTCCTCTTTGGGAGCGAGCGGGGTCCAGTCGAGCTTCGCCTTGGCCTTGCGCGCCTTGCCCATCGCATTGACGGCCTCACCGCCGACGATCGCGGCAACGGCGCTGTCACCCCGCGCGATACGGAGTGCTGCCTCGTGCAGGAGGCGAATAGGCGTTTCGCCGCCCATGCTGGCATTTTGGGCACGGGCGGGGCCGATCGAGAGCTTCTCGCAAAGAAGAGCTACGGGGTCGCGGTAGCGCCAGGTGACCTGTCCGACGAGATCGATCGAGTCCAGCGCGCCGAGAACGGCCGGCGTTTCCGCCGCCGCGCGGCGCAGCGCTTCTGCCATCAGCGCCACAGGTTCGAGCGCCTTGCCCGGGTCATCCGGGCGGTCCACAATCTCGCCGACGGCGATGATCACGGGCGTCTGCGCTGCTGCTGTCCCTTTCATCTCAGCTGTCTCCCATCCTTATACGTCCGGCTCGCCACTTGCGCGCGCAGCGTCTTCCTAAAACCGATCGATAGGCAAGCGGACGTCAGGTGGCAAGTTAATTGGTCAATTGATTATTATCGCGGCCCGTCTTAGGATACGACGCTGCCCGCTTCCAAACGACAGCCCGTAGCAGCCGAGCATTCCAACTTGATGGAGAAGAGCATGCACCTTGAACCCCTGCTGCGCATGCGCGTCGATCTGGGCAACCGCTATCCGATCGGACCGATACCAAAGGGTCGCCGCAACGTGTGGCAGCTGGGCGGCGGCACCGTCGAAGGCCCACGTATCAAGGGCACGGTCGCGCCTGTCGGAGGCGAGTTCGAGTTGATCGACCAGGAGGGCGTCTTTCACATCGACGTTCGGCTCGTCATCGTCACCCACGACATGGCGAACATCTTCGTCCAATATTTCGGGGTCGCCAACACGACGCCGCAGGCTGCGGCCAAATACAAGGCCGGCGAGACGGTCGATTTCGGCGAGACCTATTTTGCGACGCAGCCCCGCTTCGAAACCAGCCACGCGCGCTATTCCTGGCTGAACCATGTGATGGCGGTCGCCGAGGGTCGGGGGGACGGGAGGGCCGTCGAATATCTCATGTACCAATGCGTCCCCGATCAGTCGATTGGTCTGGCGCGCGCGGACAGCGTGTTCAAATTCGACGGCTAGCTCCTTCTACCGGGCGCCCGCTCCGATCTGCTTGTCGACGAAGGCGCGAAGCTTGGCGCCATAGGGCGGCCTGAAAAGCTTCATCGGCCCCAGATCCCTGCCGAGCTGAGTGTGGATCGCCTTGCGATGGCTGAATTCGCGAAAGCCGTCGATCCCGTGATAGGCACCCATACCCGAAGGCCCGATGCCGCCGAAAGGCAGATTTTCCTGCGCGCAATGCATGATCACGTCATTGACGCACACACCGCCCGAGGTCGTGGCATCGATGATGCGATCGCGTTCGCCCGCTTCCGATCCAAAATAGTAAAGCGCAAGCGGCCGGTCGTGCGCATTGATCTCCGCCACAACCTCCTCGGCGCTGTCATATGCAACGACCGGCAGAAGCGGCCCGAATATCTCGTCCTGCATCACCGCCATGTCGCGGGTCGCATCGAGAATGAGTGTCGGAGGTATCCGGCGATGCTCCTGCTGTTCGAACGTCTCGCCAGCGGGGTTGATCTCGACGATCGTGGCACCCTTCTCACGCGCGTCCGCGACATAGCCGCGCACGCGCTCGAAGTGCCTGTCCGATATCATGGCCGTGTAGTCAGGATTATCCTTGAGGGAGCCGAACATCGCCTCGGTCGCCTGCCGTGCCTCGGTGACAAAGCTGTCGCGTAGCCCACGAGGCACGAATATATGATCAGGCGCCAGGCATATTTGACCGGCGTTCAGGGTTTTTCCGGCCATGATCCGCGCTGCGGCGACGGGCATGTCCACGCTCGCACCGAGGATCACAGGGCTCTTCCCGCCAAGCTCGAGCGTCAGGGGCACGAGATTCTCCGCGGCAGCGCGCATCACATGCTTTGCGACCGAGCCGGCGCCGGTGAATATCAGGTGATCGAAGGGCAACGCCGCGAAGGCGGCCCCCACATCGGCACCGCCTGTCACGACCGCGACCTCGTCAGGCGCGAAATATTCGGCGATCGATTGCTGGAGCAGATCCGACGTTCGCGGCGTGAATTCCGACGGCTTGATCAGCGCCCGGTTCCCGGCAGCCAGAACGCCGGCAAGCGGAGAGAAGACGAGACCCACCGGAAAGTTCCACGGCGCGATGATGCCGATCACGCCTTTGGGCTGGAACCGGATTTCCGACCGGGCGCCGAAGAGGCCGAGCAACCTCGGTTCGACCGGCCGTCGTTCGCTGCGCATCCATTTGCGCAGATTGGCCCGACAGTCGCGCAGCGCGCCAAGCGGACTCATGATGTCGGTGATAGCCGATGCGTGGCGCGACCGGTTGCCGAAATCGGCATTGATTGCCTCTTCGAACCGCGCGGAATAGTCGCGAAGCAAGGCAGCACAGCGATCGAGCCGGTCAATTCGCAAATCCGCGCTCGCCTGACCGTCCGCAATATGGGCCTTGCGCTGACGCTGCAGCAACTGCTCGAGAGCAGCGCTATCGGTGGCCATCGTGTCAGCGCGTAAGCTCTTGGTCATTTTTGGTACCTTCCATAGCTTCTGAAACGGGAAGCTGACGCTTCCCCCCTGTTCACGCAGCGGCGACTACCCTGCCGATTTCACGCAGATGATAGTCCGTGTTGCCGAACAGACCGTCGATCGTGAGAATATGTTTGAGATAATGACCGACCGGAAGCTCGTCGGTCATGCCGATGCCGCCGTGGATCTGTACGGCCCCCTGCGCGGTCTCGCGCCCCAGCCTGCCAACCTGCGCCTTCAATACCGAAATATCCCGGCTCGTTGCCCGTCCGCTGTCGGCCAGCGCCGCGATATAGAGAAGCGACGCTCGCGCCTTGACATAGGCAATCTTCATATCGGCGAGCCGGTGCGCGATCGCTTGAAAGCTTCCGATCGGCCGACCGAATTGCTCGCGCGTGCCCGCGAAGTCTGCGGTGGTTGCCATCAGGACGGCCATGGCCCCGACGGCTTCGGCGGCGAGTGCGAGCCGGGCATCCGCGAGCAAGGCCTCCAGCTCCGCATCGGCGCCCGCCATGATGGCAGCCCTGTCGACCGCGACGTCATGGAGCAGGATATCCGCAACGGGCCTGCCATCGAGCGCGCGATATCGCCGCACTTCGATGCCTTCGGCATCGGCGGGCACTGCGGCCAGGCAGACCGCCTTCGTCTCCGAGAGCGCCGAGATGAGCAGCACCCCTGCTTCTCCGCCTCCAAGAACGAGTTTTTTGCTACCCCGGATGCGCGGACCGGCCTCACCTTCATAGAGTTTGGTCGACAGCGTCGAAGAGGCGCCGGTGCCGCTACCTTCCTCATGGGCGAAGGCGCCGCGCAAAGCTCCGGTGCCAATATCGGCAATCCATTGCGGCACCGGTCCCGCGGGATCGAAGCGAGCGAGCGCCCGGCCCGTGAGGATCACCGAGGGAAGCAAAGGCTCGATGACCAGATGGCGACCGAAGAGCTCCGATATCGCCACAATGTCGGAGGCCGAACCGCCCAGTCCCCCGCAGGCTTCGGGAAGCGGCATCGCGACAATCCCCATATCGACGAGTTCGCTCCAGATTCCGGTTTCCGCCTGACCAGCCATGATGCGTCGGCGCAATTCAAAGGCGTAACGCTGATCGAGCAGCCGGGAGAGGCTGTCGCGGAGCATGACCTGCTCATCGGAGAATTCGAAATTCATGGGCTCTGCCTCAGGCGCGAAGGGTCTGGAGATTGCGGGAGATGAGGTCCCGCTGGACCTCGTTGCTGCCGGCATAGATGGAAGCGGCCCGGGTATTCAGATAATAGGGCATCGCCACGAGGCTGAAGGGATCGCCCAGGGGTTGAACGCCGGACCCGACCTCAAGGGCTTCCAATTGCAACGGCAGCGCGTCGATCCCGGCAACACGCGTCATCATGATCGACAGCAGCTGCGAGAGTTCCGAACTCATCACCTTGTTGAGCGACGGCATCGCGGGATCGTCGGCGAGGGCGTGGCCGCTTAGCACCAGCTTCTCGACATGCTCGAAGGACGCGACTTCGGCTTCGAGTTCCCCAAGGTCGCGCTGGAATACCGGATCCTCGCTGAGGGGTCCGCCAAAGGACGCCGTTGCATCCCTCGCCGCGGCCCGGATCGCATCGAGTTTGCGCCTGATCGCCGGGCTATGCGCAGCGCCGCCCCGCTCATGCTTGAGCAGCGCCTTGGCGACGCTCCAGCCTTCATTCTCGGCGCCCACGCGGCCCGCCTGGGGGACGCGGACGTTATCGAAAAATACTTCGCATTGCTCGGCCACACCATCGAGGCCGATGATGGGACGGATGTGCATGCCGGGATAGTCGGTCCGGTCGAGGAGGAGAAAGGTAATGCCCTGCTGCTTCTTGCCGTCCCGGTTCGTGCGCACGAGCATGAACATCTTGTTGGCCTTGTGGGCGAGGGTCGTCCATGTCTTCTGGCCGTTGATGATATAATCGTCACCGTCGGCCAGGGCCGAGCATGACAGGGCGGCAAGATCAGAACCGGCACTCGGTTCGGAATAGCCCTGGGTCCAGTAATCCTTGCCCGAAAGGATCCCGGGGAGATGCCGGCGCTTTTGTTCGGGCGTGCCAAGCTCCATGAGCAGGGGGCCGACCATGATCAGGCCGTTGGGCAGGAGCGGCGGCAGATCGCGCTTCCAATGCTCCTCGGAGAAAATATAGCGTTGCTCAAGCGACCAACCGGTCCCGCCATATTCGACGGGCCAGGCCGGGGCGGCCCAGCCGCGCGCATATAGAAGGCGGTGCCATTCCATTGTCGCCTCGAACGGCGCGAAAACGCTTGTGGTCTTCCGCCCCGCCTCGCGGATCGCGTCGGTGGGTGCCGTATCGAGAAACGCGCAGACTTCCTCGCGAAACGCTTCGAGCGATGGATCGAAATCGACGTTCATGACGTGAGCGCTCCAGGCATCATCGCCGCCAGCCGCTTCGCGATGATCGACTCGGCCTCGCCCATGATCCGGTCGATGAGTTCGTGACACGTCGGGATATCATGGATGAGACCCTGAACCATGCCAGCCGTCCATATCCCATGATCGGGATCGCCGCGGTCCAGCCCTTCCTTCCCGCGCGCGCCCTTGACGAGATGCGCGATCGCTTCGAAGGGCTTTCCTTCCCGTTCGGCCGCAATGACTTCGGCTGAAACGCTGTTCTTTGCGACGCGCGCGGTGTTGCGATAGCTGCGGAAGATCAGGTCGGTCCCCCTCTCGTCGTTATCGACCATGGCGCGCTTGATATCGTCGTGGATGGGGGCTTCCTTGGTCGCACAGAAGCGCGTCCCCATGTTGATACCGTCAGCGCCGAGCGCCAAGGCTGCCACCAGCCCGCGCCCATCGCCGAATCCGCCCGATGCGAGCATAGGAACCTTGATCTTGTCGGCAGCGGCGGGAATCAGGATAAGCCCGGGAACATCATCCTCGCCCGGATGCCCGGCGCATTCGAAGCCATCGATCGAAATGGCATCGACGCCCATGCGTTCGGCGGAGAGGGCGTGCCGGACAGCCGTGCACTTATGGAGCACGATGATGCCATGCGCCTTGAAATCGTCGACATGCTCTTGTGGCTTGTAGCCTGCGGTTTCGACGATCCTGGTGCCGCTGTCGATGATCGCCTTGCGATAGTCGGCATAGGGCGGGGGATTAATCGACGGCAGGATCGTCAAATTGACGCCGAATGGCTTGTCGGTAAGCTCCCGGCATCTCTCGATCTCGGCGCGCAGCGCATCGGGAGACGGCTGGGTGAGCGCGGTGATGATTCCGAGGCCACCGGCATTGGAAACCGCCGCAGCCATCTCTGCGGTTCCCACCCACATCATGCCGCCCTGGACGATCGGATGCTCGATCCCGAGCAAGTCGGTTATGCGTGTTCTGATTCCCATTCCCGTATCCGTCCTGCGAATATGCTGTCGTCTCTCTGCCACGCCGCCGCGCGTCGACCCGCCGATCAACTCTGAGTGAAGCGGATCGGAAGGCGTTTCGGCCCGCTGACCAGCGTCGCCTGGGTCCAGGCCGGTTCGCCGGCGATTTCGAGCGATTCGATCCGGGGCAGAAGTTCCTCGAACAGGGTCTTCATCTCGAGGCGCGCGAGATGCTGGCCGACACATAGATGGGGCCCGTAACCGAATGCGATCTGCTTGTTTGCCGGGCGGTCGAGCCGGAACTCGAACGGATCGTCGAACACCGCCTCGTCACGGTTTGCCGACATATAGGACAGCATGACCCAGTCCCCGGCCTTATACTGGTGGCCATTCACCTCATGATCCCGGGCAACGGCGCGCATGAAATGCTTCACCGGCGTGACCCAGCGAATCGCCTCATCGACGAGAGCCGGGATCAGGTCGGGATTGGCCTTCACCTCGGCGAGCAAGGCGGGCCGCTCCGCGAGGGCCCAGATCGCACCGGCCGTCGAGGCGGAGGTGGTGTCGTGCCCGGCGGTCGCGACCAGGATGTAAAAGTCGTTGGCAGCGCGCTCGTCGATCGGCTTGCCGTCGATCATGGCGTTCGCGATGATGGTCGCTAGATCGTCGCGCGGCTCGGCGCGGCGGCTCGCCGTGATATTGGAGAAATAGGCGTGGAAGTCCGCCACGACGGCCCCGAACACCTTTATGGCGGTATCCGGATCGGCCATGGCATCGGCTTTTCGACTGAGTTCCGGATCGCGGGCGCCGAAAAGTTGCTGGGTCAGCATCAGCATGCGCTGTTCGTCCTCTTCGGGAACGCCAAGGATGCTCATGATGACGTGCAACGGATAATGCAGGGCCACATCGGCGACAAAGTCGCATTCGCCGCCGAGCCCCATCATCCGATCGACATGCGCGCGCGCGATCTCGCGAATGTCGTCCGTGAGCTTCTTGACATTGCCTGGCATGAACCAGGATTGGACCAGCGATCGATAGGCACGATGCTCTGCTCCGTCCATGTTGACCATGTTACGGGTGAGGTGCGGACAGCCGGTCGCATTCTCCACCGCCTTGAGCATCGGACTTCCGATGAGAACCGTCGAAAGATCGCCGTTGCGGAAAATGTCGGGCTGGCGCTCTATGTCCATGATGTCGCCATGTCGGCTCACGAGCCAGAAGGGATCGACACCGGCGGTATCGACAAGCGAAACGGGCTGGTGGCCACGAAGCCAGGCAAGGTCGGCGTGCAGGGTCGCGGGGTCGCCGAACGACGCCGGGTTCACAAGCCGGGCCGCCATTTCGGCTGGCGCGGCCAGGTCTTGGGTTTCATTGCTCATCGTCACTCACTCCCGATCGACCAGCGCTCCAGATGGCGCGGTCATGCTTTGCGTTTTGAAAAGGCCGCGATACGTTCGCCCATGTCGGGTCCGACGCCTGCGCTGTTGCGGACTTCGTGTGCGAGGCCGAGATGCAGCGGGACATTGTCCGTTTCAGCGAGCAGTCGCTTATAGGCGGCAATGCTGAAAGCCGAATTTTCAGCGATCATCGACGCGATCGCATCGACCCGCTCCAGAAACTCAGTATCCTCGAAGCAGGACGCCGCCAGTCCGATCTCCGCCGCCTCCCGGCCATCGATCGTGCGTGCGGTGAACATCATCTCGCGCGCCTTGGCCTGGCCCACCAGACGGGGCAGCCGCTGGCTCATTCCCCACACAGGCGTGAGCGCCCATTTGGCGTGCGTGTCCGCGAACCGCGCGCTCCGGGCGGCGAGAATGAAATCACTGGCCAGCGCCAACTCGAGCGCGCCGGTGTAACAATGACCGTGCACCGCCGCGATAACCGCCTGGGGCAGATTCGCGAGACGCTCGAGCACCGAAGATTGAAAAGAGACATCATGCGCTGCATCGCCAGACGCGATGTCCTGCAGATCATGCCCCGCAGAAAAACATTTTCCCGCGCCACGCACGATGACGCTGCGAACAGTTTCGGCCTCGCCCGCGAGCCGCGCGACATGATCTTCAAGCCGCCGAAACATGTCGTTGTTGATCGCGTTGAGCCGGTCCTCACGGTTGAGGATGATATGTGCGGTTGGCCCGTCGACCCGCAACTCTACCGACAATCCCGATGCCATGGCGTCCTCTCCGCGAGCGATTCGACAATTAATTAATTGCTCGATTATTAGATACACAAATGCGTTCGCCCGATCAACTGCATAGCTCTGCGGTCAATGCGAACGGTTTTGCCGGCGAAGCGCCGCAAGCAGAGGCGCGCATTTTTTGCCGTGTCGCCCCCCCCTTTCCGCGTGCGGTCAGCAGGGGCGCGCCGGACTCAGATCCAGCCAGTTGCGTCTTCAGGGCTCGAGGATGATCTTCAGGGTTCCCGCCTCCCGGCGGTCGAACATCGCATAGGCTTCGGCGCCGTCTCGCAGCGGCAGCCGATTGGAGACATAGGTTTCCGGCTTGAGACGCCCCGCCTGGACAAGTGGAAAAAGGGTCGGCAATTCTTCGGGGACCGAGCAGGTCCCGACCCGGAATGTGAGCCCTGCCGCGAACGCGCGTTCGAGCGGAAAGGCGAAACGGCGCGATTGCTGCACACCGATTACCGAGACGGTGCCGCGCGCCCTTACCAAGCGTAATGCCATATCGACCGTCGCGTCGCTCCCGACCACCTCGACGACGGAATCGAGTTTACGTCCTTTCGTCGCCTCCCGGATCACGGCGACGGCTTCGTCAGGGTGCAGAGCGACGGCGCCCGCCGCTGCCGCCAGCGCGCGCCTTTCTGGAACGGGATCGATGGCATATACGATATGGGCGCCCAGCACGAAGGCGGAGTCGACCGTCATGAGGCCGATCGGCCCCAAACCAATTACGGCGACGCTGCTCCCCGGGGCGATATCGGCGCTGCGCGCACCGAACCAGGCGGTCGAAAGGGCGTCTGTCATCAGCAGCGCCTGCTCTTCCGATATCCCTTCCGGGATCAGCACCGCATTGGCGTCCGCGCTGGGGACGCGAACGGCCTCGGCCTGCGAACCTTGAAGCGCGGCGGACAACCCGTAGCAGGCCGCTGCGCCATTCTCGCACCCGATCACATTGCCCGACAGGCAGGGTCGGCAGGCGCCGCAGCCCGCTGCTGCGGGGATCATGACCCGGTCACCGACGCGGAGCCGCGAGACGGCGCGTCCGGTTTCGACCACTTCGCCGACCGCTTCGTGACCGACACAAAAGCCCCGATCCTCGGAAAATCCGTGACCATGATAAATGTGTAGGTCGCTTCCGCAGATCGAGCAGGCGGTGACCCGAACGATGGCGTCGCCCGCCTCGACCGGCATCGGATCGGCCATGCTTTCGTAGCGGATATCCCCTGCCCCGTGATAAAGCAGCGCCTTCATGCCGGCCTCCTACTTCGCCATCGCCGAATATTCGGCGATCTTCTGCTTCCCGAGCTGCGACATGTGCACCTCGTCGGGACCGTCCGCGATGCGCAGATAGCGATTGAGGGTGAAGAAGTAGGCGATCGGGGTGTCGTCGCTTACGCCCATTCCGCCATGAACCTGGATGGCCCGATCCGCGACGGTTTGCGCCATTTGCGGAGCGATCACCTTGATGGCCGCGATCAGATCCTTGGCAACCTTGTTGCCATAGCGGTCCATGGCGTCGGCAGCCTTGAGCGTGAGCAGGCGCGACATCTCGATTTCACAGAAGCTGCGTGCGACGTCCTGGCGGATGCTACTTTGATCGGCGAGCTTCTTTCCAAAAGCGACGCGGCTGTCCGCGCGGCGCGCCATGATCTCGAGCGCGCGCTGCGCCTGGCCGATCGAACGCATGCAGTGGTGAATACGTCCCGGCCCGAGACGCCCTTGCGCGATCTCGAACCCCCGCCCCTCACCAAGAATGAGATTTTCCTTCGGTACGCGTACATTGTCGAAGCGCAGTTCGCACTCGCCGCCCGGCGAGTTCATCGATCCGAAGACGGTCTGGTTGCGCACGACCGTGATCCCTGCCGTATCTCGCGGCACGAGGATCTGCGAATGTTGGGCATGGCGGGGAGCATCGAAGTCGGTCTTTCCCATCACGATGAAGATCGCGCAATCGGGGTGCATCGCATTCGAAATCCACCACTTCCGGCCGTTGATGACATAGTCGTCGCCGTCGGGCTTGATGGACAGCTCAAGATTGGTGGCATCGGATGAGGCGACCTGCGGCTCGGTCATCACATAGGCCGAGCGAATCTCCCCGTCGAGCAGGGGCTGAAGCCACTGCTGCTGCTGATCGGGGGTCCCGAATTTCGCGAGCACTTCCATATTGCCCGTGTCGGGCGCGGAGCAATTGAACACCTGGCTCGACCACGGCGATCGGCCCATCACCTCGGCAAGTGGAGCATATTCAAGATTGCTGAGCCCGGGCGAGAAGCGGCCATATTCGTGTGGGAGGAAGAGGTTCCACAAGCCCTGAGCACGCGCCTCGGCCTTGAGGGCGGGCATTCCAGGCCACTCCTGCCACAGATTCCTCTGGTCGTGGATGAAGTGGTAATACTCTTCCTCATTGGGGTAGATATGCGCATCCATGAACGTTTCGACCCTCTGCAGGAGGTCACGGACCTTTTCGCTATGTTCGAACTGCATGTGTATCTCCTGTCAGAATGGCAAATCAGAGCGTCAGGCCACCATCGACGACCAGCGTGTGGCCGGTGACGTAGGAAGCGAGCGGGGATGCGAGGAATATGGCGGCACCCGCCATATCGGCGGGCGTCCCCATGCGTCGCTGCGCGATCGTGGCGAGCGCGCCGTCGAGACGAGCGGAATTCTGGGTCGTGATCCGTGTCAATTTGGTATCGACGAGCCCCGGAGCGAGACCATTCACCCGAATCCCGTCACCGGCAAAAGCCTGGCCCAGCGTTTTGGTCAGACTGATCGCGGCCGCTTTGGACGCGGCATAAGCCGGGTTTCCGATATTGCCGCGCAAGCCGGACGTCGAGCTCACGATAATAATCGACCCGCCGGACGCCGAAAGCAGTGGCCGGAACTTGCGCGCGCAATGCATCAGGCTGTCGATATTGACCGCCATGACACGATCCCACCCTTCGCGCTCGAACTCCTGGCGCCGATATAATACGGTTCCCTGCGACAAAATGAGGGAGTCCAGCGTGTCGAAGGGAATCTCCGCCGTCTCGATAGCCTCGGGCGTCCCGACATCGACGCAATGATAGCCCAGTCCTTCAAGGTCGGACCCTTCATCGGCGCTGTAGTCGGACGCAGAGGCGCGCGTCCCCCAGATATGAACATTGGCGCCGCGGGCGCGAAACCCTTGGGCTATGCCGTTGCCGATCCCGCTCGATCCGCCGACGACGAGAATATTGCGTCCGCTAAAATCGGTATCGTCGATCATCATCTTTCCTTTTCAACGAATGATGCTGAGGGCGCGCTCGAACAGAGCGAGCGTGTGCGCGTGAAGCCGTTCGCCGGTTTCTCGCGGCGCCTTTCCGGCACAGGCCCGCGCAAAGCTCCCTTCCAGAATGATGCCCAACTTGTAGCAGGCGAGCACGATGTACCAGTCGAGAGCCGCGAGATCCCGGCCGCTTGACGCTGCGTAATGCGCCGCGAGGTCGGCAGGAGATGCAAGATCGGTGAGCTGATTTGCCATGGCGTCCGTGGCGAAGGATGAGCCATCGGTCGGCCATGTCGCGATCAGCCAGCCGAGGTCGAGCAGGGGGTCGCCAATCGTGCTCAATTCCCAATCAACGAGGGCTGCGAGTTCCCCGCTGTCCGGCCGGATCATCACATTTGCAAGATGCGCATCTCCGTGGATGATCCCCGGTTGAAATGCGCTTGGGCGATGGCGATCGAGCCAGGCCGCCACCGCGTCCACCCCCGGGATGGCGCCAGGCCCCGGCCACCCGGCTAGATCGGCATAGCTTTCAAGCTGGCGGCGCCAACGCCCCACCTGGCGTTCCAGGAAATTCTCGGGCTTTCCAAAATCCGCGAGGCCGACCGCCCGATAATCGAGCGCGCCGAGTGCGGCGATCGCCTCGACCACGGCGAGGCCCATGCGGCGGCGCAGCAGCGGCTCGCGAGCGTGCAAGGCGGGGAGCCCGGACATCGGGTTGAAGCCATCGACCGGCTGCATGAGATAGAAAGCAGCGCCAAGGATCGTCTCGTCGCTAGATCCGGCGATGAAGCCAGGGTGAGGAACATCGCTACCGCGCAGTGCCTCGAGGACGCGCATTTCGCGGCGCATCGTCTCATTGGATCCCGCGCGCAGGACCGGCGGCGGCCGGCGGAGAACAAATTCGGACGGCCCGCGATGGAAGCGGAGGAGAATATTCTGGGTTCCGCCAGCCAGAAGCCGGACGCCGGAAATCGAGCCACTTCCAAGGCTCCGGGCTTCCATCCAGCGATCAAGCGAAACAAGATCGACACCCTCCACCGCGCCCTCCGATATTTAATTAATTGCTTGTATAATCGCATTTGACGGCCGCGCATGTCAATGCCAATCCGGAGGCGCGAATGGCGGCGAAGCACGGAAGCGCGCGCGCAATTTGCGCGACGCCGTCGATTGGCTCGATGGCGCTTCTCAGTTTTCGATCATGGAGGTGATGGTGAATTCGATCGAATTGGAGGGCCGCGTTGCGATCGTGACGGGCGCGGGAAGCGGGATAGGCCTTGCCGTGGAAAAGCAATTGCTTGCCGCCGGCGCCGAGGTACTTGCGACCGATATCGATGCCTCTCGCCTTGAGTGGTGCGATGGCACCAAGGGAACGCACGCCTGCCGGCATGACGTGACAAGCGAAGCCGATTGGGAGACGGCGATCGGCTTCGCCGAAAAGCTCGGCCGGCTCGACATTCTCGTGAACAACGCCGGCATCATGCTCGACACGCCTTTTGCGACCGCTCCTCTCGACGATCTGAGAAGGCAATATCGGATCAATGTCGAGGGTCCGTTCATGGGGATGCAGATGGCACTGCCGCTTTTGTCGATGCGTCGTCAGGCGGACGGCACGTCAACCGCCGCCATCGTCAATATCTCATCAATCTATGGGACGGTGGCAGGGGACCGTTATGCCGCTTATAGCGCGAGCAAGGGCGCAATCCGTATGTTGAGCAAGGCTGTCGCGGTCGAACTGGCCGAGCGTGCCGTAAGAGTGAATACAGTGTTGCCGGGTCCGACGGCAACCAGGCTCGGCGCCCATCACGAGAGACCTACCGCCGCGAACGGCGAACCAGCGTGGGTGGAGCAGGTTGTTGCCGCATGGAACAGCAAGATTCCCGTGGGCCGGATGGGCAATGTCGATGACATCGCGCCGTTGGTCGCGTTCTTGGCAAGCGACGGCGCACGCTACATCACGGGTTCCGAGTTCATCGTCGATGGTGGCTACACCGCGGTTTGAGCATCCCGTCGGCGCATCGGCCTGCCCCTTTCGCGCAAAGGGAGGGTCGAAACGCCATCAAGACAGTCCAGACCGGCCATGACATCATTTCCCATTATATTTGACTCAATGGTGGATCGCATAATATAGATACTTGCATCATTTTTGTCGAATTTGAGAACCAAATGCCGACCATAATGTCGAGCAACACAGAGAGATGGGAGAATGGGATGCCTAAGTTTGACACGCTCATCAAAGGTGGCACGATCGTCGATGGCACGGGCTCGCCGCGGTTCGTGGGCGATATCGGAATCAAAGACGGGATCATAACGGACATTGGCGCCGGGATCAGCGGCGACGCGAGCGATGTCATCGACGGCACCGGGAAGATCGTCGCGCCGGGGGTGATCGACGCCCATACGCATTATGACGCTCAACTGCACTGGGATCCCTATGCCACAAACTCTGGCTGGCATGGCACCACGACAATCGGCGTGGGGAATTGCGGTTTTGGCTTTGCCCCCTGCCATCCGCAGGACCGGGAGCGCTACATGCAGATGATGGAGACCACCGAACAGGTTCCCGTAAATGCGATGCGGACAGCGCTCGGCTGGGACTGGGTCAGCTTCCCCGAATGGATCGAGCATCTCAAGCGGGTGCCCAAGGGGGTCAACGTCGCCAGCTATGTTCCCCTCAATCCGCTCCTAATCTATGTGATGGGCCTCGAAGCAGCGAAAAGCCGTCCGGCAACTGCGGAAGAGCGGGAGCGCATGAAGCAGGAACTGCACGCCGCCATGGACGCGGGCGCAATCGGCTTCGGCTTTTCCTACCAGGGCGAGCATAACACCCACATCGACTGTGACGGCACCCCGATGCCGAGCGACACGATGAGCCGCGAGGACATTCTGGCGCTCGCGGAAGTGCTTCGCGAGCGCGGCGAAGGCTCGATCCAGGCCCTCGTCGATACCCCGGGTGCGCGCTTCGGTGAGATCGCGCTAGAGGTTGCACGGGTGTCGGGCCGGCCCGTCCTCCACAATGTCGTCATCGTCAACGACTTTCTGCCCACTTATCATGAGGAAGTCCTCGCTCTGGTCGACAAGGCGCGGGAAGAGGGGCTGGAAATCTTCACCCAGACCCTGACCACGCGCGGCTGGAACGAATTCAAACCGATGGACTGGGATATCTGGAACATCATCCCCGAGTTCCGCGAATTCACCTTCGCGGGCGATCGCGCGGCAAAAGTCGCAAAAGCGGCGGACGAGGATTATCGC
Source organism: Sphingopyxis macrogoltabida (assembly GCF_001307295.1). Lineage (NCBI taxonomy): Bacteria > Pseudomonadati > Pseudomonadota > Alphaproteobacteria > Sphingomonadales > Sphingopyxidaceae > Sphingopyxis > Sphingopyxis macrogoltabida. The sequence continues at coordinate 405,603 of NZ_CP012700.1, read as the reverse complement.
ACGCGCTTGCGCAACGTGTACAGGCCTGAACTGCTCGCACCGGCCGGCGGACCGCTCGAGCATTATGTCCTGAACGACGCTTGCGGCGTCGCCCCATGGAACCAGTATGAAGGCAAGTCGGTCGGCGAAATCGCGGCCGCCGTTGGCAATCGGCCCACGATCGACGTGTTTATGGATATCGTGGTCGATACCAATGCCGACAGCGATTTCCTCGTGGCCGAAGGCATGAGCTTTGACGACGAGAAAGTCGCACAGGTTCTCAAACATCCGTTCACCATTCCGGGAACCTCGGACGGCGGAGCGCATGTGAAATTCTGGGCTGGCGGTCAATATTCGACGGACGCGATCATCTGGATGGTTCGCGAGACCGGGCTGATGACGCTTGAGGAAATGCACTACAAGCTCAGCGCGGTTCCGGCAGAAGTGCTCGGACTCCACAACCGGGGCACGCTGGCAGCGGGGCAAGCGGCCGATCTTTTCATCTACGACTATGAGGCGCTCGACTATCCGCGGCTCAAATATGAGATCGCCCATGATCTTCCCGATGGCGACTGGCGGCGCGTCTGCAAGCCCCAGGGCATCGAGCGGGTGATGGTGAATGGCGAGACGACCTTCGTCAATGGCACCGAGTGCACTGGTGCGACACCGGGCCGACTGGTCGGGTCGGGCGGTGCCGACATGGATGAGCAGCTGATGCATCCAATGGCGATCGCCGCAGAATGATAGTGAATCTCCGGAAGGGGGCGCAGGCCGTCCCCTTCCACAGGGTCGCTAGTGCGGAGCCCGTGAGCCCGAGTCCCGGCACCTCGGCCGGGTGGGGTCAGCGTTTTCTGGAGACCAGGGCGATATCGAGATTGTGCTTGGCGACCGAGACGATCTCGACCGTTTCTACCCGGTGTACGCCGGATCGCCGCCGTAAATGCATGTGAATAATATCTGCCACGGCCTGACGACTTTGCGCCGCCACGAGCAGAACGATATTGAAGCGTCCTGTCATCAAGGCAGCAAAACTCACTTCGTCGAAACTGGCCATCGCCTCGACCACGTCGCGCGCCGTTTCGGGAGATGTCTGAACCCGCACCAGAACAGCGGTGGTCATTCCCAACGCGGCTGAATCAGCCACCGCCGTGATCTTCGCAGCGCCCGAATCGGACAGCTTCTTCAGGCGTTTACGGACCGCAGTGTCCGAGATACCCAACAGGCGCGCCGCTTCGCGGTTACTGATGCGCGCATCTTCGGCGAGGAGGCCAATGATACGCTGGTCCAGATCATCGAGGCGCATCATTCGGATCCCAGCTTGCCAAAGCGGGGATCCAGTTTCACGATCTCCAGCGCCGTATTGACCTCGTAGGAGGCGATGCCTTCGATCTTCGCAATCTGCTCGTCGACGATCCGCTGGAGCGCAGCGCCATCGGGCGCATTTATATTGGCGAAGATGTCCGGGCTGCTCATCGCCACCGAAACACTGGTGCATGCATCGAGCTTGGCGAGGTCTTCAGCGACATTTTCGGGCGTGCGGCCTTCAACATTGAGATCGACCAAAGCGAACACCGAATAACCCAGAGCGCGCATATCGCGCTGCATCATGACGCGCAGGATATTGGCATCTTCGAGCGCCCGGATCCGGTTCGCCACAGTAGGTTCGGAAACGCCGAGTGTTTCCCCGATGTCCTTGTTCGTTCTGCTCGGATTTTCCTGAAGCGCGGCAATGATCGCCCGATTGAGATCGTCGAGGATGTCGCTGCTCATGGATATCGCCCGTTTCCAGTTAGCCCGCTCCGGCGGATGCCGGCCACGTCTCCGTATCGGTTGTCAGCGCAGCACGCCAGCCCGGAAGTTTGCTCGCAATTCCCGGAGCCGAGCACGGACTTGGGCGGCTCCGGCTTAACGGCCCTCCCCAACCGCCCAAATCGCTTCCATACCAGCGAGGAATTCATCGCGCAGACCATCGGGAAAATTGCGCGACATCGACAGTTGGACGACCAGAAGCGGCAGCGTCACCGCCCTGCGGAAAAACTCGAAATGCTCGACCCTGCGACCCGTCACGCTTTCATAATGGGCCACCCAGCTCGCGTCATCGGGAATCCTGGCGGCGACTTCGGGCGCCGACACAGCTCGATAATAGGAATTTGCCATACATTGCATGGCAATGTCGTAAGCCGGAGCAACGATACCCGCGAGTTCCCAGTCGATGATCGCGCGTACCTCGTCGCCTTCGAGCATGTAATTGCCGAGACTTGGATCGCCATGGATCAGCGCCAGGTCATCATGATGAATATCGGGCTGGTTCGCAAACAGCCAGGACCGCAACCGCTCGAGCCGCTCGCGATGCGGCGGCTGCACCCACTCGACGGTTTCCCAATACCAGTTGATATAGCGTTCGAAATGGGTCCGGCCCGCAGCCTGGCGAACGCAGGACGCGACCGCGCTGCCTTGCCAGTCGGCGCCATGCACGCTGCCCAGGGCCCGGAAAATCGATGCGATCCGCCGCTCGCGCACATCGGGCGCCGCGTCGCCGATCAGCCCGGCGCTGAAGGGCGACGCGTGCGCGACATCGCCTTCGACCTTCTCCATGATGAAGCCCGGCAGCCCGAGCACGGCGCCGTCGGGATCGATCCAGCGCGCGCGCGGAACCGCAAGCCCGGCATCGGCCAGACGCGCCTGCAGTTCATATTGCTGCCTGATGCCATAGTCGAAGAATATGCGGCCCTCGTTGCGGAGCGGCGCATAGCGCAACACGAGCGGCTCGACCTTGCCCTCCAATATTGCATCGAACACGACAACGCCGCTCGACGCGCCCGCATTGGCGCCGCCACCGCGAACATTGGCGATTTCCACCGGCCCCGCGATGTCCGGCTGCTGTGCCAGGAAGCGGGCAATGTCCGCCGGGTCTATATCGGTAAAGTCCGGCTTGGTCGCCCGCATCACGCTCGCGATAACGTCCGGTTTCGGTGTCTCCGCCATCGCGCGCCTCAGTTCGCGCCGAGCTTCATCGACAGGCGGATGCCATAGGTCCGTGGCGGCGAGAATTGTCCGGAAACATAGGCCCCCGTTGCCGCTGCGACGCGGCTGTAGGCATAAAGCTTGTTCGTGATATTCTCGGCGAACAATTGCGCCTGGAACCGATCGCCCGGCGACGACCAGCTCAGGCGGGCATTCAAGATCCAATAAGGCGCTTCGCGGGTTTGCGATTGGAAGGGCGCCTCCCCATTGAACACATCATGGAAGATTTGGCTGGTGTAGGCCGCTTCGCCCCGGAGGGTGAAGGCGCCGGCGTTCGCGGTCTCTATCCGCTGCTGCGCTCCGAAGTTGAGCTTCCATTCGGGGGCCCGGATAAGGCGGTTCCCTTTGATGTCGAGCGTCGCAAGGCCGAGCGGGTCCTGGAGAAGCTGGCTGCCATATTCGCTGTGGATCCACGAACCGGACCCATCGAGCGAGAATCCGGCAAGGCCGCGCGGCGCGAGCATATACTCGGCCTCGATGCCGTAAAGCGTCGCATCGGCGGCATTCCTGATCGTCGAGGAATTGTTGAGATAGGTCGTGAACTGGATGTCGCTGAAATCATAATAGAAGCCCGCCAAATTGACGCGCAGCTGATTGTCGGCGAGCGTCGACTTGAGCCCGGCTTCGTAGGACCAGAGGATTTCGGGGTTGAAACTCCCCGTGCATTCCGCCGGATTGAACCCCCCGGCCTTGTAGCCCCGCGACACCTTTCCGTAGAGCATCGCGCGATCCGAGAGGTCGAAATCCACCCCGGCCGTTCCGGTCCACGCGGTCCAGCTCTTCTTCGACTGGGTTTCGCACAAGGCCGCAGTCGGTACGAAGTTGGAGTGGAGCCGCCGGAAGACGTCCTTTTCATCGCGCGTGTAGCGAAGGCCCGCGGTCACCCGCAACCGATCCGCGATCCGGTAGGTGACTTGACCGAAGCCCGCCAGCGAGGAGCTTTTCTGCTCGGCACCGAAGCCCAGAAAGGCGACGGGCGTCGGTTGCCCGCCATAAAGGGTATTGCCGAGCAGCGGATCGGACCCGAGGAGGAGGAGATTGGGGATGAGAGGCTGCGACAGGTCGAAGACCGGTGGCGGTGCCGCGGTGCCCAGGCTGGCGGAGGCAATGATGAGATCGCCGAGCGAGGGCAGATAGATGTCCGCTTTCAGACTTGCGCGGTCGTGCAGGTAAAAGACTCCTGCGAGCCAGTCCAGCCGGTCGTCGAACGCCTTCCCCGAGATATTCACTTCCTGCGTGAACTGCTTCGAGGTTTGCTGGATCGGATCCTCGTAGAGAATGGCCGCACTGCTGCCGTCATTGTCGGTCTGGATGAACAATTTGCTGAACCGATAAGCCGTGATCGACTTCAGCGATACATTCCCGATGTCCCAGTCGAGTGTCGCACTGGCCCCGCGAAGATTGACTTCGGTCCGCGACGGAAAGTCATTGGCAATGCGGGTCGATTTGGTGGGATCGCCTCCACGCAGCCCGGGCTCCGAGAGGCCAAACAGGTCGGAGATGCTTCGATTCCCCAGCAGCGCGAGGTCCGAGGGCGACAGGAGGCCGGGAATTCCGGCGAGCGCGGTTCCCGGAAGGGAGAAAATTCCGGTCGGCGTTTCGGGTGAGATGCTCGACGGCGTCGGGAGCGCATCGATGAACTGCTGTACCGCGGACGTAACCTGCCGTGACATGTCGCCGCGCAAGGTCAGCTTGATGTCGCTCGACGGCTCGATAAGCAGCGCAGCCTGGCCGCTCAGATGGTCGTTGGCATCGTACCGCTTGCCGTCGAAGACATTGAAGCGGTAGCCGTCTCTCCGGTCATATTTCACCGAGACCCGTGCTGCCACCTTGTCCGGCACGATCGCACCGGTTGCCCCGGCTTCCACCGCGACGCGATCGTAATTTCCATAAGTGAAGGCAAGATTGGCAGCCGTGTCGTAGGACGGCGGCTTGGTGATGTAATTGATCGTCCCGCCGGTCGAATTGCGACCGTACAGGGTACCTTGCGGGCCACGCAGAACTTCGATGCGCTCGAGGTCGAAGCTGGGGACGCTCTGGGCAAAGAGCTGACCCATGTAGACGCCGTCCTGGAACGTCGCGACCGTCGGCTCGCCGGCCGTAACCGTCAGGTCGGAGCCGATGCCGCGCATCGAAAGTTGCGAGTAGCCGGTAAGCTGGGCGAACACCAGCGACGGAACATTGTACTGCAACTGCTGAACGCCGTTGATCTGCTGCTGCTCCAGCGTCTCGGATGTGAAGGCGCTGACCGCAACGGGCGTGCGCTGGAGCGACTCGCTTCGCTTCTGGGCCGTGACGATGATTTCGCCCAGCTGCGACGGTTCGTCGGCCGCAGGCGCTTCGGGCGCCGTTTGGGCCCGCGCTGCCCCAGCCCATGCCAACACGCCGATCGACGCACAAAGTGCCAGTGCCTTGCTCCGCATTCCAATTCCCTCCAGGAAGCCGTCTCGCGGCTCGCCGTCGGCAGCGCTGCTGCCGCGTCGATGGAGCCTGAGACGCGATGATGAGGGGATGAGGCCATCCGCGATAGCGCGCGCCGATCGATGCATCTGCCCATCCGGTCTCTTGCCGTAGCGCATTGTCAGCCTCCTCCCATTGACCGCCGGAGATTGCCTCCGTGCATTCGCGACCCCGAAGGTTCGCGAGCTTCATAGTGGTGGCATCATTAGGATTAATGTCAACGCAAAATATATATACGATCGTCCATATAGTTATAATTCGACCTTAGAGCGCCATCAGGGGTTGGGGCAAGCTTCTCCCGCGGCGCGTTCCTGCGCCTTGCTGTTCCGGGCATGGCAAAAGGAGACGTACGGCACGGCCGACGCCTTCGATATCGATCGGGCCAGTGCTGACCGGCAGTCGGCTAAGTTGCGGGACGCAGGCTCTTCACCACGGCGTTGGCGAGATAATTCGAATATCCTTGCTTCATGGGCTCGTCGATCGCGCCGATGCCGAAGATATGCTGCATTTGATAACGGCCATGGAAGAATTGATCGCAGGCACCGACGATGTGAAAATAAAGATGAAGCGGATCGACCTTTGCGAAAACTCCCGAGGCCTGCCCTTCGGCGAGGATGTTCCGGAGAATCGTTGCCGCCCGCTTGCTGAACTCCTCCGCGATCAGCGGACCGTAGGTTTCGGGCTCTTCGGTGACGAGTTGGTGGGTCAGCGGGTTGATGAACGGGTAAGTGAAATAGCTGTCGATCATCCCGCGAACGAAGCCCGACAGCTTCTCTTCAGGCGACAATTGTCGCTGCGAGAAGGCATCGAGCTTTGATATGTCGCCGCCCAGAACCGAGCGAAGCAACTCCATCATCAGCCCCGCCTTGTTGCCGAAATAGTAGCTGATCAGAGCAGAATTGAGATCGGCCCGCCGTGCAATATCGGCGAGCGAAACATCAATTGATCCTCGCTCAACCATGAGATTGGCCGTTGCCTCAACCAGCCGATCGCGCGGCGGGGTTTCCGGCTCGGCTGTCTTGGCCCGTCGGCCTCTTGGTTTCATCGCAGGCGCCCTCATCGATCTCCCCAGCGCTTCCTGAATTCGGTCCTGTCGTGCCGACAGGACTCAAGCATACCAGCCGCACCGGCTTTAACAATGGCATAGCGACCGCCTGGGCCGCGCGGCGATGCCAGTATTGCACTTGGAGACCGCGGCGCAGTCTCGCAGGTAGACCAGGCTCGAAAATGGCTTGAGGCGATAAAAACATCTCATGCTCTGTATCAGCGGTTCCCCGAGCCGCTCCGTCCTCGCTTTGCGCCACATCGCAAGATTGCCCACCTGGAGCCCTTGGCGCGCGGAATGACCGCACCGCCGAGATGCAAACTTGTCATCGTTTAATTAATCGAGTAATTTTAGGCTCGGACCGCGGCCGGCTCGATCCTGCGAAGATCGGGTTTTGATCCCGAATCCTGAGGCCTCGAGATGTTGAAGGTAAAAAAATAGTGGAGAGACCGATGAGCCTGTATTCTGCGATTGATTTGCCCCATCACCCTGGAAATCATCCGTTCTGGCAGGAATCCTGGGTATTGGTGTTTCGTGATCCGGACACTGGCCTCGTCGGCTTCCTGCGCACGGGATCCTATGTGAATCAGAAGACCACGCAGACGCATTGGGGGATGGCATTCCCCGACGGAACCCGCTTCCGTCGCCACCTGCTCGACCGTCCTCTGGAGGCAGGCGATCGAACCGATGTCATGGCCAGTTCCGGAACGATGCGATTCACGATTCCCGATATGGAATATTGTCGCTTCGAGGCGTTCGACGACGATGCGGAAGCGGACCTGCGCATCTATGATTGGTATCCTTCGCAGGAATGGGAGGTGGTCGGAGGACCGGGTCATGGAACATTGACTTCGGGAGGCGACGATCATGGCCACCCGGAAAGCGCCGGCCGGGTGGAAGGCCGCGTCCGGATCGGCGACCGGGTGGTCACGATCGAGAATGGCATCGGCTACCGCGATCATGGCTACGGACCGCGCCCGCTACCGATGTTTCGCTCGGCGCGCTGGCATGCCGGCACGGTGGGCGAGAAGCTGAGCTACTCGCTGCTCACGATGCAGGCCGAGGATGGCGCCTTCGCCAAGATGGGCTATGTGATGCTCGATGGAAAGCGCGAGCCTATCCGGGATTTCCATACCGTCAATTGCACGCTGGGCGACGGCCTCTCGTCGATCGGCGGCTGGACTGTGGCGCAGCTCGAGAACGGCCAGACCCTTCGTATCGACGTCGAAGCTGTCGATGGCGTCGTGACTTCCACAGACCTCAACAATGGCGGTCCGAACTCTTCTCCGGCAGGGATCGAAGTTCTGTCTATCCCCAGGTGGCAAGGCCTGGAGGGCGTGTGCGATTTCAACATGATCGATAATGCCCATCGCGGCAATCAGGCGGTGTCGCACCTCTTTCTCGCCAACACGAACGACGGAATTTCCCAGCGGGGATTTGACCCCTCCTGGCTCCGCTAAAAAAGGCAGGCGACCGCGTATGTAACTGCTGCGGTCGCCGCAGCCGCAAGGACTCGCGATCTCGCGAGCGTCGCAGTGCGGAGAGGACGCTCGGGGTCGAGCGAACAAGTGGACCCTAAATTTCAGTCGATCGTGCCCGACGGCGGCAGCAAAATCTCCAGTCCGACCCTGGCGGCCAAATCCGCGGCGATCTTCGGCCCGCGTTCGATGACTGGCAACAACTGGCGCAATATGGGCTCCGGGAAATGCCGGAACGTCAGCACGTTGATGACCGCCAGCCGATAGGCCGTAAACAGCTCGAAATAGGGCATGTTGCGAAGCTTGCGCCCCGACAGTCGCTCATATTCTGCAATCCGCTGCTGATAACTCAGCGTCCCTTCCAGAGCCGGGACATCATTCTGGATGATCTGGTCGCCCATATGCGTGAAACAGACATCGCATTCGGGCGTCCCGAGAAAGCTCATCTCCCAATCGACCACGGCCGACACCGCAGTCCCGAGATAGAGATAATTGCCGAAGTTCGCGTCGCCATGACACAGGACCGTATCAATGTCGGCCGGCTCATTTGCGACGAGCCAATCCCGGAGCGGTCGCAGCGCTTCGAGATAGGGCTTGCAGTCGGCATATTCGAGCGAATCCCAATACCAATTTACCTCGCGCTCGATCGGACGCGCACCCGCCGCGCGCTTTTCCAGCCATTCGAGCCCGAGCGCCCGCCAGTCCAGCGCATGCACGCGCGCGAGCGCTTCGAGATAGCCCAGTTGCATCTCGCGCCGCGCTGCCGGCTCAGCGTCGGCGATGATGCCCGAAGTCATCCAGGTCATCGGCGCGCTCGCCCCCTCGACCATTCCCATCACATAGCCCGGGCGACCGAGAAGGTTGCCGTCCGGATCGAGCCAGATCTGTGGCGGAACCGGCACATCGGTGGCTTCAAGCGCGCGCTGCAGGTTGAACTGCGCGGTGACGTCATAGGCGTGGAACAGGCCGCGCGTCGGCATGAAACGCAAGACGAGACCCGACGAGCGCGGCTCGCCGTCTTCGGTCCAGCTTGCCTCGAACAGAAGAGTTCCGTTCGAACCACCCGCAGCTGTGCCGACTTCGCGCACGTTGGCGACTCGGACGTCCGAGACTCCCGCCTGCGCGCCGATAAACTGCATGAGCCGGTCGCCCCATTGATCGGGAGTGGTTTCGGCGAACCGCGCACCACGCTGATGCTTGACGATAGCTGCGCCAATCTGATCGACATCGAGTTCCGACATGACTCTCCCGTTTCTGTTCTGCCGCGCGGCCGGCTCTCGACCGCAGGTTGGCGCCCATCGCCCAGGCGGGATCCTCGGGCGATCATCCGCGGTGCTCGAACGATTGTGCCATGTTTCGTGACCGCAGACGACGCTCCCGCAACGAGGGCGAAGCACCATCGGGCCGATTGAGCAGCGAAAGTCAACGGATAATTAATTGAATACCTAAAAAATTCGTGGCGCGTGCCCGCTGCCCGTTCCTCCGCCGCAACGCACCGTTAAACCCGCCGCAGCAGCAGCCCTGTTGACGGCGGAAAGAAAATATAATTAGATGAGTAATTAATGAACGAACGATTTCCCGGGTTTCGAGGAATCGCGCGCAATGCGCAATGAAGGGACGAGGCCATGGAAATTTCGAAACTGTCACCGCTGCCGGATGATGTCGAGCTTCCGCACGATCCTGGGGAAGATCCGCAATGGCAGGAAAGCATTGTCCTTGGCTGGGCCGATCCCTCCCAGGAAATCGGCGGCTTCATCCGGATCGGCCATCAACCGAACCTCGGCCTTACCCGGTCCTGCTTTGGCGTGACCTCGCGTAACGGGCTCAACTATTCCCGCACAGCTGAAGGGCTTCCCCTTCGCGAAGCCGACCGGTCCGTCGACACGTTCCATGCCGATGGTTTCCAGTCCGCCACATTCGGCGTCCGCTCAAGCCGGTGGCGTGCCAGCGACGAGAATGTCGATCTCGATATCCAGGTCCGCGATGTGCACGCACCCTATGATTTCTGGGACCTCACTGGCATGCGGAACGAAACGAGCCGCGTGATGGCAGCCAATCATCTCCAGGCCGGCGGCACTTTTTCCGGGTCCGTTCGGATCGGCGACGAGCCCGAGCGCGCCATTTCGGGCTTTACCTATCGCGACCATAGCTGGGGCCCACGGCACATGGATAACCCCAATGCCGACATGTCTGCCGCCTGGTGGCTCGTGGGCTCGCTTGGTGAGGATTTTTCTTTTGGCTTCGGCGGCGGGCGTATGCGCTCCGGGCTCGAAAGTCTTTTCGGCTATATCGTAAAGGATGGCGAAGTGGACACCGCCGTGATCGAGGATGCGTCCGTGCTGATGGCATTTGACGGGCTATCCAATCGGGGCGGAACCGTCGTGGCCGTTTCGGAAAAATTTGGCCGGCTGACTTTCGAGGCCGAAGGATATGGCAATGTCTGGCTGGAACTTGGTCAGAAGCATTTCGAGATGGCGATGCCATGCACAATACGTTGCGGCAATCGCACGGGCGGTGGCCTCATCGACACGATCTTGAACCCACGCAATGGAACCGATCGTCCGACCTTCGTGGCGAGCGGCAGACTCGACAACGGTCTTTACCGCAGCCGGGCCGGGTTGAATCATCCATGAGCGGCTCGCAGACGATCGACCGCGAGGCGATGCGGAAAGGCCTTCGGGCCTGGCTGCGGCAGAAATTCGCCGAACTGGGCGACCTGACCTTGTCGCCCCTGCGTTTTCCCAGCGGCACGGGTAACTCCGCTGAAACGATGTTCGCTACCATGGCTTATGAAGCCGATGGCGAACATCGTGAACGCGCACTCGTCATCAGGCGACAACTCGCCGGGACGGACCTTTTCCTGGACGCCGATATCAGGCTGCCGCACCGGATGATGGAGGCGCTCGCGCTCCACCCCCATATTCCTGCCCCGCGCGCGCTCGGTGTCGAACCCGACCCGGCGCCGATCGGGAGCCCCTTCCTCGTGATGGAGGCGATCGAAGGACGGGTCGTTGACCAGGTGCCGAATTATAACGTCGAAGGGTGGCTCGCCGATTTGCCGATCGAACAGCGACGCGACATATGGCTGCGAGCGATCGGAACGCTGGCGCGGCTCCACCGGATCGACTGGCGGCAAGGCTTTTCCTTTCTGGACGACCGCCAGCGGGGCGAACCCGGCATCGATCAGTTCCTTGCCTGGACCAGAGACTGGTATATCTGGGCCAAAGCTGGTCGCCGGCTCGAAGTTGCCGACGCCGCCCTCGACTATCTCATGGCAAACAAGCCCCGGGACACCGATGTCAGCGTCCTTTGGGGCGATCCGACACCTGCCAATATGATGTTCGGACCCGACCTCAGCGTAGCAGCCCTGATCGACTTCGAAATGGCTTCCCTCGGTCCCGGCGAAGCAGATCTCGCATGGTGGCTCGAGGCCGAGGAAAATTTCTCGACGCTGTCGGGGGTAGCGCGGCTCGAGGGTCTGCCAAGCCGCGCCGAGATCATCGCCCATTACCAAGCCGAACGCGGTCGGCCGGTTGCCGATCTGGACTATTATTCGATGCTCGCCTGGTTCCGCATGAACATCGTGGGAATTCGCTTCTCGGATCGCCTCGTCGGCGAAGGGCGGATGCCAGCGGGGACGGACGTGCTGACAAACAATCCCGCGACGATGCTGATGGCGCGCAAACTCGGTATGCCGGACGCATCGCCGGGCGAAGGTTTCATGGCGATGGTCAATGGCATGGCCGGTGCGGGGGCGTGATCTTTAGTCATTACAAACAGAAAAGAAGGGATTGAGGTAATGGAAGCCGTGTTCTCGGATCATTGGGATTGCCCGCACCAGTTCAGCGACGAACCTAGCTGGCAGGAGAGCGATTGCTACTGGTTCTATGATGTCAAATTGGGCGTGGGAGGCTTCCATCGCATCGGCCAGAAGCCGAACAAGGGCACGGGCCAGCTGATGCTGTTCGTCTTCAAGACGGGCGGTGAACGCTTTGTCCTCAACAGCGCCCCGCGCAACGAGGTAAAATTAGGTGCGGACGCGCGCCAGTCCCGCAAGCAGGTCGTTGGCAGCCACACGGCCGAGGCTCTCGGCGACGGCAGGATGCGCTACACCTGGGACGAGCCTGAGTCTTCGGCTGATATCGAATTTTACGAGAGCTTCTATACACCGCGCAACTGGCCGTCGGGCAAGAATACAGAGCATTTCGAAGAAGCTACCAATTCCGATGGTCACCTCGAATGCGGCGGCCGCATTCGCGGGAAAGTCCGAATTGGCGACAATGAATATGAAATTGACGCTCTTGCCCATCGCGACCGGTCATGGGGGAAGCGCAGCGACAGCGCGCCCATGATGCATCGATATCGCATGTATACCGGCACCTGTGGTTCCGAACTCAGCTTCGCGGGCTTCTTTCTCGATTTCAACGAAACGACCCCGATGACAATGGGCTTCGTCGATCGCAACGGCAAGCAGGAGGCGATCACCAACCTGCGGGTTGCCGTGACCTTTGATTATGATGGCCTGACTCCGCTCGGGAGCATCGGCATCATGACGCTTGAGTCCGGCGAGCAGCTCAGGATCGAATCCAAGGTCGTTCAGGGGTTCCTCACACCTCTGCCGGCGATGGGCACATTCTCGCAGGACAATATCTCGACCTTTGAATATGGCGGGAAAACAGGGTTCGTCGATCTCGAAATGTGTACGAATCCTGGCCGGGGTTCATATATCCCGAACCAGGCGGACGTCAGTTTTCTTGCGATTGCCGAGGGGCTCAGCAAGGCCGAGGATTATATTATTTGAATCGACGTGGGTTGCCGGCGCCCGGAAAAGGCGCCGGCACGGCGACGCCCAGCCGGCAATCGCGTTTGAGAATGCGCGAAAGTGCCGGACCCGATGCTAATGATAGAGGGGCCGCGCAGCTGGCAAGCTGCGCGGTCCCTGTCCATTGTGGCCGGGTGCTGTCCGCCATGCCCCGATCCGCGGCGTCAATCGCCGTATATGCGTTTCGCGTTGGCGAGTTCGGCATGAAGGTGGGCGAGATAATAGGTCCAGACCTGTTCGAAGGCTGGCTGGAAGCTCCGCCCCGATAGCAGGATGCACTGCGTCTTGAAGAGAGGAAACAGTTTGAAAAAGTCATAATGTTCCGCCGGAGCGCCGGCCTCTTCCTCGAACCGAGCAAGATATTCTGCCTCGGTCGGTGTCCCGTCGACATGCTTGTCGAGCTGTTTCATCGTCTCGGTGAGGAAGACGATGAGCGCAAGGTCGGCCTCATTATGGCCGAGATAGGCGAGTTCCCAATCGAGCACCGCCGCAAGCCGCCCGTCGCGAAACATCACATTCGCGATCTGGGAATCGCCCTGTACAAGCGTTCCCTCGCGAACGGCTGGCTGGTGCGCGACCATCCAGCGGTGAGCCTCGACGATGGGCTCGAGCTTCGGATCGTCCGGCTCGGAGCTTAGCCTTGCTTCCGCGAGGAACCAGTTGAGTTCGCGTTCGATATCGGTTTCACCGCTTCCGCGCGCGAGCAGATGCGGCAGTTCGTCGCGTCCGATCGCCTCGCGGCGCAGGCGACCATGAAAGCCAGCGGCCTCGAGCATCATCGCCTTGCGCGCTTCCGGACTGACGTCGGCGAGCGGCCCCTTGGAGTACATTGCGGACGCGGGAGGCGTGCCCTCGATCCGCGCCATGACGAAAGACGGATAGCCGACAGCGGAACCGTCCGCGTCAAGCCATAGCGGCTCGGGCACGGGCAGACCGCGCTTGTATGCCGCGACGAGAGTCAGGAACTCGTCAGAAAAGCTCTTCTGCTTGATCATGGTCGTGCCAGGTGCGTAACGCGCGACCATGTCTTCCCGGCGACGCTCGCCGCTCCGCCCGAACTCGGCCGTGAACAACAGAATGCCGTTACTGGCACCGGATGATTGCGGGACAATGAAATTGCTGAGCGTGACGGGGGGTTCGATGCCGGGCTGCGCAGCAATGAAGGCTGCCAGCCGATCTGCGTCAATTTCCGGGTAGCCCGACTTCGCAGCCGCGACCGACTTGTCGTAGAACCCCTGCAATTCTTCAGTTTCCGCACTCATTTCAAATCAACTTTCCGTGTTCAATATTCTTCGGCGACGGGCCGGCCCGCAGGCCGGCCCTGGTGCCTCAGCGGATTTTCAGTGCCAGTTCCACACCATAGGTGCGTGGCGGATTATAGACCCCCGTGACCCCATTGAGCTGCACCACAGTCCCCTGGATATAATTTGTCTTGGTGATGTTCCGGACAAAGCCACGCACGGTGACCAAATCATTGGGTTCGTACGTCACGAATGCATTATACAGTTCATATGCCTTCTGCCGCAGCGAGGGATCATTATATTCGCGGAGGCGGTATCCGCTTGTAAAATAGGCCTCGCCGCGAAGCGTGATCTTGCCCGAACCGACGGGAAATTCGAGTTGCGTGCCGATCGTACCGGACGCACCCGGAGCCTTGTTGAGAGCCCGTCCCGCCAAATCGGTACCATCGGGCTCGCCAAAGATCGCGCCACCCGTCGACAGGAAGCGCTTATATTCGCTGTGTACGAAGCTCGCGTTGCCATCGAAGCTCAGCATATCATTGACCTGCAGCCGCCCGTCGATGTCCAGCCCGTAGATCTCGCTTTTCGGAGCGCCTACGACATTGGTCCCGAATATCGTCGACTGCTCGACCGAGATATTCTTGTAATCATAGTAGAAGGCCGAGAGGTTAAGCGTCGCACGCCTGTCAAGAAACCGCGTCTTGAGTCCCGTCTCGATGGCGTTGACCGTTTCCGGTTTATACTGATTGCCGCAGGTACTGTTGGAAAAGCCGCCGGACTTGTACCCACGCGACAACTGCCCATAGGCCATGACATCGTCCGACAGATCATGCTGCAGGCCTATGCGTCCCGTAGCCGACCAGTCGGTCACGCGCTGAAGCGGTGCGCCCGGACTGCAATCGGTCTGAACGACCGTGCCGCCGGGAAGCTGGAACGTCACCAACAGATCATTTTGCGACCGCTCGTAAAGACCCCGGACGCCACCAAACAGCCGGGTAGCGTCGCTCACGCTGATCGTGGCATCTGCGAATATGGAGGCGCTTTCGCGCTTCGAGCGGCCGTTGGACACACGGATGAGTGCGGACGGGCTGCCAAGCAGCCGTCCGTCGAGGGTAACTGAGCCGGTCGTTCGGTTGATTTCATTATAGTAAAAGGCCCCCACCAGCCAGTCCACCGGCCCACTGTCGCCCTTGAGGTTGAATTCCTGTGAGAAGGTCGAAACCCGGACACCCTGGGCGATCGGAATGGTCAGATTTGCAAAGATCGGGTCATTCGGATTTCCTTGCGCCAACGAGTCCAGCGAATTGTAATTGACGCGCAGGCGAGAAGCGCCGGTGATCGAGACAAGATTTACGTTGCCGCCGAGATCGAACGTGTTTTTCAGCGATGCCAGCGCGATGGACCGATTGCCGTCAAAAATGAGCGGTGAGTTCAACCGGCGAGGGGTGACGATCGTATCCTGGATCGGCAAGGACAGGCGGTTGAGGTCATAGGGCTGACGCACCGGGCCGTTGCTGGCTTCGCGCCGGTAGGTCAGGCGCGCTTCCATATCCCACCCGGGCGACACGTCGGCGTCGATACCGAAACGGCCACCGATGTAGCGCAGATCGTCGAGATCCTGGCCGGTCTGGAGATTCTTGACATAGCCATCGCGTTGGCCACCTTCGATGTAGAGCCGCGCGCGCACTCCGTCGCTAAGCGGGCCGCTGACATAAGCCGAGCCTTTGAGGTCGTCATAATTCCCGTAGCCCGCCGTAACGCCCGCTTCGAACTCGCGGGTAGGCGCCGCCGATATGAAGTTGACGATACCCGCCGTGGAATTCTTGCCGTAAAGTGTCCCTTGCGGGCCACGCAGCACTTCGATCCCGCCAAGGTCGAACTGGCCGAGGCCAGCGCCCTGAGGGCTCGAAAGATAGACGCCGTCGAGATGCAAGGAGACCGAATTTTCGCCCGCGCCGGTCGTGAAGGTGGTGCCGACGCCGCGAATGGAAATGTTGGAGTTGCCGGAAACAGGGTCGAACTTGAGGCCCGCAACCGCCCCCTGAAGCTCTTCAAGACCGCCAATCTGGCGATCCTCGATCATGCCCGCGTCGAGCGCGTTAATTACTGCAGGAACATCTTGGAGATTCTGGGACCGCTTCTGAGCTGTCACAATAATTTCGTTTAGCCCCGTCGAACTTCCATCGGTGTTGGCCGAGGCATCACGGCTTGCTGGCGCCTCGCTTCCCTCGATAGTGTCAGCCGCGCTGGCAGACGTCGATACACCGAGCATGATGCCCGCCATTGCCAACGCGGACACTGTGGCAAGCTGGTTTGATCGATTAATCACTTCAGTCTCTCCCTTCCCATTCGCGCGTCTCGGCGCGCATCCTTATTTTTGCGGGCTGTGATCTTTGAGGCGCAGACATGCAGCGTGCCCAGCGGCTAAGCGGTAGGCGCCGCACACCCGGCTAAAATCTTCAAAAATATATGATTTTCCATCCTCCCGTCGACTAGCTCAAGCCAGCCCCGAAACCCGCATAGTTTCAACTGGTCTGCGCCAGCATTCAGGCATAAATCCCCCAAGTGGTCATAATTGTCAATATAATAACGTTTTCGCCCAGTTTGCTTTTCAATTCGCCCCTTGAGTTGGGCTGATTGATCGGAAAATGAAGTTTGATCGCACCCCGCAAAGCGCTCGATCCTGATTTGCCGGCAGACTTGTCCGCGCCGGAAACGCAGCATCCGCCACATCAGAAATGGCAACACGCCGCTAAGAGGGACCTGGGCCGGCAAGATCGGGACCTTGGCAAAGCAGTTGTTACGGCTCGACCTGATGCTGCTCGATAAGCTTGGATATCCGCCCTTCAGACGAAGGGAGGGCGCTGCTCCCTCTGATCAGCAAGGCCTATGAGCGCTTCAGTGTGCACATCACTACAAACCCCGCGTTAGCAGACTGGCCCATCATCTTCGGTGATCCCAAGATGACTACGGCGCTGCTCGACCGCGCGATCTCGTCAGGACCGGGGAGGAAAGCCAGCGATGTCAAACGGCGTTCAAAAGGGACCCCCGATCGGCGTCGAAGAGGGACCCCTTTTTCGGATATGATGCTGGTTAGTTGAGGGTCGCCTTGCGCTGCGTGCGGCGGAGGGCGGGCGTAGCCCGACCGGAGGCGCGCGCAGCGCAAGATAGATTTTTGAAGGCGCCGAAGGTGGCGGTCAGCTGCGGTTTTTGAAGCGCCAGCTGTCGTTGCCCGTCTCGATGATATCGCAGTGGTGGGTGACGCGGTCGAGCAGCGCCGTAGTCATCTTGGGATCACCGAAGACGGTGGGCCACTCGCCGAAGGCGAGGTTGGTGGTGATGATGACGCTGGTGCGCTCATAAAGCTTGCTGTTGAGGTGGAACAGCAACTGCCCTCCGGAGCGGGCGAACGGCAGATAACCGAGCTCGTCGAGCACGATCAGGTCGAGCCGCGACAGCTGCGCCGCCAGGGTCCCCCCCTTGCCGATCCGGGTCTCCTCTTCGAGGCGTGTCACCATCGACGCGAGCCTTTGTGCCGTGGGCACGAGGTTTTTACGCCCTAGAATCCGGTGATTGCTGGGTGATTGCTGGGTGATTGCTGGTTGGATTACCACTGGGATTATTCCCCATAAAATCTATATTTTACAATATTTTAATTGAATAGGGGCATGAAATCTGGTATTTTCGCTACCGGCGCCGCTAGCCCCGGCGCCGCTGCATCACTTCTGCTTCGCGGCGATGTAGCGGCCGACCTGTTCGTCGAGCAGGTCGAGCGGCAGCGCGCCTTCGCTCAGCACCGCTTCGTGGAACTCACGGATGTCGAACCGCGGCCCCAGTTCGCGCTCGGCGCGCTTGCGCAGCTCGGCGATGCGAAGCTGGCCGACCATGTAGCTCGTCGCCTGCCCCGGCCAGTTGAAATAGCGGTCCACCTCGCGCGCGATATCGGTGTCCGAGACCGAGCTGTTGGCGCGGAAATAGGCGATCGCCTGATCGCGCGTCCACCGTTTCGAATGGATGCCGGTGTCGAGGACGAGGCGGATCGCCCGCCACACCTGGAGCGACAGCATGCCGAAGCGGTCATAGGGGGTTTTATACACCCCCATCTCGTCCGCCAGCCGCTCCGAATAGAGTCCCCACCCCTCCATATAAGCGCCATAACCGCCGAACTTGCGGAACTTGGGAAGCCCTTCAAGTTCCTGCTGGCGCGCGATCTGGAAGTGATGTCCCGGCGCGCCTTCGTGCGCGGCGATGCCCGCCACCTGCACCTTTTGCGTCTGGTTCATGTCGACGAGGTTGACGTAATAGATGCCGGGCCGCGACCCGTCGGCCGAAGGCTGGTTATAGAAGGCGGTGGGTGCCGTTCCCTCGCGCCATTTCTCCACCGCGCGCACCTCAAGCGCCGCCTTCGGCAACACGCTGAAATAGCGCGGCGCTGCCTCCATTACCGAAGCGACCACGGCCCGCGCATCGCGCAGATACTCCTCGCGGCCAGCCTCGGTATTCGCATATTTGAACTGGGGATCGGTGCGGATGTGATCGAAAAATTGCTCGAGCGTCCCCTCGAAGCCGACCTCGCGCTTGATCGCTTCCATCTCGCCGCGAATCTTCGCCACCTGTTCGAGGCCGAGCGTGTGGATCTGATCGGCGGTCAGGCTGGTGCTCGTCGCGCTTTTGAGCTGATCGGCATAATAGGCCGCGCCGTCGGGCAGGTTCCAGACGCCGAAATTACCCTTCGATTGCGGTTCGATTTCGTCCAGCACGGCAAAGAGCGCTTCGTAACCGCGCCGGAACGGCCCCTGCAACGCGTCGCGCGCGTCGCCGAGCAACTTGTCCTTCGCGGCCGCCGGCGCGTCGAGAGCGGCCACCTTTTTGCGGAAATCCGTCATCAGCGTCGAATCGGGGCCGTCGTCGAACGGCGCCCCGGTCACCACCCGGCGCGCGTCGGCGCGGGCCGGCGCGAAATTGACCTTGTTGGGCACGATTCCCGCCGCCGCCTGTTCGCGCATCAGCGCCGCGACCTCGCGCATCACGCGATCGGTATCGCGCAGGCGGGCGATATAAGCCTCGGCGTCGGCAATGGTGTCAATCTTGTGGTTGTTGATGAGCAGGACGGGAATCTCGCCCGCGGGACTGCCGTTCGTCGTCACCGGAAAGCGCAGTTTCCGAAACCGCGTCGATTCGCGGCCGCGTTCGACTTCATATTCGAAGAGGCGATAACTGACACGCGCGCGTTCGCCCAATCGATCGGGACGGAACCGCGCCTGCATGTCCTTGAGCTGCCGCTCGGCGAGCGCCTGCTCGCGCAAGGCAAAGGCGTCCGTATAATCGTCGAGCCGGTCGTAATCGGTCTTGAACCCGAGCACGGTCTGCGTTTCGGGACGCAAGGCCACCTGTTCGTCATAAGCCCGGTCGAGAAATTCGAGCAGCGCCGCGTCCTCCGCCCCCGACTGCACCGTCTGTGCGAACGCGGGCGTATGGAACGGGACGAGCGGCAGCGCCGGCAACAGCAGCAAGGCAAAAGCTAGGCGCATCATATTCTCCTGTCGCATCATCCGTTTCCTTCCCTGTCCTCTCACGGGAAACATGGACCGTCCAACCAAAATCGAGCACGCGGTCGCATTGCCGTTTCGCCGAGATATCGCAAACCCTATTGCATCGCCGGCAATTTATGACACTTATGTATGAAATATAGCAATGCCCCTGCGGGAAAATTTGCCAACACGGAGATGGCCATGACGATTACGATCCTTGAAAACGCCCGCCTGTTCGACGGCACCAACGCCGATTGCCCGACGGGCATGTCGGTTGCCATCGAAGGCGGCACGATCAAGGAGGTGTCCGAGCGCCCGATCGCCGCCGACGGCGCGCGGCGGATCGATGTCGGCGGCCGCACGCTGATGCCGGGGCTGATCGATCTGCATATCCATGCCTATATCTCCGATGTGAACGTCCAGCGCGTCGATGCGATGGGCCCTGCGCACCGCACCGCGCATGCCGTGCGCATGCTCGGCCATGCACTCGATTGCGGCTTCACCACGGTGCGCGATATCGGCGGCGGCGACTGGTCGCTGTGGCGCTCGATCGAGGAAGGCCTCATTCGCGGCCCCCGCTTTCTCTATGCGGGGCGCATCGTGTCGATGACCGGCGGCCACGGCGATATGCGGCCGATGAGCCATGATGGCCATGGTCATGGCGGCGGCTTCTGCCAATGCGGTCAGGCGAACAGCCTGACCGTCGTCGCCGACGGCGTCGATGCCTGCATCGCAGCGGTCCGCGAAGAATATCGGCGCGGGGCGCATACGATCAAGATCATGGGGTCGGGCGGCGTCGCGTCGCCCACCGACCCGATCTGGATGAACCAGTATCGCGAGG
Source organism: Sphingopyxis macrogoltabida (assembly GCF_001307295.1). Lineage (NCBI taxonomy): Bacteria > Pseudomonadati > Pseudomonadota > Alphaproteobacteria > Sphingomonadales > Sphingopyxidaceae > Sphingopyxis > Sphingopyxis macrogoltabida. Next base: position 385,182 of record NZ_CP012700.1, on the reverse strand, counting down.
ACGAGGTCCGGGCGATCGTCAATGAATGCATCGAACGGCGCAGCTATGCCTCGGCGCATTGCCATCCGACGAGCGCGATCCGGCGCTGCGTCGAATTCGGGGTGCGCTGCATCGAACATGGCACACTCATCGACGACGAAACCGCCGCCTTCGTCGCCGAGCGCGGCGCCTTCATCGTCCCGACGATGGCGATCATCTTCGCCTTGCGCGAGCTTGGCCCGCAGATGGGCTTTCCGCCCGAAAGCCAGGCAAAGCTCGACGAGGTCTTCGGCGAAGCCCTGTCGGGCATGGACCGGATGCGGCAGGCAGGCGTCAAGATCGGCTTCGGAACCGACCTGCTCGGCGACACCTATACGCGCCAGTGTACCGAATTCACGATACGCAGCGAGGTATTCACCCCGCTCGAGATCCTCCGGCAGGCCACGTCGATCGGCGCCGAAGTGCTGCAGATGCAAGGCAAGCTCGGCTGCGTCGCCGCGGGCGCCCACGCCGACCTGATCGTCGTCGACGGCGATCCCTTGTCGGACATCGGCCTGCTCGCGCGGAACGGCGAGGCGCTACCGCTGATCATGCGCGCCGGCGAGATCGTCAAGAACCGGCTGGGGTAAAATACGGCGGCTTAGCGGCTCGCAGCGGCCGGGGTGACGATCAAAGAGAAGGCGGTTTCCGGCCGATTGTCTCCCCTCCCTAAAAGGGAGGGGAATGGCGTAATCCCACCCCCAAACCGACATCCCACATCAAAGCGTTCCGGCGCGCGCGAGGTCGCCGGGGAGCGACTTGATCGCCATCCAGAAATGAAGCGCGGCCCAGATCCCGGTCAGCCCCGCAAAGGCGAGTGCGATACGCAGCGATTGCGCGGGATCGGCGATATGCGGCGCGATCAGATCCGACGCGATGCCGATCAACTGCGGCGCGATCGCGAGGTTGGCGATGTTCGCAGTGAACAGCACCACCGCGACGGTAACGCCGCGCATGTCGGGGCGCACCAGATTCTGGAGCAAGGCCAGCATCGGGCCGACATAGACGTTAGTGAACGGGATGAAGAGCCACAGCAGCCATAGCGCCATAGCCTTGTCGCTCACGCTGTGCGCGAGCACGCCCGGGATGGTGATCAGAAGCGTGACCCAGGCGAGGAAATGGCATTGCCATTTCGGCGCCATGCGGGCGAGCTTGAAAGTCACCAGCGTCGCGGCGACAAGCGCGGCGGCGCCGCCGACGCCGCTCATCATCCCGACCTCGAACCCCGCCTCGCCAACGCTGAAGCCGTGCGAGCGCGCGAGGAAGGCGGGTGTCCACCAGACGAGGCCCATGCCCGAGAAGGTGGCGATCGTCGCGCCGGCGATGACGTGGACCAGCGCGCGCTGCGAACGGATGAAGGCGATCGTCTCACCGATACCCGGGGCCTTGGCGGCGGCCGCGGCGACATCGCTCGCACCGCGCTGCGGCTCGCGGACGGTCAGCAGGAGAAGGAGCACGGGAATGCTCGCGAAAGCGAAGACGATCAGGCCGTGCCGCCATCCGAAGCGCTCGGCAAGCAGGCCGCCGCCGATACCCCCGATCCCCGACCCGATCGCGATGCCGAGCGCGAACACCGACATGGCGATGATCCGTTCCGACGGCCTGAAATAATCGGCAAGGATCGAATGCGATGGCGGCGTGCCCCCCGCCTCGCCGACCCCGACCCCGATGCGCGCGAGCAGCAATTGCCAGAAATTCTGCGCCATGCCGCAGGCGGCGGTGAACAGCGACCAGACCGAAAGCGCCCACATGATCATGTTGCGCCGGTTGACGCGGTCGGCAAGCGCGCCGAGCGGCAGCCCTGCCGCGGTATAGAATATGGCGAGCGCGACCCCGGTCAGGAAACCGACCGACGCGTCGCTGAGCTGGAATTCCGCCTTGATCGGCTCGATCAGCGTGGAGAGCACGAAGCGATCGGCGATGTTCATCGCATAAACGAGCGTGATCACCGCGAGCGCCCAATAGCGCCTCTTCAAGACCGGATGCGACGCGGATCCCTCGCGCGCTGCCCGCGCATCGGCCTGTGTCGTCATGATTGCCTCGCCCTCCTCGTCTCGGCCGTTCGCGGACCGCCCATCCTTTCCCGTGATAATGCATTTTAATACATATATGTCTATTGCGAATTTCCGATGAGTCTACGGCAGCCCTCCGGCGTCGCCGATCGAGCGCCAACGCCGCAATAGGCCGCAATTCAAGCTGGATAGAGTGTATGTATTTTTTAAAACGCTGTTTAATTTATATTTTTCTCAGCATGAAATGACCTCCGAAAACCCTACCGAAGCGGCGAAAATGAAGGATTGCATCCGGAGGCATAATATAAGACAGTAATGCATATTTCGAGTCACCGCGCTGAATCGGGCGACGGTGGCCGCCATGAGGAAGGGAGCACCAGATGAATATCGACAGGCGAACCGCGCTCGGCGCCTTCGCAGCCACTACCGCGATAGCAACGACGTCGGCGTTCGGCATCACCGCAAAGGCCTTTGCGGCAACCCGAGGAGATGTTGATTTGTCACCGAAATCATGGCCCGCGGGCGAATATGCCCGTTATATGAAGGCGCAGGGCGTCGACAGGACAACCGCCGGTTCGGCTCAGGGAAAACAGGGCGCGGTCACCGTAGCCTATGGCGGCCTCGCCGCACGCGCCGGCCTCGAGGCGTTGAAGCAGGGGGGCAATGCGATCGACGCCGCGATGACCACCGCGCTCACCCAGGTGGCGCTCACCATGGGCGCCCCGATCAGCTATTTCGGTATCATGTCGCTCGTCTATTACGAGGCGAAGAGCGGCAAGACCTATACGATGAATGCCGAGTGGAACACGGTTGCGGGCGAAACCGACCCGCAGTCGATCCCCGGCGCGATCGACTTTTCGAGCACCGAGGCGCTGCAGGGCAAGGGCGAGCCGAGCGGCCGCACCGCACTCGTCGGCGGTTTCATGAAGGGGGTCGAGGCCGCGCACAAACGCTTCGGCAAACTGCCTTTTGCGAGCATCTTCGAACCGGCGATCCACGTTGCGGAAGAAGGCATGCCGGTTACCGCCCAGCTCGAAACGGTATTCCAATTCCGCGACAAGGACATCCGCCGCCTGCCCGAAACCCGCGCAACGCTCGTCAAGCCCGACGGTTCGGCCTATGCCGAGGGCGACCTGTTTCGTCAGCCGAAGCTCGCCGAAACGCTGCGCGCGGTCGCGCAGCAGGGCGCCGGTTACATGTATGGCGGCGCATGGGGCGAAAAGCTCGTCGCGGCGATCCAGGCCGATGGCGGCAAGATGACAATCGACGACCTCAAAAATTATCAGGTGATCTGGGCCGATCCGCTGGTCGCCGACCTGCGCGGCGGATATTCGATCCATACCAGCCCGGCGCCGAACTTCGGCGGCTTCTCGATCATCGAGGCGCAGAATCTCGCCGACGCGGCGGGCCTGTGCGGCGGCGGGCATTGGACCAAGTCGTCCGAACAGCTCAAAAAGGCGCTCGAGATCACGCAGCTCTTCGGCATTTCGATGTTCCCCAAGGAAGCGCAGAACGCCATCTATCCGGGCATCGATTTCAGCGACGCGTCGCGCGTGACCAAGGCGCACGCCGCCGCGCTGTGGCAACAGATCGAGGGCGGCAAGACCTTCACCAAGTGGAAGCGGACGACACCGATGCATTCGGACGACGTCGTCGCGATCGACGGCGAAGGCAATATGGCGGCGATCACCCACTCGATCAACTGCGTGAACTGGGGCAAGACGGGGATCTTCGTCGACGGCATTTCGATCGGCGACCCGGCCTCGTTCCAGCAGGCTGCGATCGCCCGCGTTACCCCGGGCGAACGGCTGCCGGCGCCGACCGAAACCGGCATCCTGCTCAAGGACGGCGTGCCCGTGGTCGCCTTCGCGTCGATGGGTGCGGGTCTCCACCAGCGGACCTTCCAGGGGCTGCTCAACGTCACCTGCTTTGGCATGACGGTCGAGGACGCGATCAACGCCCCCGATTTCTTCCTGCCCTCGGTCGATCCCGCGACCAGCGAGACGACGCTCGTCGTCCCCGAGGGGCGCTTCGATCACAAGGTCCTCGACGGTACCGGCTACGCCTGGCGCGAAATGCCGCTCGAAGAGGCGCGGCTGGGCGGCGAAGGCAAGTGGGTGGCGATCAGCCGCGACCCGAAGACGGGGCTGCTGCACGCCGCGTCGCACAACCGCAACAACAGCGACGCGGTCGCTTTCTGATCGCGCTCCGGGACGCCCGCCGCCGGCGCGGCGCCCCGGCGACACACAATAGCGAAGATGGAGGAAAGCAGCGGCGCGCCGCTATCCTTGCCCGTGTCCGCAACAACAGAGGGGACGACCAATGACCAAAGCACAATTTTTCGCCATCGCATCGAGCATGACAGCCATCGTCGCGGCGACGCCGGCGAGCGCGCAGGACAGCGGCCCGGCAGGCTCCGACAACGAGATCGTGGTCACCGCCAACAAGCGCGAGGAAAATCTGTTCGACGTCCCCTCTTCGGTGAGCGCGGTCAGTGACCAGTTCATCGACCGCATCCGCGCGAACAATCTTTCCGACATCGGCGCCTATGTCCCCGGCCTCAATGTCCAGCCGAGCGGCGGGGACAGCAATCGCCTGGTCGTCCGCGGCCTCAGCACCGGTTCGCAGGATTTGAGCCCCACGGTCGGCGTCTATGTCGATGATGCGCCGTTCGGGGCGAGTACCGGCCTTGCGCTCGGCGCGGTGTTCAGTCCCGATCTCGACCCGTCCGACCTTGCGCGGGTCGAAGTGCTGCGCGGCCCGCAGGGCACGCTGTACGGCGCGAACACGCTCGGCGGGCTCGTGAAGTTCGTCACCAAGGCGCCCGACCTGTCGAATTTCAGCGGCCATGCCAGCATCGACCTGTCGACGACGCGGCAGCATGGCGCGGACGATCCCTTTCGCACCGTGCTGCGCGGCGGCGTGAACCTGCCGATCGTCCAGGATGTCGCGGCGCTGCGGGTGAGCGGCTTTTACGACACAACAAACGGGACGCTCACCGACGTGCGCACCGGCCGCGATTCGCTCGGCGGCAACAGCCGCAAGGGAGTGCGGGCAAAATTGATCATCGAGCCGACCGACAATCTGTCGATCACCCTGAGCGGCGCCTATGCACGCAATGATTCGCCCCGCACCCTGTCCTTGACGGCCAACGCGCAGACGCTCGAACCGACATACGGCGACTATGCCGATTATGCCTATTCGGACAGCTATTCGCGGTCGCGCTATTATGTCCTCCAAGGCAATATCCGCTATGAATTCGCAAACGGCATCTCGCTGAGTTCGACGACGAGCTATTCCGATTTCAAGGTCGATCTCCAGTCGGATCTGACGACCGTTTTCCAGCCCGCATTCAGGGCATCGCCGTCGACCACGGCCCTCGCGCCCTTCCTGCAATTCTCCGGTCCGGTGCGCCCGGTCGTGAAACGCACGACGCAGGAATTGCGGCTCGCCTCGCCGTCCTCGGGCAGCTTCGAATGGCTCGTCGGCTTCTTTTACGACGACCAGGACAGCAATTATCTGAGCGGGATCAATTCGACCTTCAACTTCGGCGCGACACCGCCCCCGGCGCTTGCCCCGATCGTCGGACTGCTCGCCGATTACCAGACGGTGACGACGATCAACCACTATAGGGAATATTCGGGCTTCGCGAATGCGAAGCTGTCGATCACCCCGACGATCGATCTGGGCGCCGGGGTCCGCTACAGCCATAACAAGCAGGCCTATACGAGCGCCCGCACCGGCTTCCTCGTGCTCGTCGGCGCGCTGCCGGCGTCGGGCGGCGGAACATCCTCCGACGATGTGTGGACGGCATCGTTCGACGCGAGCTGGCATTTCGCTGCCGACAGCATGCTCTACGCCCGCGCCGCACGCGGTTACCGCCCCGGCGGCCCGACCGCGACGGGAACGAGCTTCGACCCCGACACCACCTGGAACTATGAAGCAGGCGTCAAATCGTCGATGATGGACGGCAAATTGCGCACCAGCCTTGCCGGCTTTTTTGTCGACTGGGACAATATCCAGGTCAATTTCTTCAACGGCACCAACACGGTCATCGGCAACGCCGGCAGCGCGCGCAGCATGGGCGCGGAATTCGAGGGCAGCTATTCGCCGGTCGACGGACTGACGCTGGGCGCCAACCTCACTTATACCGACACCAAGATCACGTCGCTGCTCGCCGGTCAGACGACCGGCGCCGCGCTCGGCGACGAATTGCCCTATGTGTCGAAATGGGCGGGGGCGCTGCGCGCCGACTATTATTTCCCGGTCGCAGGCACCGCGGGCGGCAATCTGGGTGCCAGCCTCCGCTATCGGAGCGCTTTCGACGGAAGCTTCCCGGGCGATACAGGCTCGACCTTCTATCGTCTTCCCGAAACGGCGTTCGTCGACGTGCGCGCCGGGATCGAACTGAACGAGGGTTTCTCGGTCAACCTGCAGGTCCTCAACGTCACCGACTCGCGTAAGCTGACCAGCGCGTCGAGGGTATTGGGGACAAGCGAAGCGAACGCCGACCTGTTCGGCCAGCCCGCATCGGTCGCTTATGCGCCGGGCCGGACCTTCACTATCTCGCTCACCGGGAAATTCTGAGGGAAGCTTGTGTCGCCCCCGCGAACGGCGTGGGCGACACATAGGCGATGCCATCGTTTCGGCGGGCGATCATTCGTGCGCAAACTGCCGCCGGATTCGCCGCATCCCGAGCCAGGTCACCGCGAGTGCGATGGGAACGGCGATCGCCATCAGCACGCCGTGCCCCGCCTCGCCGAGCGCAAGACCCTTGCTGGCATAACCGATCAGCCCGACGAGATAATAGCTGATCGCGACCACCGACAGCCCTTCGACCGTCTGTTGCAGCCGGAGCTGCAGGTCGGTGCGGCGATCCATCGAGGCGAGCAGGTCGCGGTTCTGGCGCGACAGCGCGGTATCGACGCGCGTCCGCATCAGCGAGCTCGTCCATGCGAGCCGCTGCGACAGGTCCTCGAGCCGCGCCGAAAAGGAGATGCAGGTGCGCACCGCCGGCAGCAGGCGGCGGTCGGTGAAATCGGCCAGCGTCTGATACCCCTGCACCCGCCCGACGCGCAGGCTGGCGAGCCGGTCGTGCGAGATTTCCGAATAGGCGCGCGACGCGCTCATCCGGTACCGCGTCTCGGCGACGACGCCGGCGAGTTCGGCGCTGAGCGCCGACAGGTCGCGCAGCAACGTCTCGTCGGCGCTTTCCCCGGTTGCAATCGCCGCCGAAAGCGCGGCGAGCCGCGCCTCGAACCCCGACACTTCGGGGGTCAGCCGCTGCGCCATCG